>CAZABU010000035.1:0-14815 GCA_964483225.1 uncultured Ruminococcus sp. | reverse complement strand
CTACCTATTATACTACATCATTTTTTAATTGTCAACCCCTTTTTTCAAATTTTTTGGCTTTTTTTATCTTTTTTCGCATTTGGCAAAAACCGACGATTTGCGCCGCATGTTTTTGTGCAAAATTACCATAAGCAAATTATAGAACCAATATTAAAGAAATATTCACAAAAGGATATTGACAACATCGTTTTTCGGTGATATAATACAATTAGCACTCTCGCGAAGCGAGTGCTAACAGTTTTCAGCGGAGGTTATTATTAATAATGAAGAAAAAACAATTCAAAACCGAATCAAAGAAGCTGCTCGATATGATGATCGGCTCAATTTACACGCATAAGGAGATTTTCCTGCGCGAGCTTATCTCCAACGCAAGCGATGCACTTGACAAGCTTTACTTCAGGTCGCTTACCGATTCGACGGTTGCTCTCAGCCGCAGCGATTATGCCATAAATCTCTCGGTAGACAAAAGCGCACGTACTCTTACCATATCCGACAACGGTTGCGGAATGAGCGCCGACGAGCTTGAAAACAATCTCGGCACTATCGCCAAGAGCGGTTCCTTCGAATTCAAGCGTGACAACGATCAAGGAGAGGATATCGACGTCATCGGTCAGTTCGGCGTTGGCTTCTACTCCGCATTTATGGTGGCAGACAAGATCACCGTACGCTCCAGGGTATACGGCGAAAGCACTGCTAACGAATGGGAATCCGAGGGCGCCGACGGCTATACCGTCGCGGAATGTGAAAAGGCCGGATTTGGCACCGAGATAATTCTTAATATAAAGGAAGACACCGATGACGAGCGGTATTCGGAATTTCTCGAGGAATATAAGCTCCGCTCTCTTGTCAAGAAATATTCCGACTATATTCGTTACCCCATCAAGATGGAGGTGACCAAGTCAAGAAAGAAGGAAGGCTCCGAGGAATACGAGAGCTATACCGAAATTGAAACCTTGAACAGCATGGTTCCCATCTGGAAAAAGTCTGCCGGCGAGGTAAGTGAGGATGAGTATCGAGGCTTCTATACCGAGAAGTTCTACGATTACGAGGCGCCCGCGAGAGTTATTACGCAGAAATCCGAGGGTACCGCTACCTTTACCGCGCTTATGTTCATCCCTCAGCACGCGCCCTTCAATTATTATACCAAGGATTACGAGCGTGGACTTGAGCTCTATTCAAGCGGCGTGCTTATAATGGAAAAATGCCCCGACCTGCTGCCCGATTACTTCGGCTTTGTGCGCGGACTTGTAGACTCCGCCGACCTTTCGCTTAATATTTCCCGCGAAATGCTCCAGCATGACAGACAGCTCAAGGTAATGGCCAAGGCAATCGAGAAGAAAATCAAAAATGAGCTCGCAAAGATGATGGAATCCGAGCGTGAGAAGTACGAAAAATTCTTCGACGCATTCGGTATCCAGCTCAAGTACGGCATCTACTCCGACTACGGAATGCACCGCGACGTGCTTGAGGATCTGCTGCTCTTCAAGTCCTCGGGTGAAAAGAAGTACGTATCCTTAAAGGAATACGTAGATGCCATGAAGGAAGATCAGGGTGCGATCTATTATGCCGCGGGCGAGAGCCTTGATAAGATCGAAATGCTGCCCCAGGTGGAGTCGGTCAAGAGCCGCGGAATCGAGATACTCTATCTGACGGATGAGGTGGACGAGTTTGCCCTCAAGGTGCTCGGCAAGTACGCAGACAAGGAATTCAAGAACGTAACGGCGGAAGCAGTCGACCTGTCAAGCGAAGAAGAAAAGGCATCGGTCAAGAGCGAAAACGAATCCTGTGCCGAAATGCTGAACGCGATGAAGGAAGCCATCGGCTCGGTAAGCGCGGTGAGATTCACCGCAGAGCTGGCAAAACATGCAGTCTGTCTGTCAACCGAAGGCGAGCTGTCCGTAGAGATGGAAAAGGTGCTGAAAAAGATGCCCGGCGCCAACGGCATGGCTCCCAGCGCGAATATCGTGCTCGAAATCAACGTAAAGCATCCCATAGCAAGCAAGCTGAAGGATATGTGGGAGAGCGACAAGGATGGCGTCAAGAATTACGCAAAGGTTCTCTACGGAGAAGCCTGTCTCATTGGCGGTGTTGCCATAGAAAATCCCGCAGAGCTCTGCGAGCTGATTTCCGGACTCATGCTGTAAAATTGCGCATTATGTAAATAAAAGTTAGAAAATCCGCAGATTTCTCTGCGGATTTTTTCTTATTGCATATATTTTCTCAGCTTATCTATTGCGCCCTTTTCGAGCCTTGATACCTGGGCTTGAGAGATGCCTATTTCCTCGGCGATCTCCATCTGCGTTCTGCCCTTATAGAACCTGCGCTCAACGATGCCCATTTCTCTCTCGGTGAGCTTCCCTAGCGCCTCCTTGAGGGAGATATTCTCTACCCATATCTCGTCGGAATCGGACTCGTCAGCCAGCTTATCTATTACGTAGACCGTATCATCGCCATCACCAAAAACGCTGTCAAACAAGGAGATAGGCTCAACTATCGCCTCCATCGCTTCTCCTACGGCGCGCTCCGTGGCACCGAGCTTGCTTGCGATCTCGGAAAGCGTCGCCTCCCTTTGCTCGGTGCGGCAGATATCCTCCTTGGCGCGGAGTGCTCTGTACGCAAGGTCTCTCACACCCCTCGAAACCCTCACAGAGTTGTTGTCGCGCTGATATCTGCGCAGCTCACCGATTATCATCGGCACCGCATAGGTGGAAAACTTAACGTCCATATCGAGGTTAAAATTGTCTATCGCCTTGATGAGTCCGATGCATCCCACCTGAAAAAGATCGTCGGCTCCGTCGTTTTTTTGAGTAAAACGTGAAATAACGCTGAGTACCAAGCGCAAATTCCCCATAACAAGGGCGTCTCTGGCGCTGTCGTCACCGGCTCTTGCCTGTCTTAGAAGGTTGCGTTTTTCCTCCTCTGAAAGCGTCTTTAGCTTTGAAGTATTAACACCGCAAATTTCGACCTTTGTTGTTCGCATACCGTACCCCACGTGTGTTTTTGCTGTGAGGTTAGTATTGCCATATCTGTCGAAATTAAACGATAGAAAAAATTTCCACTCGAACAAAAGAGCGACACCCGGAGAGTACCCGAATGTCGCGCTTTGTATCAAAAATCAGAGCTCGTTGCCGTCCTTGTCAAACAAGGGAAGCTTCTGCAGGCAAACGATATCGTGACGCTCGATGGCATCACCCTCGGCGAGTATAGCCATCTTACCAACGATAGTACCGCCGGACTGGTTGACGAGATTTTCGAGGGAGGCAAGAGAGCCGCCGGTGCTGATCACGTCGTCAACGATAAGCACGCGCTTGCCCTTCATAAACTCTGCGTCATCGCCGTTTATGTAAAGAGTCTGCACGTTTCCGGTGGTGATGGATTTCGTTTCGCAGGCCACCACGTCACGCATATAAAGCTTAATAGACTTTCTTGCAAGAACGTATCGGTTTTTACCCGAAAGGCGGCACATTGCATGAATGAGAGGAATTCCCTTCGATTCAGCCGTTATCATTACGTCGTGCTCGGGAGCCTTGGCATAAAGCGCCTCCGCGCACTTCTCCGTCAGCTCAACGTCGCCAAAAAGAATAAAGGCGGCAATATTGATGTTTTTATTGATGGGGCAAAGCGGAAGCTCGCGCTCCACACCCGCTACGTTGATCTTGTATACCATAGGATTACGTCCTTTCAATTTATTACCGATATTAGTATACTACATTTTTTGAAATCTTGCAAGTGGTTTTTTATTTATTTTCCCGGGTGTTGTGTAAAACGGAGAACTTTTTCGTCAAAATAGACAAAAGTAACAAATGTACATTGACCTTTTGTATGTTTAATTGTATAATACTTATGTATAAATATTTAATAAACAAGGAGATATTTATGAAAACGAAGCGTACAAGGCTTATCGCAATTCTCGTGTCCGCGATGCTTCTTATCGCCGTCGGCGTAGGCGTCATCCTCGTTTCCGGCGCGGAAACCGGCGCTACCGCAGAGATCGGACTCCGAAACGTGATATACGATGAAAAAATGTGCTTTGCAGTACAGATCCTGGACGAGGGGGTTGATGAAAGCACAGAGGAGCTCGGTCTTCTGTTCTGGAACGAGGACGTGGATCTTGCCACGAGCGACCTCACGGTTGCTAACGCTACCTGCGTTTCCTACGATGAGCTCTACGACTCCAAGGCGGACGTTTATTATTTCACCACCATGGGTATTGCTCCCGACTCCGTATTTGACGAGGTGCGCTTTGCAGCCTGTGTCAAAAACAAGGTCAGCGGCAACGTTACTATAATTTCCGACATCAGCTCCTATAGCATTGCGCAGTATCTGGGCTCCAGAGTTATCGCAAGCAATGCTACCGCAGAGCAGGTTGTGCTTTACGAGAAGGTATTTAACTACGGCGAAGCGGCGATGAAGGTGCTTGAGGACGGCGATTACGCAGACAGCCTTGCCCTTATCAGAACCGTGGGCGGCACCGTCGGTATGCACGATTACGCTACCTACGGCGGTACGCTGGGCGCCGAGGTCACCATAAATGCGCCCGAATACAACGAGGCAGGGGACGCCTTCCACGGTTGGGAGTATAACGGAGTAATCGTCAGCAAGGACAGATCCTTCACCGTTACTCTCGGCAGAGTAGGTATCTATACCTACACGGCTGTTTACGGTAATACTTCCATTCCCGATGCAGGCGAGGGCGACGAGATATCTCCCGTTGCGCCTGAGTTATATACCGCAAGCGTAATGAGCGCCAAGGGCGGCGCTGACGGTATCGTCGTTCTTATTCACGACGACGGTACCGTGAATACTGTCAATCTGATAGACGAAATTTATCAGGATTACGGCCTCGTGGGAGATATGGCGCTGATTCAGACGAACGCTGAGAAATACACCGCAGCCTTCAAGGCGAAGGTCGACACCGGACGCTGGAAGGTAGTTTCTCACTCAGCGACCCACACCTACTGGGGTGCTTATACCGAAAGCGGCGGTGAAAGCAGTTCAAAGTGCGATACCAACGACGAGGTAGCCTCTCACTTCAACGAGGACGGAACATGTAAGGGAGATAACGTGGAAAAACTCACGGCCGAGGTAGTTACCGTACAACAGGTATTGCGTAATCTCTTCCCCGGTCAGAGAGTCCTAACCTTCGCATACCCCGGATTCTCCTCCGAGCAGACGGCGTTCAATAACTATGCAAAAGAAAACTCGCTGACTTATCACGTATTAGACCACGTCCGCAGCGCGAGCTCGAGAGCCCTTATTGAGCAGACCTACATCTCCGCTCGTGCGGGTCTCAATTTCGGCGTTAGCGTTACCGACCCCGACGGTACCTGGAACACCATGTATGAGGGTAACCGTTTGAGCGAGGAGACCGCATGGAACTATTTCCCTGCTTACAGCTGGGGTTATAGCAACGTCAGCACTATCTTAAACGCGGTCAACGACGCGGCGAACAACGGCGAGCTTGCCGTAATCTACTGCCACAAGGTTGAAGAAAATCCCACCTCCACGTCAAATATGACTACAGCCGCTGATTACCGTAAGGTCGCAGAGCTCCTCTCCGGTTACGTAAACGAGGGCAAGGTATGGAATACTCACTATGAGGACGCCGTCCTCTACGTCAGAGAGGCAACCTCCTCTTCTCTTTCCTATTCCGGCGACGTAAACGGTATGACAATCACCCTTACCGACGGTATGGACGACACTATTTACAATATGCCCCTGACAGTCAGAATCAACGCTCCCACAGAGTGGGAGTCAGTTAAGGTCATTCAGGGCGACAGCATCTCCTACGCTTATTGCAAGTACGAGAACGGCATATGGGTCGTTGACGCCGAAATCGTTCCCGACGGCGGCGACGCGCAGATAATTCCTAAGTCCGCCGAGTCGCTTGAGTACGAGCTTCTTGCAGAGAATACCTTCACCTTCAACGAGGGACTTGAAGGCGCTTATCTCAATACGCACATTGACGGCGTGCTTTCAGCTGTTACGGAAGAGGGACGCACGCTCCTCCATATGAACAAGACCGCCGAAAAGAAGGGCAGAAAGCTTATACTGCCTCTTGGAACTACCGTAACCGATGCCGATACGATCGAGGTCAGCTTCGGCATCAAAATCGAAGAGGATAACGGTTACGCGACTTTATTCAGATGCTTCCTCCATTCAGGCAGCATCTACAATTCACCCATCGACGCACAAATTTTTAGCGGCGAAAGCGGCTTTACACTTGGATGGTCCGGTGTCAAGAACACGGATAAGCCTCTTACCTACGGTGAGTGGCACAACGTAAAGCTGGTGGTTAACGTAAATAATGGAGATACCCGAAGCGTAATCGCCGCGTGGTATGTCGATAGCGAGGTATATAGCACAACCACCGTTGGATACGTTGAGAGCGACAGTACCATAGATAATACCGTAAACGGCTTCTATATGTTCGACCAGAGCTCCGCATACTTCGATATGTATCTCGACTCTGTCTACATAAGAGCCTATAACGGCATTGATGCGAAGGTGCCTACCGAGGCAGAGGAGCTTCCCGAGCTCGACTCTACAAAAGAATGGTCCTTCGATAGCAGCATCAGCGATATAACAGTATCCGGAACTACTTACGGTAGCGCAACCATGACCACGGTAAGCGACAAAAATGCTATTACAATGGGAAAGATTGCAGGCGGTGGTTCCAAGTGGACCTATCCGCTGGATGCGACCGTTGACCCCAAGGTGGTTAACGTAAGCTTCGACCTTTACATCGCGCACAACTCAACCGACGATATCTATTACAGCAACAAAAACGTTCTATTCCGTATTTATCTGAACGACACCTACAAGTATTCGCCTTACAGCGGTAGCATCCATACCTACAACGGCGGAACCACCGACGATATCACCGACGATTACTTCACCATCGGCGACGCGTCTTCTTCCGCCGGTGGTACTGCATACTATAAGCAGAACCTCGCACTGGGCGAGCAGCTGAGCTTCAATACCTGGTACAACGTGGAAATGCTGGTTCACCTCGGCGACGGAACCGCAGCCGACTTCTACGTTTGCTGGTATGTCAACGGAGAGTTCTACGGTTATTCGACGAACTTCTATAATGAATCCGGTACCATTGATGCAAGCACTCCCGGCTCCGACGCGACGTTCACGCAAATGAATTCCGTATATATTTACGCCCTCAAGGATGCACTCTTCAACGCAAGCTTCGACAACTTGACCGTTAGTGCATACGACGACGCGCTGAAGGTGGAGCCTGATATTACCAAGACCTGGGACTTTGAGGATGCGGAGAATCTTGACGTGTCGCTAGATACCGGAGATACCACAAACAATACAACTGCTGCGGCCACCATTGACGAGCACAATGCCGTTCTTATGAGCACACAGACAACGGCTAAGAACGCAAAGTGGCAATATTCCATCGGTAGCACCGTTGATGCAAAAATTTTTGAGATGGAATTTGACTTCTATCTGTGTTCGGAAAACAGAACGAAGGGCTTCCTCGCCTATATCTTCTTGAATAGCGCCTACGACACAGCTCCTTATGGCAGCATGCTATACGCTGACAGCGACGAAGGCTTCACCATCGGTGACAGAGCATCTACGAGTGCTACCGCAACGAAGGCCCTTGGCGGTTATATCAGCTATGATGAGTGGCACAAAATCAAGCTTGTAGTTAATACCGGCAGCGGAAATGCCAGCGATTTTATTGCAAGCTGGTATGTTGACGGAGAGCTTTACGCTACCTCCACAACGTATTGGTCACCCAGCGGCAGTACAACTACTCAGACCTCTGTAAACTCGCTCTATTTATTTGCACAAGGTAGTGCTAAATTTAACGCATATCTCGACAATTTGAAAATAAATGTTTACAAAGTGTCCTAAAATCAATTAAAAATAATTAGGGCTACCGATTTCTCGGTAGCCCGTTTTTTTGTAATTTTTCCGCGTTATCAATTGTTTTTTTGCGAAGCTGATCACTTATAAAAATCGTGGTGGCCGATGGTGAAAACGTATTCACGGCTTTTAGGAATCCACGAGGAGGTTGAGAGCCTTGGCTCAAGGAAGAAGAAGGCGCCCTCCGAAACGTCGAAGCCGTCGAGGCAGATCTTAGCCGCCAGAGTGGCGTTATAGCTCGGGGTGTTGTAGATCGTGCCGTTGAGTATCGGGCTGAACTGTACGCCGTATTTTCTATCAAAGATGACGCCGTAGATCGTGTTCGGGTAGTACGCCGATTTCACCCTGTTAAGCACAACGTTACCGACGGCAATCTGTCCGAGCAGGGGCTCGCCCTGCGCCTCGGCGTGGATTATCCGCGCGAGCCAAAGCACCTCGTCCTCACGGTAGAAGGATGCGGCGGGAGTAATGGCCTTATAGCTACCGGAAATGCTCGCGGTAGAGCCGCTATCCGACATAGTCATACCGATGCTTTTTGCAAAGCTTGCTGCGGATATGTACATTCTTCCGTCTGACATTATCACGTTCGGCGATATGGAGAACAACACCCTGCCGTTAGCATATACGCAATGGGTGCCGTCGCTTGCGGTGACCGTAAGTCCCGTGGACGTCATTGTTGCGGTACGGGTGGAGGAATTGTAGCTATAGGATGCGCCGATGGCATTCGCCGCCGCCCTGAAGGGAATATAAAGCGATTCGTTGATCCTTATTCCCTGCACCGCCAGCGCCTTGCCGTTTATGTAGATCGCAGTACGATTATAACCCCATACACTCTTGTTTGATACCGTTTTTACCGACAGCATTCTTGAGTAAGAGTGAGGCGCATAACCGTAGCTCTCATAGAGCTCTGCCTGCTCTGTGCTGTACGATGCCATCTCGGGCGTTGCTACCGCTGCCGCCGTAGCCGTCGTGCTTCCGGCAGAGATAATAAGTGCCAGAGTAGCCGCCAAAATTTTCGTCTTTCCGTTCATAAAAAACCTTCCTTTTTTCTTTTCTTCGCTCCTTGGGAACGTGAAAATTATACCATAAACGGAAGACGTATTTCAACGCATAGAATATGGCAGGATTTCCTGAATCTACCACAAATCCGCAAAAAATGGAACTAAAATGTTTGTTTTTTCATATGTTTCAAGGATTTGGCAAGTATATTTTTCCGCATTTTGAACAGAAAATGTATAAAAAAAGGCCGCCGAGCGGCGGCCTTTTTCCAAATTGCGGATTAAATTCCAAAGGTGTTCTTAAGGTAATCTCTCGAAATCTTAGCGGCCTCAAGCTCGGTCATACCGCCATAAACCTTATCCTGCTCAACGATAACGACCTCGGTTCCGCTCTCCTCGCAAGCCTCAAGGATCTCGGCAAAGTTCTGTCTACCCATACCAAGAGGACGGAACTCAAACTCGTTATCCTCTCTGGTGGTCTTGATGGGGTTACCCTTCTCGTCTATGAGATCGTAGGTAGGACCGCCGGCAAGACGCTTGCAAACGAAGTCCTTGAGGTGAACGATCTCTACTCTGCCCTTATACTCACGAATCTTGTCCGCAGGATTGAGGCCGGCATAATGTACCCAACAGGTATCGAACTCGGGATCGAGAAGGTCGGCAGGAATTGCCTCAAAGATATAATCATGAAGGTACTTGCCCTCATAGGTCTCGAACTCGAAATCGTGGTTATGATAGCCCATCTTCATACCGTGAGCCTTGAGAACGTTACCGATCTTAAGGAATCTTGCAACGGTGGCATCCCAATCGGGAGTGCCTGCAAGGAACTCTTTCTTGTACCAGGGAATAACGCTGTACTTTGCGCCGAGAGTCTTGATAAACTCAGCGGCAGCATCGGGATCATCGTTATAGAAATCAAGGTTCTGGTGAACCGAGATGCACTTGAGCCCAAGCTTATCAATAATAGCACGGAGCGCCTCTGCGCTCTTACCGAAATAGCCTGCGAACTCTACGTACTCATAGCCCATATCGCGAATTGCGGTGAGGGTCTTTTCCACGTCCTCAGCCATAGCGGTTCTAACACCGTAAAGCTGAATACCAACCTTAAACTTTTTCATATCATTTCTCCTTTTCTTGAAATCGCCCCCCGTTTTTTGGGGGGCGATAAATATTCTAATTAGATCTCGGGGATCACGATCTCGATCTCACGGCCAAGATCGGAGGACTTTGCGATACCGTCCAGAATTGCCTGGTTGTAAAGGATCTGGCTGGAGGGAACGGGAGCTGCGCCGCCGTTCTTGCAAGCGTCAACGAAGGTTCTGATCTTCTTGTCGAAGTTGGAGGGAGCACCCTTTGCAGGAATGATCTGAGGGATCTTGGTCTCAACCTGCTTGCCTGCTACCTCGTGGTAGATAACAAGGTCACCGCCGATGGTGCCGTTCCAGCACTCGGTGGAAGGAATACGAAGGCTGCCCTTGGTACCGTAGATGATGGTATCGCCCGAGGTGTCAAGGTTCATAGCCCATGCAATACGGAAATCAACGATTATGCCGCCCTCAAGACGGATGAATGCTGCTGCAAAATCGTCAACACCGAACTTCTTATAGTACTCGGGATGGCCGCACTTCTTGTAGCCGATGTAGTTGGGGTCCTTACCGAAGAAATCGGACTTGTAACCGGAAACGGTGAGAGGCTTGGGATAGCCGATTGCGTTAAGCACCATATCGAGAGAATAGCATCCGATATCCGCAAGAGCGCCAAGGCCTGCGGTCTCGTCCTCGATGAAGGTGGTACCAAAGGGAGTGGGAATACCGCGACGGCGGCCGCCACCGGTCTGAATGTAATAGATCTGGCCGAGAACGCCGGACGCAACGACCTCCTTAACCATCTTCATGTTGTCATCAAGTCTGGGCTGGAAGCCGATGGAAAGAACCTTGCCGGACTTCTTCTCTGCTCTCATAACCTCTACTGCCTCCTCGGTAGTAACGGTGAAGGGCTTCTCGAGAAGAACGTGTACACCTGCGTTAAGAGCCTGGATAGCACAGGGCGCGTGCTGACGGTTGTATGTACAAATGGAAACGGCGTCAAGCTTCAGAGACTTGTCGTTTACCATCTCCTCGCCATCCTTGTAATCGCACTTTACACCCTCAACGCCATGCTTTGCAAAGAAAGCAGCAGCTTTGCCGGGAATAAGGTCGGCGCCCGCAACGATCTCAACGTCGGGCTGTCTGAGGTAGGACGCGATATGAGCATCTGCGATCCAACCGGTACCAATGATACCTACGCGAATTTTCTTGGAAGCGTCGACGGTAGCGACTTCCTGAGATTCCTTGAACGCATCAAGTACGTTTGCCATAATTAAATCCTCCTAATTTTAGGGCATATACCCATTTTGATTTAATTATACACCTCATATTATAAAAATGCAATACTTTTATTTGTATTTTTATGAACTATATTGACTTTTAAGTGCTTTTTATATAAATTAAACGCATATTTTTTGTGAAATTCTCACTAAAGCGGGCGAGGCTGCAAAATTGTCGAAAATCTCAATCCGTTATTGACACGTGCCGCCGAAATATGATATAATATATAATGTATTATAATGAGCCGTTAAGAAGCAGGGCGGCAAGCACAATAAAACTCGAAGCGAGGTTTTTATATGTATTCCAAGGATTGTTCTTTGAACGCTAATCATATGGCGCCAACCAATTTCCCCTTAAAGCAAAACAGCATAGGGGAAACTAACCCGAGTATATTTGAGTATTCGACAGATTTCCATAGGAACGCAGTGCTTATAACGGGCGTAAAGGATAAAACCTTGACCTATGTTGCAATCCCCGAGAAAATCGAGGGTAAGGACGTCTTTATGATCGAGGACAGCGCCTTTCGCGGCTGTCAGAAGCTCCAGGGCGCAATCATTTCTATGAACGTTGTCGAAATTGCGTCCCGCGCATTTGCAGACTGCCCAATGCTGAAAAAGGTCGTCCTGAAATCGCCGAAGATCAGGATCAGGCTCCACGCCTTTGAGAATTGCGGAAGCCTTGAGACGTTGGAATTTACATCTGCCGTGAGAAGCGAGGATATCGCTCTCTCTGCCGAGGCATTTATAAACACGAGGCTCCCATTTGTGAATTATAAGGGTGGAAAATACCTCTCCGTCGGTAATAACGGCTATTTCGCCCTTATGGGGCCGGAAAACGTCAACGTGACGAAATGCGAGCTACATAACAGCACGGCAATCATAGCCGACGATGCCTTTGAGAACTGTGCAAGCCTTGTTTCCTTGGATCTCAGAGGTAACGTCACCACCGTTCCCCTCGGAGCGTTCCGCGGATGCAGCGCACTAAAAGACATTGTATTCGGAAGCAATATAAAGACCGTTTCCTACGGCGCCTTCGACAACTGCACCTCACTCGTCCGCGCAGTCCTGCCGGGGGTCAACGAAATAAGCGGATTCGAGGGTTGCAGCGCGCTGCAAACGATCGTCGCACCTTTCGCTAACCGCATATATTCAAGGCTCAACAGTAACGTTATAATAGACCGCAGTATATTCGACCCAAAGGTGCTTACGTATGAGGTCGACGAAAAAAAACGCTGCATCGCGATAACGGGAATAAAAGACAAGGCCGTCACGTCCGTTTCCATACCGGAGCAGATCGAAAATCTTCCGGTGAAAATCATCCGAGAGCGCGCATTTTACGGCTGCACGAACCTTCAAGTCGTAACCTTTTCAAAGAATGTATGTATGATCTATCAGCACGCATTCGAGAACTGCACTTCGCTGAGAAGGGTAACGTTTAATTCCCCCGAGCTTATGCTTGTTCCGCTAGCATTTGAGAATTGCACGGCACTCGATAACGTCGAATTCACCTCTTGGGAATCCGGCGCCAAGGTATCTGTCAGCTCAAACGCTTTCTACGGCACTAAAATCCCCGTATCCGTTTATAAGGGCGGTACCTACCTCACAATGAACGGAAATCCTTACTTTGCGCTGCTTGGCCCCGAGGCTGCAAATACCAAGCGCTGCGAGGTCCATCCAAATTGCGAGTTCATGATGGAAAGCGCCTTTAAGAACCATAAGAGCCTCGAGCAGCTGGTACTTGAGGGCAAGATAACCACGGTACCTCTGAGTGCCTTTGAGGGCTGCAAATCCCTTAGTGCAGTGGTATTCGGCAATAATATAAAATTTGTCGTTAAGGACGCATTTAATAACTGCACATCGCTAAGGCGCGTTTCTCTGCCGTCTGCTGAATTTATCGATGGCTTTGACGGTTGCAGATCCCTCCAAGTGGTCGAGGCTCCGAGCGTAAAGGTCATCCAATGTACTTTTGCAGAATCAACGAAGCTCGTACAGCTTGTAATCGGACCTGATATCACCGAAATCGCAAATCACGCATTTGTCAACTGTCGTGACCTTCACGCAATCGACTTTGCGGGAATAGAGATATCCTGGAAGCAGTGCTACTCTAACAAGGCAGTGTCCGGCCCTATCAATACAGCGCATCAAATCAAAAAGGTCAACTGCAGTGACGGTACCGTGAGGCTTCATTGGTTCTGATTTACTCATACAGGGAAAACATATAAAATCGGCGCTGTCGCATTTAGGCGCAACCGAATAAAAAACGACAGAAGCATTGTCATAACAGTGTTTCTGTCGTTTACTTATGCGAATTTTAAGAAATTAAGGCGGAAAACCTACGGTTTTCTTCGTTTTAATTTAAGTTTTTATTCTATCCTCGTTTCCTCGCTCGCCGTATTTTTATACGGCTATCGCTCGTCAGCCAAGGATTTTCGCTCTAAATCCGTTCGCCCCGGTTCTGTTCTCATTAAGAATTCGCTAAATCTGTATTTCTGACTGCATTTTTCTGTTTTTGCATTGATTTTACTGAATTCTTAATGAGACAGCCCGTCTTCTTTTGTACAAGGTTAAGTTACAATCTCAAAATCCGGGAACGAATACGATAGTGCCGTCCCTACGTCAACGCCTGCAGGCAAAAGAGCCATAGCTATAAAAAGCTCCTCGCCGGATTCATCCGTAAGCGTCGCATATTCGCCCTCTATTTTGGCAATTTTGTAAATTTTAGTTTCCATTATTGCTCCTTTTTACCGTTTTAATTAATTGTAACACATTAACGTCGCTTTGTCAATATGAAATAAAAAACGGACGATTTCTCGTCCGTTTTTTTCAGGAATTACTCCTTGGTAACCTCTCCTGCGGGAGTTGCGGGAGCTGCCTCGGCAGTCTCTGCTACTACGGGAGTAAGCTTTACAACTGCCATCTCTGCGCCGTCGCCACGACGGGGGCCCATCTTGAATACCTGAGTATAGCCACCGTTTACGTTTGCGTAAGCGGGAGCAATGATCTTAAAGAGTTTGTTTGCTACATCTTCCTTGGTGATATAAGCAAGAGCTGCTCTGTAAGAGGGAAGGTCGCCCTTCTTACCGAGGGTGATCATCTCGTCAACCTTTGCAGAAACCTCCTGAGCACGAGTGTAGGTGGTCTCAATCTTGCCGTTTTCAAGGAGAAGAGTTACCATGCCTCTGAGCATAGCCTTACGCTGTGCAGAAGTTCTGCCAAGCTTTCTGTTCCACATAATATTTCTTCCTCCTAATTATTCCTCGTCCTTCTTCAGGGCCAGACCCAAAGATGCGAGCTTCTGGATTACTTCCTCGAGGGACTTTCTACCAAGGTTACGAACCTTGATCATATCATCCTCGGTGCGGTTGATCAAATCCTCAACAGTATCAATGCCCGCACGCTTCAAGCAGTTGAAGCTACGAACTGACAAGTCAAGTTCCTCAATGGTCATCTCAAGAACCTTTTCCTTGATTGTCTCTTCACGTTCAATCATTGTTTCAGTGTTTCTTGCCTCATCAGAGAGATCAACAAACAAAGTGAAATGATCGTTGAGTACCTTGGC
>CAZABU010000034.1:0-14844 GCA_964483225.1 uncultured Ruminococcus sp. | reverse complement strand
GCTCGACCTACACCCTTAGCAGGGGCGCCTCTTCACCACTTGAGTACATCTCCATACAAGTCGGTGAATAAACTTGCCTAAATATTATAACAAAGGTTTTTCGTTTTGTCAAGGGGTTGAGCGCAATTTTAGAATTATTTTTTTATTTTTTTAGGCAGAAAGAAATTGAGGTATTTATGCCGTTTTTTATTGATTTTTCTCGCACGATATGATATACTCAATTAAAATATTCATTTATCGGAGGAGAATATGGCACTGTTTGACTGGGAAATACAAAAAGATTTTTCGGAATATACCGATTTTGAAATTTACGAGCACGTTATAGCGAAGTCCTACGGAAACAAGGAATATGAGTACATACTGGAAAAATACCTCGGCAGCGACAGCGTTGTAAGCATCCCGGAGGGCGTGGACATCATATCCTACCACGCATTCCGCGACTGTGAAACCGTGAGGGAAATCCATCTGCCCGTATCGGTAAAAGAGGTGCGCGGATTTGCCTTCTCCGCTTGCCATAATCTTGAGAAAATCGTCTTTGAGGGCAGGTGGGCAAAGCTCTCGGACAGCGCCTTCGCCGGCGCCCCCTCACCTCTCAAGGTGGTTTACCCCGGCGTATCCACCGAATGGCGCGCGAAGATTTCAAAAACCACAGTGTCCGAGAATTCCTACGACAACGGCCGGGGCGGCGGTGCCCCCGGGCTTTATTCCAAGACCTACACCTCGAATCCTATGGGTCACGCCCTCGGCGAGAATTTCGTGATCGAGGCGTTCTGTGAGGGTGACGGCGTGACTGTGATTTCTCACGGCACGGAGGCGGGTGGCAAGCTTGTCAGCAGTAGCACTCCTTATGATTAATAAAGCTTATCATAATGACATTTAGACAGTCTTAAAATTTAATGAAAGCGGGTTTTAGTGTGTGTTTACTCTGGTAATGGGGATCGTCGGCTCACTTTTGTAACAGACATTTATGCGTCACAAATTAAGCGGCTTGCTTTATTGCGAGCCGCTTTGTAATTTTTACTGAAAATTTACTATCTGTCGAAAAACTATTGACAAACCGGTCACTCTATGCTATACTGAAACGTATTAAAATAGAGGCGCGGATGTCAAGATAATCACCGATAGGGCTTTGGTCGGTGTGGTAAAGGGGCAGCCGCCGAGAGGACAGACCTTCCCGCGGGCGTGTGCTCGGGCGCGACGATAATATCGGCGTGACTGTCATCGAACTTGCTCGATGGTGCGCTATTGGATATTTTGACTTTTGTCACGGTATTTGATAGTGCCGTGATTTTTTATTTTTGTGTGCCGTTTTGCAAATAAATATTTACAAATTGAAGGAGAAAACCAAAAATGGAAGGTACTTTATGGGCTTTTGTGCCCGCTGTCGTTGCCATCGTGCTTGCACTGGTTACGAAGCAGGTTTACGTGTCGCTCTTCCTCGGAATTTTCGTTGGCGCAATGATGTATGCCGGCGGCAATCCCCTCGAAGCACTGTTCACCCTTTATCAGGTAATGAGTGAGAAGGTGGGCGGAAATACGCCGATAATCGTGTTCCTTGTCGTTCTCGGAATCCTGGTAGTTCTTATGCAGAAGTCGGGAGGCGCAAGAGCCTACGGCGACTGGGCAGGAAAGAAGATAAAGTCCAAGAGCGGCGCCCTCGCGGCTACTGCAGGACTTGGCTGCCTTATCTTCGTCGACGATTACTTCAACTGTCTTACCGTCGGATCGGTTATGCGTCCCGTAACCGATAAGTTCAAGATCTCTCGTGCAAAGCTTGCCTACATAATCGACGCTACTGCCGCTCCCGTTTGTATCATTGCGCCCATCTCCAGCTGGGCCGCAGCAGTTGCCGGCGAGCTCGAGGGCGACGGTCTTATGGTATTCATCAGCACCATCCCCTTCAACGTCTATGCTCTTCTTACCATAGCGATGGTATTCGCGCTCTGCTATTTCAAGTTTGATTTTGGAAAGATGAAGCGTGATGACCTCGTTGCGGAAACCACCGGCGACGTTCACGCAGGTGTAGCCAACGACGGCGAAAGCGGTGAGGAGGTTGCCTCTAACCCCAACGGTAAGGTCCGTCACCTTCTTATCCCCGTTGCAGTTCTTATCGCTTGTTGTATCGGCGGTATGATCTATACCGGCTTCTTCTACAACTGGGACACAGGTCTTATTGATTCCACCCCTCAGTCCGCTAACGTGATCGAGGCATTCTCCAACTGTGACGCAGGTCTTTCGCTTGCAATCGGTTCTACCGTGGCGCTCGTTATAATAGCAATCTATTATATGGTAGCAAAGGTCGTTTCCTTCAAGGAGATCACCGATAGCTTTACCGAGGGCTTTAAGGCGATGGTTCCCGCTATTCTCATTCTAACCTTTGCGTGGTCCATCTCCGGCATTATGGGCGCTAAGGGCGGTTATCTCGATGCGCAGGCCTTTGTTGAGAATAATCTTGCCAACAGCAGCTTCCCTCAGTTCCTCTTCCCGGCGATCTTCTTCGTTCTCGCCGGTGTGATCGCATTTTCGACCGGTACCTCTTGGGGCACCTTTGGTGTGCTTGTTCCCATCGCGGTTACTATTCTCGGCGGCAGCGGCACCCTTGCAATTCTTACCGTTTCCGCAACTCTTGGCGGCGCGGTATACGGTGACCACGTTTCGCCCATTTCGGATACCACGATCCTTGCCTCTGCCGGTGCACAGTGTAACCACGTTGAGCACGTAAATACACAGCTCCCCTACGCCAGCCTTGTTGCAGTAATCGCCGTCCTTGCCTACGTCGTAGGCGGTGCTTGTGCAAGCCTTGGCAGCGTTCTCAGCTGTCTTATTATGTGGGCTGCAGCCATTGCAATTTTCATCGGTGCAATCTTTGCAATCAAGTATCGCGAAAAGAAAAACGTTATTCCCGACAAATTCGTCTCGGAATAATTGAATATGAACAGTTAGATCCGAAGGGTCCTCGCGGCCTTTCGGATTTAATTTTATTTAATGGGTTTTTTAAGGTTGAAAATAGGAAAAATGAGTATACTAAATTAGTAATAAAATAAAGCGAGGTTAGAAAAATGGCGAAAATAGTCATCGTTGGCGGTGGTGTAGCAGGACTTGCCGCGGGAATACACGCGCAGCTTAGCGGCCATAGTGCAACGGTATACGAAAGACATTTCAAGGCCGGAGGAAATCTCACCGGCTGGGATAGACGCGGATATCATATAGACAATTGCATACATTGGCTGACCGGCACCAATAAGGTTACAGATCTCTATAAAATGTGGTGTGAGCTTGGTGCACTCGGCGAGGTGGAGCTTCACCGCCAGGAGAGCCTTTTTACCTTCGATATGGACGGCGAGCGCCTTTCACTTGGCCGCAACGCAGATGAGCTGTGTCGGGATATGTTAAAGCTTTCTCCCGAGGATAAGGGAGAAATAAAATCCTTCATCAAGGCTGTCAAGCGTGTTCAGGCTCTTTGCGGAATTTCTTATAAGGAGAACGATAAGCCTGCCACCGTTCTTCAAAAGCTTTCTGCCGTACCTTCGCTTATGAAATATTACAGTATGACCACCGGCGATCTTGCCAAGCGCTTCAAGAGCCCCGTCATCAGCGGACTTATTGAATCTCTTATGACGGACAGCTTCAGCGCCCTCGCTCTTATAATGGTTTTCGCAACCTTCAGCTCGGGCAACGGCGATATCCCCTACGGCTCCTCCTGCGGAATGGCCGACAGAATGGCGGAGCGGTTTACATCTCTCGGTGGTGTCCTGGAGCTCCGCGAGGGTGTTTCCAAAATAAACGTAGACGCAGGAGCGGCACGCTCTGTGACCCTCGATAGCGGAATCGATGTTGAGGCGGATTACGTCATCGTTACGGCTGACCCCGCCGTGGCCTTCGGTACGCTTCTTGATAAGGAGCTTATGCCCGCGTCCCTTCGCGCACAGTATGCATCGGAAAATATGCGTCGCTTCTCCGCTTATCATTGCGCCTATGCCTGCGACTCCGCAGAGCTGCCATTTAGCGGGGACATCGTTTTCGAGATACCGGAAAAGCATCGTGAGCTTCTTGGCGCAAAGTATGTTGTAGTTCGCGAGTTCTCGCACGAGAAGACCTTCGCTCCCGAGGGCAAGAACGTTATTCAGTCGATGATATATTGCTTTGAGGAGGATGCAAAGAGGTTTATCGAGCTGCGTCGTGATACTGAGGCATATCGGGAGAAAAAGCGCTTGATTTCCGAAGCGATCGCTGAAATAATATGTGAAAGAATGCCGGCGCTAGCGGGAAAGCTGTCTTGCCTCGACGTATGGACGCCTGCCACCTACCGTCGCTTCGTAGGCTCGGAGGTGGGCTCGTTTATGAGCTTTGCTCTCCCTGCAAAGACGGTACCGAAGAAGATATCCCCGGTAATAAAAGGACTCTCAAACGTATATCTTGCAACTCAGTGGCAGAATGCTCCCGGCGGCCTGCCGATTGCCGCACAGGCGGGTATTGATGCAATATCCGTACTGAAGCTAGCGGAGAAAAAGAAAATGGCGATTGCCGCAGCAAAAAGCCTCCGCCTTCGCCGTCGTCGCGCAAAGGTATAAAAAAGAATTCTGTTAATAATAAAACACGATCAAGACACAAATCAATGTGCCAAGATCGTGTTTTTTGTCGGTTATGCCAAAATGAAGTATTATCCTGTCTTATCGCTTTTTATTCTTTTCAGCAGCGGCGGTGATGGTCTTTATCACCTTAGCGGGTGAGAGCCACCAATCACGGCACCATACTCTCAGCAGAGTCCAGCCGCGGGATTCAAGGAACTTAGGCTTATATACATCACGCTCAAGTACCGAATCGGAGGAGGCAAAGGCGTCTCTGTCCAGCTCAACTCCAACAAGATATCTGTCGGACTCCTCGTCGTATATCGCCAAGGAGATGCGGCTGTTTTTGTTTCCAAGGCAGGTGTGTACGCAGTACCCCGCCTTCTCCAGCTTTGCCTTGATCTGCTCCTCGACGGTAGTGCTCACAGCAGCGATAGGCTCGGCAGGGGAGGCCTCCATGGGGGCGAGGCTTGTAAGGATCGCCTTAACTTGAGCTTCATCCCCCTCGGAAACCGCTCTTGCGTATGCGAGATATTCGCGCAGAAGCTTCGGTCCAAGGTGCTTTGCAGATTCAACCTTCAGCTCCTCGGGCTCAATGCTGGTTACAACGTATATCTTGGACTTTGCTCTCGTAATGGCAACGTTAAGACGGTTTTCGCCGCCCTCCATGGACAGCGATCCGAAATTAGCGTAAAGCCTGCCGCTCTCGCCGTGGGCGTAGCCGATAGAGAAAATGATGATATCACGCTCATCACCCTGAACGTTTTCGAGGTTCTTTACAAAGAGGCTGAAGTCCTCGCCGTTCTCGGTCCTGTATCTCTCGGCGGTAATGAGAGATCGGAACTCAGGATCGGACTTTGCCGCATTGTCGATGGCATCGTTGATGCAGCTTTGCTGATCACTGTTGAAGGTGATGATTCCGATAGACTCGTTGTTCTTTCTCGTGGTCAGTATTTCCTTCAGAAGTGCGGCAACACGCGCGGCCTCAACAGGGTTGGTGCGCTCGACCCAGGTACCGTCTACCTTTATACGCTCAATGGGACGGTTATGCTTATTGACGGAGATATTGGGCGCGATCTGAAGTCCCGAGCCGTAGAATGCACAGTTGGAGAAATCAATAAGCTCGCTGTTGCGGCTCCTGTAATGATAGGTCAGATTCGTGCTGTCATATCTCGAAACGGCGAGATCAAGCAGGCTCTCAACCTCCAGCGCGGCCTGCACGGAGTAATCCTCCTGTGCCTCGGCTTCCGCACCCATATAACGCTTCATAAAGGTCGCGGAGGGGCGCAGCTGCTTTGAGTCGCCAGCAACCACAATGCTCTTGCCGCGGTAAATGGTGGGGATAGTGCTTTCTATAAATACCTGGGAGGCCTCGTCAAAGATGACGATGTCGAACATATTCTTCTCTAGGGGCAGGATCGCAGAAACGTTCTCGGGAGAAAGGAGCCAGCAGGGGAAGAGTGCCAGCACGAAGTCTCCGTAAACCTCCATAGTCTTTCTGATTGCCCACTGCTCGTGGGTGTTCTTTATGCGGTGCTTGAAGTTGGGGCCGTCCTCAGACGTGTTGATAAGCGTGTTGTAGTCGTTGCTGAGCTTGCCGGCACAAAGCCTGTTCGAAACGGAAAGCTGCTCCTCCTTGTTTCTGTATATTCTTGCACAGATATTGGAGAAATCAAGGATTTTTGCCAACTGTACTTTACATTCCTCCTCGCAAAGGGTCACCTCATGGTAAATTCGCAGGAGGAGTATTTTGTCAATTATATCAACGTAGTTTGAGTAACTGCGCGCTATGGAGTAGGCAAAGTCAAGGATCGCGAGAATGTTCTTGTCAAGTGTGGCCAGCAGCTGGCTTACGTCACGCATGGAGATGTAATTGTCCAGCGCATCGTGCACCAGCTTCAGATAAGAGCTGTTGCCGCGAAGAATATTGTCTATGACCGAGATGTATCCGTCCTTAGTCATTACTCTGTTAAGAAATTCAAAATCAGAGGTGAATTTTTCGATGGCGGATATGGTCTCGATGAAGCGCTCGCTCATCTTGTCAAAGGTCTTTCCGGATACCATCTTTCCGGGACGCTCGAGCTTGCATTCAAGCTTTACGATGGCGTCAAAGGCCTTCTCGTCGTCGAGCACCGTATAGTGCGCCAACACCTGACGGGTATAAGGATATTTTGCCACGTTGAAGGGGGTACGCCTCGTTTTTTGTACTACCTCAAGCTCACCCTTTATCTCGCTGAGCAGGGAAATGTCGAGCTCCGGCTTCATCGTGTCGATAAGGGGATTTTTCTCCTTCGCCACAACGAAATCGTAGTATATCTTCGCAAGGTTCTTTGCCTTTATGGCGAAGAGCGCCTCGGAGATATCCTTATAGTTCAGCTTGAGTATCTGATTTTCTTCAAGCAAGCTCTGATATATGGGATATTCCGCGGAATTTTTCGCGATCATATAGGACGAGGAATACATCTCCGTCAACGAAAGTCCGAAGGGGCGCTTTTTATTGAGAAGCTCAAATATCGATTCGAGATTTGCCGTATCTGCTGCGATCTTAGCCTCCAGCTCCGCGTATTCGCTTTCCAAGGCGGGGATGTCGATCACACCGGTACTCTCGTCCTTGGTGTGCGCCTCGTCACAGCGCTTGTAGAAATGCTTCGCCTGTCTGTTCTCGTCGGTGATGTACATCGCCTTTTCGGAAAGCGTACCAAGCCTTGAGAAAACGACGTCAAGGGCGGCCTTCTTCTGGGAAACAACAAGCACACGCTTGTTTTTGCAGATGGCGTCGGTGATTATATTGACGATAGTCTGGGATTTTCCGGTTCCGGGAGGGCCGTAAATAACCATGTTGCCGCATTCGTCAACCCGTGAGAGAACCCTCGACTGAGAATAGTCGAGCATCTTTACGTTGTAACGGTGGGAGGCGGTGGGCTTTTTCGCCTTTTTCAACCGCTTCAGCTTCTCCTTGGTCAACTTCTTTTTAAGAGCGCGCTCCTTTCGGGGGTTACCCTTGACAGAGGTGCGAAGCAGCTCGTTTATAGCATCGTTGGTCAGCTTCTTCTTTTCAAGCTGAGTGTAGTCGGTATAAATCGAATTTGATATAGGGAAGCGTGCCATAACCACGCCGTAGCGTACCGACAGCTCGCCCTTGGAGTCGGGGGCCTTGAATTTTCCGTAATCGTAGACGTGCTTTGAATTCTGGCTTGAAATCTTGATCTTATAAGATGCAAGCTTGTCAATGACACCCTTTACACCGCCAATGCGCGACGGGTCGTCAAATTCCATCTCCAGCCCCTCGATCGGCAGTCGCTTTGCCTGCGCATAGGCGTAGATCAGAGCGCGGTTGAGCTGTACGCGCTCCGCTTCGTTAAAGCGCACCTCTACCGTATTATCGTTAAATATATCTACCTTGACGGGGAAAAGCAGCAACGGCGCCTTTATCATCGTTTTGTTTGCTCCCTGATTTATAGAGCCAAAAACGAAGGGATAACCGATATAAAGCTCATATCTGCCGGTCTCTCGCTGGATCTCCTCGATCTCGCGGGACAGAGCCTTGACCTTGGCGACCTCATTTTCAAGTATTCTCGACTTCTCGGAGCTGATGTAGGAGGCACGCTTCTTGTCCTCCAAGCCGTTTTGCTCATATTCAGCGGTGTGAGCAGCATAGCTCTCGCTTACGTTAGCGGCAATATCCTCGGCCTCGTCGGGGGAGAGCAGCGTCAAGTGAGCTCTTCCCTTGCTATCCCAAAGGAATTCCAACAGCTCCCCGACCTTGTCCTCTCTGGATTCGAACAGCTTTCCGATATCGTAGGCGCTTTTCCTTACCACGTTCTTAAGGAAAAGGCATTTGTTATTTCCGCCTATTTCGATCAGGCGCTCTTTATAATAGGTATATATCCCCTTTCCCATGTGGTTCTCCGTTCTGAAAAATAGTTTTCGTATGCGCATACGCAGCAAGAATTAACCCGCGCACGCGCTTGCATAAAGATATTGTACCATAAATTGTAAAAAAAATCAACATTTCGCGCAAAGAAATTCTCCTATAAAAACAATTTTTTTGACAATTTTTTTGACAAATACCGTTCTTCTTTGCGTAAGCATGCATCTTTTGTACAGTAGCTGCGGCTAAAGGTATTGCATAATATGGGAATAACTTGAAAAAGTACTTGTATTTTCAGCGACTTTATGCTAAAATAACGTATCAAGGCTTTTTATGGAGGCGTTATCTTGACACACGAAGAGAAAATCAAAGGTATAATTTGCGGTCTTGCGGCGGCTGATGAGAAAAAATGTGAGTATTTTAAGCCCTCGTCGCCCCTGCTCCCTTCGCGAAACGGAGTGAGAGCAATAATTGACGGCTATCTCGGAATGCTGTTTCCCGATTACTTTTCTGCGCCCGGCACGGCAGAGCGGCGGCTCGACGAGCTGCTTTTGCTCCTTAAACGTGAGCTTACTGCGTCCTACGCGCTTTTTGGCAAGGATCCGATCGTTGATACCGAGAGCCTTGCGTATGAGCTGCTTGAGCGCCTTCCGTACATAAAAGAGATGCTTAACAAGGATATCGTTGCGATATACGAGGGCGACCCTGCGGCCACCTCGCCGGAGGAGGTCATTCTTTCTTACCCCGGCTTTTATGCTATTGCAATATACAGGATCGCTCACGAGTTTTATCTTCGCAGAGTTCCTTATATTTCCCGTCTGATGACCGAATATGCCCACGAGCGTACCGGTATAGATATACACGCCGGCGCTACTGTCGGTGAGTATTTCTTCATCGACCACGGAACAGGCATCGTAATCGGTGAAACCACCACCATCGGTGACCGCGTGAAGCTTTATCAGGGCGTCACCCTCGGTGCAAAGAGCTTCGAGCTCGATGAGGACGGAAATCCCGTAAAGGGTATAAAGCGCCACCCAGATATCGGTAACGGCGTCGTAATATACGCTAACGCCACCATTCTCGGCGGTAAAACGAGTATCGGCGACGGCGCCGTCATCGGAGGTAACGTATGGCTTACCCATTCCGTTCCTGCAGGCGAAACCGTGTATTATCAAAAATAAACGAGGTCTGAAAAATGTCAGTAACTAAGCTGCCTCTTATTCCTACCCCCAAGGAAGTAAGCGGTGATGAGGAAAAATACGTTTTGGTAGCATCGAAAATAACTGCGACGGATGCACGCTTCGAGGCTGCCGTAAAATCCTTTTCGGAGTACGTACGCAGAGTCTGCGCGGCAGAGCTTGAGCTTGCCGACGGAGGAATAAGTCTGTCGGTGGATAGCTCCCTTGCAGAGGGTGAATACCGAATATGTATATCTGATACCGGTGCAGAGGTGACCGCATCGGAGCCCTGCGGTGCCAATTATGCCTGTGCTACGCTTTTGCAGCTGCTCAGATTTGAGCAAGGCAGGTTGCTTTTGCCGTTGGTGGATATCTGTGACCGTCCGGAGTGCTCCTACCGTGCTCTGATGGTGGATCTCGCCAGGCAGTGGCACCCGTTCCCGACGCTTTTTGAGTACGTAGACCTGTGTTACCTCTACAAGGTGAATTTTCTGCACCTGCATTTCATAGACACCCAGAGCTACACTCTCCCGAGCGTCCTTCTTCCGAAGGCTCCCACGGAGGGCAGACACTACACCCGTGAGCAGATTGCCGAGCTTAACGATTACGCTGCTGCTCGCGGAGTAGAGCTGATCCCAGAGATAGAGGTTCCGGGTCACTCTGCCGCAATGGTAAACGCATATCCCGAGCTCTTTGCAAATACTCTGGAGACCGAGAATGTGACGGACACTTACTCACTCTTCAATAATACGCAGAAGCGTAACATCATATGCGTTGGCAAGCCGGGAATAATGGATACTCTGTGCGCTCTTGCAAAAGAGGTTATAGAAATGTTTCCCAATTCTCGCTACCTTCATATAGGCGGCGACGAAGCGAAAATTGCGGAGTGGGAATGCTGTACCGATTGCAAAAGATATATGAAAAAGCACGGTATAAACGGCGCAAAGCCGCTATATACTCATTTTGTGAAGCTGATGACGGATACGGTGCTAGAGCTCGGTAAAACGCCGATCGTCTGGGAGGGCTTCCCACGTGAGGGCTCGGAGGAGATATCCCGTGACGTTGTCGTAACTGCCTGGGAGTCCTATTATCACCTTGCCGACGAGCTTGTCGAGGAGGGATTTAATATTATCAACGCCTCCTGGGAGCCGCTATATACCGTTCCGGCAGGACACCGAGTCGTAAAATCCGGCAGATGGCAGCCCGAGCAGATACTGGAGTGGAATGTATACACCTGGAAAAACTGGAATAAGAAATCGCCCGCCCACCTAAATCCTATCCATCTCCGACCCACGAACCGGGTTCTTGGCGGTCAGTTCTGCGCTTGGGAGAATAGCTACGATAACGAAATCGGGGTGATCCGTGAAAACCTGCCGGCTCTCGCCGAACGCACTTGGACAATTTTGCGTTTGCTTGAGGACGATGAATTCCGTAAAAAGCTGGACGGTACGATGATAATAGCCGGTAAATTATCAATTTAGTAAACAAATATTTGCATTTTATATCTAAACAAGAGGTGCTCGTAAAGGAGCACCTCTGATATTTTTTGCGCATATGTGGATTAGCCGTTGACATATTGCACGAATCATCGGTCAATTTTTGCAATATTAGTAATCAATCTCAACAATTGACAATGCACGGGAGTTCTATTATAATGAAGATGAAAGATAAAACAAAGGAGCTTTGGAAAATGCGAAAAAGACTCATATTGCTGGTTACTTGCATACTGCTTTCTATGCTTTCGCTGACGGCTTGCCTCGTGGCAGGCGGCGGTAATGATAACGGGAACGAGGTGTTTACCACTATCGTCCGTAACGATATCAGCATTCCTTTTTCGTCGGTCAGAGAGGCGGTGTACGCGCTGAACGGTAAGATGCTTTCCGTCATCGACGACACGGAGGCAAAGTCTGGCGGGGAGATCGTTCTGGGCGAATCGAACCGAGCCGTTACCTCCGAGGCCAAGAGCGCTCTCGCTTCCGCTATTTCAGGCAAAACAGGCGGCGAGGATTGCGGTTACGTTATATATAGATCCGGCGATTCCGTTGCGGTTTATTGGAGCGACGCCCTGCTTATGGATCGCGCAATAGAGTATTTTGTTTCCAAATGCGTAAATACAGATGGATTGGAGCTTTCCGACGGCCTCGTCGCATCGGAGTGCTACGTTCTTGCCGAGCTGCGCGAGACCGACAGATGGAGCGCCCTTCTTGCCGTAGCCGGTCCGGAGATCACCGAGGCCTTTCAGCGCATGGTCGAGTATTACGGTGATAACGTTTATCTTTGGATGGCCGATCTTTACGACCCCGACCTTGGCGGCTTCTATTATTCCAATTCCGCCCGTGACCATTCCGGCTTCCTTCCGGACATAGAGAGCACAAGGCAGGCGCTCGGCTTCGTTACCGGTTCCTCCGGCTTCCTCGCTTCTTATAATAATGACCTTACGGCGGCTCTTCCTAAGGATATTTGCGATAAAATAGTTGCCTTCACCCAAAGCTTGCAAAGTCCCACGGACGGTTACTTCTACCACCCGCAATGGGGCGAAAACATAGGCTCCACAAGACAGGCGCGCGACCTCTCCAACGCTATGCAGGTTCTTGGTTGGCTTAAAGCAGAGCCTCTTTATGACAGTGCCTACGATCTGATTGCCGGAGGCGGTATTGAGGAGGTTTCGGTGATAAGACCGGCGGCTCGTTTGACGGGCAGACTCTCGGTTTCTTCTGTGACAGCCGTATCGAAGATAGTTGCCACTGCAGATGTTATTTTTGACGGTCAGGTCGTTCCCCAGGGGGACGAGAGATTCTCGAGTCTTGAGAACTGGATGCTATGGCTCCGTTATATGACTCAGGATATGCAGAACAACAATACTGCCAACACCATTTCCGCAGTTTCCAAGCAAGCCATAAAAATGGGCTACGGTGACGCGACCCTTGACCATCTCGATTCGCTCCAGACAGCCGTTTATGAAAAGCAGCTTGCCGCAGACGAGGCACCTACCGGCCTTTGGAGCACAGACGTAAACTACAGCTCCATCTCCTGTCTTATGAAGCTCAGCGGTATATATACCCGTATGGAGCGCCCGATGCAATATCCGAAAGAGATCGTTGCAAGTATGATAAAATCGATCAAGTTCTCACCCGACGATCCCGAGCATCCTGTGGAGCAGATGAATCATATTTATAACACCTGGTCAGGACTTGAAGATATTCCTATCGGTTATCAGAAATACAGCGACGACAAGGCGCTGGCGGAGGAGCTGTTCGATATGATCCGCGCCGACGCACCTGCAATGATATACAATACGATCAACAAGCTTAACGTTTTCAGAAAGGAAGACGGCTCCTTCTCTTATTACCCCGAATATTCCGCAGATGTGACAAACGGTACGCAGGTTGCCCTGAAGGAGCAGGCGGAGGGCGATATGAACTCTACGCTGATGGCCCTTGACATCTACTTGCTTATGTACCGTGCCCTCGGATATCACGAGTTCTACGTTCCGATCTATACCTCGGAGGACTTTGAGATATACCGTGAGCGCCTTGTGACCGCACCGAAAATCAACAAGACCGTGCTCACCTCGGATAAGCCGATGGAGTATGATAATATCCCCTATGCGCTTTATAAGCAGTCCTTCTCCAGCGACGGTTATACGGAGATAATCGAGGATCCGAAGGATCCCTATAACAGCGTTCTTGCCTATGTGACAAAGCCGGTAAGCAGCGGCGGTGACATTATTTATTATGAGGTGCACGGCAACGACGATACCGCGAGCTGCTTCGTGTTCGAAACCGATATGTATCTTGCATCGGCAAACCGAGAGCTGATATATCAGATCAACTTCGGCTCAAAGACGGATTCCAAGCTGATCACCTATATGCTCCGCATCCGTTGCGCGGGTGGCAGGATAATAGTTGATGACGTTTCCTCCGGCACCTCAAAAGCGGTGGTCACTAATCTTAACATCTTCGCTCCTATGAACGAGTGGTTCAATTTCAGAATTGAATATTACCCGGACGTTGACGGCGCCGTTAAGATAAAGGCCTATAAGGACGGCAATTGGGTCGGTGAGAGCGAGAACTATTACGATAACGATGTGGCGAACGCTCTCCCCAACAGAGTCTTTGAATGCGTTTCCATTCGCGCAATGGTGGCCGCAGACGCCGCCCTCTATCTTGATAATACGATAGTAACCACTTCCGATAAAGAGTATAGCACCGATGATGAGCGCGTATATAATTACGACACCTGGAGCTATGACTTCGAGTCGATGCTGACTCCTCCCGCATTTTCCTCGGCCTATGACAGAGCAACGGTCGCCACCGATGAGGACGGAAATAAGTACCTGCTGACAGAGGGACTGCGCACCACCGAGCAGCAGAGCGGCGGTAATATCTATCTGCCGCTTGCCATGACCTCTGACCCGACCAAAAACATCAGGCTTGTCAGCTACAAATATATGATCCTCTCCGGCGATGCTAACGGTAACGGAATAGAGAATGAATTTGTGGGTGATTTCAACGTGGATAACCATACCGGCGCCGTGGCTCAGACCAGCATTGGCTATAACGATAATCACTTTATCCTTATATCTGCAGAGTTCGATAAGACGGCCGAAATAGCAGGGAATTACCGACTCTATCTCGACGGCACAAACGACGCGGTAAGAGGGGCGCTTTCTCTTGAGCTTGACACCGTATACGAGATCACCGTGGAGACCGACCTTACAGACCCGGATGCACCGATCCTTCGTATATACGTGGACGGTACGCTGTATCTCGAAAGTGATTCTGCCGGCTTCAAAAACGTGGACGCCTACGCAGAGGATGGCGCAATGCGCTTTGGAATACATAATATGAAGCGCACAATATGCTCGGTGTATATCGATGATATAAGCCTTGAATATGTAGAATAATCCCTATATTTGTAAATCAAAGTTAGCAAAACAAATAAAAAAAGAGCCGCTCCGCTTCGGAGCGACTCTTTTTTGCTAAACGAATTATCTGTTAAGAATAAGCTTGGTAAGCTCAACGGGATCAACGATCTGATCACCCTTATATACTCTCATATTACCGGATGCGATCTCGTCGATGAGAATTACCTCGCCGTTGTTGTAGCCGAACTCAAACTTGATGTCCCAAAGATCAAGGCCGATAGTCTTGAGGTCGTCGGCAACGATCTTGGTGATAGCAAGGGTCTGAGCCCCCACATGTTTTCTCTTTATGGGTAATGAATG
>CAZABU010000033.1:0-15029 GCA_964483225.1 uncultured Ruminococcus sp. | reverse complement strand
TCACGCTCGTCGTGACCGCCGCCGAGACCCGCGCCTCTGTGACGTCCGACCGCATCTATCTCGTCAATGAAAATAATACTTGCGGGAGACTTTCTCGCGTTATCAAAGAGATCACGTACACGTGATGCACCGACACCAACGTACATCTCAACGAAGTCCGAGCCGGAAATGGAGAAGAAGGGCACGCCTGCCTCGCCCGCAACAGCCTTAGCAAGCAGGGTCTTACCCGTACCGGGAGGGCCAACGAGAAGAACGCCTCGCGGTATCCTTGCACCAAGCTTTACGAACTTTTCGGGATCCTTCAAGAACTCAACTACCTCTTCAAGCTCGGCCTTTTCCTCATCGGCACCTGCGACGTCTGCGAACTTGACAGGGTTCTTGTCGTTGGAAACGACCTTTGCCTTGGACTTGGAGAAGGAGCCGATCTTGCCGCCTGCACCTCCTGAAGCATGGCGCATAAGGAAGATCCAGAGAACAACGATAATTACCGCCGTGATAATATAAGGCAGATACAGCACGTACCAGGGGGTCTCCTCAGCAGGTAAATAATCGTATTCCGTAAGATTCGTGCCCTGCTCGGAGGACAGCTTTTCGTAAACGATATCGTTTATCTGTTCTATCTGTATGTTGTAGCTGAATTTATAGTTGACCGTAGTCAGCTTTTTGTCGCCCTTATCGTCTACCTCGTAGGTCGGATTTCCCTCCGCATCAAGCACGGGAGCTCCGTTCTCGGTAACCGGCGTCAGCACCTTCAGCGTTGCTTCACCGTTCTCGTCAATGATCATTGAGGTGACAAGATCATTTTCAAGCAGCTCAAGAAGATCATCGTAACGGAATGGCTCGTCATCCTTGCTGACATTTGAGAACAAGGATACAGCCAGCAAAACCGCGCCGACGATGAATACGAGCGCAAGAATATTTTTTAAGTTTGCCTTCATTAAGTAAGTTCCATACCTTTCTAAAATAACACTACTTATTATCGCCAAAACCGAAAGGGTTATGACCTGAATTCCGTAAGCGAATAAAATCTCTTTTCAGAAAGTTCCTCGCCAAGCCCGATTCCAAGTGTGACAACCGTATTACCGTCGGTTACGCCGTCATCTCTGGCACAAAGCCCGGGCACCCAAAGCACGCCTCTGTCATCGCAAAGAACCGGGATCGCGCAGCGCAGAGATCGTGGCACCTTCAGATCGCACATAATTTTTTTCAGCTTATGATGATGGCCGCCGTAAAAGATACTATCGCCTTCCCTGCGCGACCTCAAACGCAATTCGCCTTCTATTATAGCAGAAGACAGCCTTGCTTGTATTGAGATTTTGTAAATATTTGAAGAAATTTTTGTTTTTTCGCCTAACGATACCCAAAGCTCGGCATCACAGTCCAAAAATGTATTTATTCCAAGCTCGACACCGTAAGAAAAATCCCCAACGGTATCCTTCTGAGTGCGTAGACTACAGTAGCCTCCCTCGCACACGAAGCGCACACCACCTGGAAGGTCGTAGATAAAATTACGGGTTGTTAAAAGCTCTCGTAGCTTATCAACGTGCGTCCTTTCAACAGAAGATCCTGCTCTTGAGGCAAGGATCGAAATAACCCTGAAAAAGGGCGAAGGATGAAGCTCCAAAAGCTCGGATGAAGCAATGACGCTTCGACCTGCAATAAAGTCCTCTGCGTAGGAATCTATGAAATCCGTATCCTGACGCAGATTTTGTGACATACGTGTTACGCTTCTCTCAGGACATTCAGAAAGTCTGCCGAGAGTCGGAAGGACCACGCCGCGTATATAATTTCTCGTATAATCGGTTGAGGCATTGGTGCTGTCAAAAACGTATTCTATACCCGCACCGTCGAGAAGCTCGCATATTTCTGGCTTCGGTAATTCGATCAAAGGGCGGATAACGTTTTCTCTCACGGGTGCTATACCGCTAACACCGCGCGCACCGGCACCTCGCATCATATTGAATATAACCGTTTCAAGATTATCCGTGGCATTGTGAGCTACCGCCACGGTTTCGACGTCTTTTCTGCCCAAAATTATTTCCTGAAATTTTGAATATCTCACATTGCGCGCCGCTTCTTCAATACCGATACCGTTTTCCTTAGCAATACTTGGAACATCGGCGTAAACGGACACGAACTCAACTCCCATAGAAGCCGCAAGGCAACGGGAGAATTCCTCGTCACGCTCTGCTTCATCGCCTCTTATTCCGTGGTTGACGTGAACGGCGACTATATTGAAATGCTCGCAGCGCCTTCTGTATTCAAGAAGAAAGCACAGTAATAGCACAGAATCCGCGCCGCCGGAAAAGCCGAGCAAAACACCGGATCGAATTTGCTCTGCCATACCGTACCGTTCAACCGTTTCTGTGATACGGGAATAGGCTTCCTTACCGCGAGGGGTGGAAAAGAGGGCTTCAAAATCAACCATTTTCAACTCTGTCTTCTTCCAGGGTTCTGAACTTGGTGAACTGACCGATCCAGCCCATCTTGACGTTTCCTACCGAGCCGTGACGGTTTTTAGCCACGATGACCTCGGCGGTGTTAGCGATATTCGCGCTATCGCCGTCCTGAGCACCGCTGATATCCTTATAATACTCATCTCTGTAAAGGAACAGAACGATATCCGCGTCCTGTTCAATGGATCCGGAATCACGAAGGTCGGCAAGTGTAGGGCGCTTTCCCGCACCGGGACGGGACTCCGTACCACGGTTAAGCTGCGCACAACAGACGATCGGTATTCCAAAGTCCTTTGCCATAACCTTTAAGTTACGGGAAATTTCACCGACCTGCTGAGCACGGTTATCAGTATTTGAGGTAGACTGCATAAGACCGATATAGTCTATTACAACAAGACCGAGATTGGGGAGTCTGCGCAGCTTTGCCTTCATATCGCTGGCAGTAATGGCGGAGGTATCGTCAATGTATATCTCACAACCGGAGAGCGAGGATATTACATCCGCAATATTATCCCAATCCTCGGGCTTCAGCTGTCCTGTACGAAGATCGTGAGAGTCAACGAGCGCCTCACTCGAGATTATTCTCGTTACGAGCTGCTCTCCCGACATCTCAAGCGAGAATATCGCAACGGCCTTCCCCGAGCTCTTTGCCACGTTGGTGGCAATATTCAACGCAAAGGAGGTCTTTCCCATACCGGGGCGGGCGCCGACGATTATGAGATCGCCCTTGCCCATCTGAATGAGCATTCGGTCAAGGCCGGAAAAGCCGGTTTTAGCACCGGTGACCGCGCCCTTGGTTTCGGAGAGCATCTCAATGTCCTTATATACGTTCTGAAGAACGTCTCTGATATGTCTGAATTCCTTAGCATCGCTATTATGTGAAAGATCAAAGATCTTCTGCTCTGCACTGTCAATAATATCTCTGACCTCGGAGGTTTCGCTGTAAGCATCGTTGTTTATCTCATCACAAATGCCAATGAGCTTACGCAGGGTGGATTTATCCTTTACGATCTTTGCGTAATCCTTGACATTGGCAGAGGAAGGCACAGACTCCGCAATAAGAGTGATGTACTGTATACCGCCCGCCTCGTCGCGGAAGCCCCCCTCCACAAGTGCGTTTACGAGAGTGACCACGTCGATGGTCTTGCTCGCCGCATACATCTTCTGCAGAGTGCTGTAAATATGCTTATGCTCGTCTACGTAGAAGTCCTCGGGGAAGATCACGCCGCCTATCTTATCAAAGCAGTCGGGATTCACGATTATAGAGCCGAGCAACGCCTGCTCCGCTTCTACGGACACGGGCATCTGTTTAATCAAGCCGGAGTTATCCATATTCTATCCTTTCGGGAACGTATAAAATCAGCCGTGAACGTTTACTATGAATTTAGCGCCGATATCTGCGAGGATCTTAACCTCCACGGAATACTTACCGTACGCCTTGATGTTCTCCTTGAGCTGTATTTTTCTCTTGTCAACGTCGATAGAAAGACGCTTTTTGAGTGCCTCGGCGATATCCTTTGCGGTTACCGAGCCGTAAAGTCGTCCATCGGCACCGTGACCGATAACGATATCAACCTCAATTCCCTCTATCTTTGCCGCAGTTGCCGCCGCAGCCTTTCTGTCCTCGTTGATTCTATACTGCTTTGCCTCCTCCTTGCTCTTCAGCTCGCTGGTAGCCTTGGCATCGGCGGGCACAGCCTTCTTCTGCGGGAAGAGGAAGTTTCTCGCATAACCGTCGGAAACCTCGACGATCTGATCCTTCTTTCCCTGCCCCTTTACGTCGCAAAGTAAAATTACCTTCATATTCTTTCCTTTCTGTCGACACGCGACATCCGTATTCTGTATTTAATTAAGCGTTCAGACAGGCGTCAATACTGTTCTTTAACGTTTCGAGTACCGAGATTATAGACTCGGAGGTGACTTGTGCACCTGCTACGTCAAAGTGACCGCCGCCCTTCAGCCTCTCAAGTATGAGCTGCACGTTGATGTTTCCGTTTGAACGTCCGGAAATATGGATCTGCTCGCCTATCCTTACGAGAGTGAAGGCAGCCTCCACACCGCGCAAAGTCAGCATCTTATCCGCCGCCTTGGAGGCAATAATACGGTACGACTCGTCGGTATCACCGTCGCAGCAAGCAATGGCAACGTTTTCTCTATACATAGTGATAGCCGTATGGAATCTCGCTTCCTTGGAAAGGTCCTCGGGCGCAGTCTTGAAGAGATTATAAACGTCCGTAGGATTGGCGCCGGCGCCGCGGAGATACTGTGCCGCACCAAAGGTACGGGTACCGGTGTTTCTTGTAAACTGCTTGGTATCAAGAAGTATTCCGGCAAGCAGGAGATCGGCCTCCTCCTTCATCAGATTCTGAGAGCTTACCGAGCTTTCAAGCATCTCGGTGACAAGCTCACAGCAGGAGGATGCAGAGGGCTCGATATAGGATATCTTAACAGTCGGGGGAATGGCATCGATCTTTCTGTGATGGTCTATAATAACAACTCCGGTGGCCTTCTCTGCTATATCAGAGAACTGAGCTCGCGCAAGAGTGTTATGGTCAACGAGAACTACGAGCGTATCGGGACCGATCAGGTCAAGAGCGGCGGCGTTATCCACAAACATTTTGGCGTATCTGTCCGTCCGCTGAAGCATCTCAATACAAGGGGAGAGGTTCTTGTCGCGGAGATCAACCGCAATATTCGCCTCGGAGCCGGTTAGCATGGCAAGCCTTGCAATACCGACTGCAGAGCCGAAGGAATCAAAATCACCGTATCGGTGACCCATTATGATCACGTTATCCGAACGTACCATAAGAGCGGAGAGCTGGCTCGCAAAGGTCCTTGAACGAACGTTCGAGCGCTTATATACCGATTTCGTTTTACCGCCGTAGAACGCGGTGCCCGCCTCAGAAATATAAACCGCCTGGTCACCGCCGCGCTGCAGCGCCATATCCACCGCGTCCCTTGCCTCAGATTCTCTTTCTGCAAGCGAGCCGCCACGGCAGGACACACCGATGGACACAGTCACGGAAACTCCATCGCCTACACGTGCGTCACGAACGTCATCAAGAATAGAAAATCTGTTTTCAACGCATTCATCAAGACGTGCCGAATTAAACAACATAATATACTTATCGTTATCGTAAGACTTAATAACACCGTCCATCTCGACCGCCCAAGACTTCAGTCGCTCATCGATTTTGGTAACGGCATTGGCGTATTTATCGTGAACGTATTGAAGAACATCCTCGACGTTATCAATAGCTATATACGCAACCGCGGTACGCTCGTCCTTATATTTCTGCTCCACCTCGCGAAGCGTTGTTTCGTCGTGTAGCATTATCAGGTACAGACCGTCGTCCTTATCCGAAAGAATAAAGCTCTCCGCCTTATAAATACGGCCGCCCATACTGATATCTACAACGGTCTGCTCGCTGTTAATCGCAGAAAGATCAACGGAAAAGAGCTCGTCCATTTCCCTGCCCACGAAATTCTCATCAACACGCAGTTTTTCGCGCATAGCATCGTTATACCAAAGTATAGTGCCATAGGTATTGAATACCACTACGGGCTCGTCGGTCCCCTTGAAGGCTGCGCTTCCGGCCTCGTCAAGAAGCTCGTATACATTTTTGTTCGGCATAATACGCGCCGAGACCGTTCTTTTCAGACCGATCACTGCAAGCTCGCAAAGATACACAAAAACGGTAACAGCGGCCGCAACCGACGCATTTACGTCAAGAAACTCGAGAGCGAGGGCCAGGAGCGCGATATTGAAGCAGCCGAGAGCTGCATACATAACGGTCTCAAACCGAGTTGCGTAAGGGATATGGAGCTTATCAAAGAAATTATCGTTCTTATTCATAAAAATCTCCCTCGTACTGAAAATATACTAAATACATAGGCAATTACTCGCCTCTACTATCTCCACGATTGCCACGGTTGACGGCAAAGAACACTCCAAGCAATGAGAGCAGCTCTACCGCGAAGGTGGGAAAAATCAGTAATGCCGCAAAAATCATAATATAAGCAAATCCTGCACTTCTGGCAGAAGAAAGGAATGCTACGGCAAGTCTGAAGCCCGGGTAAATAAAGACTGCCGTGAAAACGTAATACAAATTGAGCACCGTAATAGAAAATACGGTTGCTTCCGTCATAAAGAAGCTTACGACGAAGAGTATCAAATAAAAATAACCGAATAACGCGGGAGGACAAAAGCTCCACTCTATCATACACTGAGAATCCTTAGCGTTATGCGAAACGACGCGCTCCAACGCCTTGAAGGTAATTCCGGCAAGTATAAAAGCGAAAATGACGGTGAAAGCAATAACAAGATTTGCCATAGTATCGAATGCCGCGCCGATTTCCTCTGTGCTGATGATAACATCGGCGGTTCCGTCGCCAAGACTTGATGTAATGTCACCGATACTGCTTAAAAATCCGGATCTAACTGTCGTGTAAAGACTGTCATAGAGCTCTGCTGCAGCGGTAAAGCTGAATTCCCCCGCCTCCTTCATAAGCGTGAATGTGAAGCCGGCCGCTATCAGGAGAGAGAAAATCACGGTAACCGCAAGGACACACTCGTTTTTCGTCCTATGGCTAAGAAAGCATGCTGTAATTATAACCGCACCGCCAACCGCCATAATTCCGGACAGCGAAACCACGTCTGTAAAAATAATACCAAGCGTATTCAAAACAAGGATCGAGACCGAGATAAGCACGGAGCAGATACGTTGTTTCGTTCTATCGAAGAGCATCAGAGCAGCAAGATACGCCGCACAAAGAGGTACGAAGATATCGCCGACGAATATGGCTACGCCGCCAAAAAGCACCGCAAGTGCGGAAAATATAGCAAGCGTGCGTTTTTCAGATATGCCGTATTTTAATTCTAAATTCATAAATAAATCCTAAACCGTACCGTCCGTTCTTTCATTCGGACAAAATTATACTTATACATTATACCACAACGTGCCTGCTTTGTAAAGAATAAATTAAAATTTTTTATTAATTTAATATTAATAATGCACGAAATACGAGCTTTTTTAATTTTTTCTGTTGCATTGCAAGAAAAAATGTTGTAAAATAGTATAAAAAAGACAAAGGAGGCAATATGAAGGCTTATACCCCGAATACACCGGTTGAAGCCCTGAACGGCGTCGGTAAGACTCGCGCGGCTCAGCTCTCAAAACTTGGCATATCTACTCTAAAAGACCTTGTATACTGCTTCCCTCGCGCATATGAGAAGCGCGGAAACATAAAGAAGCTTATCGAATTTGACGTTAATACCTCCTGTGCCTTTTTACTGACGGTTGCAACCGAGGTGCGTTCCTCAAGAATCAAGCAAGGACTTACTATCTCAAAATTTCGTGCATTCGATGAAAGTGGCTCGGTCGAGGTAGTATTTTTCAATTCCCCATATGTCAAGGACGTATTCCACGTAGGCACGACCTTCAGATTCTGGGTAAAGCCAACCTGGTCCAAGACGCACCTTCAGCTTGTTAATCCTAAATTCGAGCCCTACGTTGAGGGAATTCCGCTTCCAGATTACGTTCCCATTTATCCACAGACCGAGGGCCTTTCCTCAAAGCAGCTGGACAAGCTCATCCGTACAGCACTCTCCGACGTACTCGCAGGAATATCCGATCCTCTCCCGGACGGATTACGCCTTGACAAAAGATTGCCGACTCTCTCTACCGCACTTCGCAACGTGCATCTGCCCGAATCCGACGAAAGCTTAAAAAACGCGCTTCGACGTCTTGCCTTCGACGAAATGCTCTACTTTGGTTTGGGAATTGCGCTTTCAGCCACCAACAAAAGCCGTGGTGAGGGGATCAAGTTTTCACCCTGTTCTCTCGCTCCTGTGTTATCTCAGCTACCCTATGAGCTGACCGTCTCCCAAAAAAATGCTGTCAACGACATATATAAGGACACGGTACTCGGCAAGGACGGTGCTGTATCTCCAATGGCGCGTATTATCGTAGGTGATGTAGGCTGCGGAAAGACTATCTGTGCCGCGCTTGCTATGTATATTTGCGCAAAGTCGGGCTATCAAGCCGCCCTGATGGTCCCCACCGAAATACTCGCGAGGCAGCATTACGCCGACGTATCGGAGCTTTTTGGCAATCTTGGCATTAAGGTAGAGCTGCTTCTTGGCTCCACCACGCAAAAGGAAAAGCATCGCATTTATACCGCAATTTCCAACGGCGAGGCACAAATCGTTATCGGCACTCATGCCCTGATAACCGACAAGGTTGATTTCTGCAGACTTGGACTTATCGTTACCGACGAGCAGCACCGATTCGGAGTTGCACAAAGAGCCGTGCTCAAGGAACGCTCAGAAAAGGCGCATCTGCTCGTTATGAGCGCAACTCCCATTCCGAGGACTCTCGCGCTGGTTATGTACGGCGACCTTGACGTTTCCAGAATCACAGAGATGCCTCGCGGACGACAGCGTGTCGACACATTCGTGGTTGACGAGAGCTACAGAAGCAGGCTTAACGATTTCATCTCAAAGCAGGTAGCCACGGGTGGGCAGTGCTATATCGTATGCCCTTCTATCGAGGGCGAGGACGACGAGATAGTTACCGAACGCATAGGCGACTTCGTTTCACGCGGCTCCCTAGGGCTTAAGAACGCTACAGAATATGCAGAGGAGCTGCGGTGTGCATTGCCGAAGCTTAAAATTGATCTCCTGCACGGCCGTATGAAGGCAGCGGAAAAGGATGAGGTCATGGCTCGTTTTTCCTCAGGCGAAACGCAGGTACTTGTATCCACGACGGTCATAGAGGTTGGTGTCAACGTTCCGAACGCATCGCTTATGATAGTCGAAAATGCCGAGCGCTTCGGACTCTCACAGATGCATCAGCTTCGCGGAAGAGTTGGAAGAGGCAGCAGGAAATCATACTGTGTGCTGGTTTGCGGAATCAGCTCCGAAAAATCCAGAGCAAGACTTGAGGTAATGCGTACCACCTACGACGGCTTTGAGATTGCGGAGAGAGATTTGCTGCTCAGAGGACCCGGCGACTTCTTTTCGTCAAACAAGGGCAATAATTTAAGGCAGAGCGGCGGATTTGAATTCAAATTTGCAACAATGTGTGACGACAGCGAGCTGGCAAATACCGCCTTTGAGGCAGCAAAATCTATCATCGCCTCCGACCCCGAGCTGACCCTACCCGAGCATTCGGGACTTCGCGCAGAGCTTGACGGATTACTGCGCACCGGTACCGCAACCGTTTCCTAATCAATGACAGAAAGGCTGATTTATAATGGCAATACAACCTCTTGCAGATCGCATGCGACCTACCTGCTTTGAGCAGATCGCGGGACAGGCTCACCTTGTCGGTGCGCGTGGCATTCTTCGCCGTTTGCTCGAGCACGGTCGCATTCCGAATATGATCTTCTTTGGCCCTCCCGGCACCGGTAAAACCACCGTAGCCAATATCATCGCAAAGATGTCAGATATGCAGCTGTATAAGCTCAATGCGACAACAGCCTCGCTCTCCGACGTTAAGGAGGTTATCTCATCTACGGATAATATGTTCGCAGGCAACGGTACCCTTCTCTACCTCGACGAGATTCAGTACTTTAATAAGAAGCAGCAACAGTCTCTGCTTGAGTTTATAGAAAACGGTAAGATCACCCTTATCGCCTCGACCACCGAGAACCCCTATTACTGCGTATACAATGCCATTCTCTCGCGCTCATCGGTATTTGAGTTCAAATCGGTAACGGCCGATGACTGCATACTTACTATGCGGCGCGCGCTTGAAATACTAAACATGGATTTCGGTACGAATAAGTGTGCTGATGACAGGACGCTCAGAGCTATTGCCGCCGCCTGTGGTGGTGATGTCCGTATGAGCATCAGTACCCTTGAGAATGCATATTATATTTCAGACAGCGAAATAACCGCTGAGGATGCAGAAAAAATGCGTCCGGCCGTTGTTGGCCACTATGACCGCGACGGCGACGTTCATTACGATCTGCTTTCCTGCTTGCAAAAATCCATCAGAGGCTCCGACCCCGACGCAGCAGTATTTTATCTAGCTAAGATCCTTGCCTCCGGCGACCTGCTTTCCGCTTGCCGTAGAATAATCGTTATAGCAAACGAGGATATCGGTTGTGCCTACCCTATGGCGGCCGCTCTCGCTTACGCCTGCACGGAAAGCGCTAAGGCAATAGGTTTGCCTGAGGCCGCACTACCTCTTGCTAACATCGTGACGATACTCGCAACCGCCCCAAAATCCAACAGCGCATACCTCGCTTATCACGCAGCATCTGAGGATATTGCAAAGGGCCTTGGGATTCAACCGCCCGAGCATCTTCAAAGTCCCCTCTTCAAGGGCTACGTGTATCCACACGATTACAAAAATCACTACGTCGAGCAACAATATCTCCCCTCGGATCTCATTGGTCGAAAATACTATCACTTCGGCGATAACAAGACCGAGCAGGCAGCCAAGGCATATTACGATTTCATTCGTTCGAACACCGACAGCAAGAACCCATAAACGGATTTCAACGTCTGAAAATGCCATAAATATCCAAAATCACGCATAATTAAGCAAAATCCGCAATAAAACTTGACAAAATTATACGTATTTGCTATAATGTATATAATGTTCTAAGCTTTTATTTCAGGAAGGTTATATATGATATACCATTTTATACTCAACCCGAAATCCGGACGCAGCCCAAAGCAAAAGCGTCTTGAGCAAGCGATTAAGAGTACCTGCAAAAAAAGGCAGCTGAGTTATCATATTTATTACACCACCGCGGTAGGTGATGCGACCGAGTACGTACGTTCTATGGTGCGTATATCCCAGGAGCGCCAGCGCTTTATATGCGTAGGAGGCGACGGCACCATCAACGAGATCGCCAACAGCGTTCCCGGCAACCCCGATGTAGAATTCGGCGTAATCCCCTGCGGTTCAGGTAACGATTTCGTAAGAAATTTCACAAATACAAAAACCTTCCTCGACGTAGAGGCACAAATAGACGGCGAGGCTCACCCCTTCGACCTTATTAAATGCAATGAGTTTTACTGCGTTAATATGGTGAACATCGGCTTTGACTGTGCCGTTGTAAAAGAAGCCGCTAAGGCTAAAAAGTACGTCAGATGGCTCTCCCCCGGCTTGTCCTACATCGTCGGCATAGTCATCGTTCTCTTCCATAAGTTCGGTACAAAGATGAAGCTGATCTTCGATGACGGAGAGATACTTGAGCAAGAATTTACTCTCACCGCAATCGGCAACGGCAAGTTCTGCGGCGGCGGATTCATGGCTCAGCCCAAGGCTCTGCTGACTGACGGCCTTATGGACATCTGCGCTATCGATAAGGTCACAAGACTCAATTTCTTCACCCTCGTCGGCAGCTATAAAAAAGGCACTTACATGAACAGTAAGCGCGCGATGAAGCTTATAAAGCACAGACAGCTCGATCATTTTAAGATGGAATTTGAAACGCCCCTCCCTATCTGTATCGACGGCGAGATCGAGGAAGCGCAGACAATCGATTTCAGTATCGCAAAGGACGCCTTTAACTTCGTTATACCCAAGGGCTGTGATCTGAAATATAAGGAAAACTAAATTACTTAAAGGTACTTACAATGAAAATCTTTGACAAAAGACCGCTATGCTTGATACTTTGTGTCTGGCTTGGCGGTTTTGTCTTTTCTACGACCTCGGTGGCCGCGGTCGTAATTTTCGCTGCTGCTTTATTACTGCTTTCCGTAATAATCCGATTCAAGGGACGAGGGCTTCTGTTTTTCGTTTCCGTTGTGCTGATGATATCCGCTATAAGCTCACACATGTATTTTGACCGATGGTTCCGTGCCTATGAGCGCTTTGACGGCGAGGTGGAAATCTACGGTTACGTTACAGGTCACTCACAGGGAAAGTATAACGACAGATTTTACATACGAACTTCGTCTATTGGAGATGAGCCGTTTAGTAAATACAATCTGATACTTGACATTCCGCGTGACGAGCGAGGCGCCCTTCGTCCGGGATGCGAAATACATATTAAGAGCGAGCTTGCGAGCTTTGACGGATCAGATAACTTCGATGCCGAGAGCTATTATTTCTCAAAAGGAATAAGCGGCGAGATCAGTTCATACGATTCACTTGAGATTCTGAGCTTTGATACACCGACCTTGAGCTATACCTTTAACGAAATGCGTGAATCCTTACAAAGGCGGGCTATTCTCTTTTCTGATTACGACAGCGGTACCCTACTGACCGCCCTGCTTCTTGGAGAAAGAGATGCGCTCTCAAGCCAGGTTAGTCTCGACTTTACCCGACTTGGCATAACGCACATACTTGCACTCAGCGGTATGCATCTCACTATACTTGCTGCTGCGATAAACGCCCTGTTTTCGCTTTTTAAGATAGGAAAAAAGGCCCGCCTGATTATCACCGTAATACTATCCGTTTTGTATATGGCGTTCACCGGATTTTCGGTATCTGTGGCCCGCGCAGGATTGATGCTTATACTCACAACCCTCCTTTATCTTTTGACAAGGGGCTCAGATTCCGTCACGTCACTTTCGGTTGCGGTTACCTTTATCTGCATCGTCACGCCCTACGCAATATACGACTTGGCGCTGTGGTTATCGGCCTTTGCCACCCTTGGTGTGATAATTTTTGCCGAATATTCACAGCATATTCCAAAAACCACGCGTATTCCATTACGTGTTCTCCGATACTTTGCCGTATCGATTTTAGCCTCCGTGTTCGCAATAATAATGACGCTCCCGATCACACTCGGTAAGTTTTACGGTACCTCTGCAATTTCGCCTATCGCCACCTTGATCTTTTCAGTGCTTACGGAGCTAATAATGTATTTTGGAACGGTGGTGCTCCTTCTCGGCGGAATTTTTCCCTTCCTCGGGAAAGGATTGATACTATTGACCGATGCCACCCTATGGCTTGCGGCAAGAATGTCGGAGTGGCGACTTATCTACGCATCTACAAGTCACGCCGCCATATGGGTAACCGTCGTAGTGTTATTCATCGCCTTTATACTGTTTCTCGTGCTGGACCTCAAGAAAAAGCTCAAGCACATAGCTGTGCTGACGGTATGTATCATATTTTCCGTTACGGTTGGCGAGATTATGTTTTTCGCAAACGCTGACAGAAACGAAGAGCTGGCTTTATATTTTGCGGAGGAACATTCTGACTGCTTTCTGCTAAAATCAGAGGGTGAGTGCGCACTCATCAATTCCTCCACCTACTCGGAAAATATTGCTTATTCAATCAAAAATACCCTCGAAGAGCACAACGTGACCTACATAGATAAATACGCCTTCACTCACTACGCCTATGCACTGACCGACGATATATCGACCTTGATGAGCTACTTCCTTGTGGGCGAGATCTATCTTCCGAAGCCGCGTAACGACTCTGAGGAGCAAATCCTTGAGCTTGTACGTGAGGAAGCAGAAGCCTTCCGCACCGAAATAGTTCTCTACGAGCCTTACGATTTTATTTCGGTCGGCGATATGAGATTTAAGCTGCTGTTTTCAATGCCTTACGGCGAAGGTAGCTCAGTAAATTCGCTATTCCTCGAGCTTGACGGAAAATGTTGTACCTACATCTCATCAGGTCTGCTGGAGCTTGACGAGGAGCTTTTGAGAAGCACCGAAAACTATATGTCCGTCTCAGATATTCATATATTCGGCAAGCACGGCAAAAAATATAAAAAGGATATCTATTTCAATAGTCGCGAATACAGTCTTGAGGCTTTGGTCATGAATAACGTTTTCCTCACTCCGGAGGCGTACTCTGAATACGAAGAAAGCGGGTGCAAGATATACTCGCACCCACATCTGTATAATATGAAATAAGCTTATACGTTAAAGAGGAACTCAACCACGTCGCCGTCCTTCATAACGTATTCCTTGCCCTCACTGCGAAGAAGCCCCTTCTCCTTGACCTTGTTTCTATCTCCCTCGCGAACAAGATCATCAAAAGCAACGACCTCGGCACGAATGAAGCCTCTCTCAAAGTCGGTATGTATTTTACCGGCAGCACCGGGCGCCTTCGTGCCCTTTTTAATTGTCCAGGCTCTGACCTCCTTAGGACCTGCGGTAAGGAAGCTGATAAGCCCAAGAAGCGAATATCCGGACTTTATAAGCTTGTCAAGTCCACTCTCCTCGATCCCGAGGTCAGCAAGGAACATCTCCTTCTCCTCGCCCTCAAGTGCTGCGAGCTCCGCCTCAATCTGTGCACTGACGGCAATTATCTCACTCCCCTCGCTCTCGGCATGAGCCTTCAGGCTCATGTAGCCCTCGTTGCTTTCATACTCACCGGAAACCTCATCCTCAGCAATATTTGCAACGTAGATGATAGGCTTGAGAGTAAGAAGTCTCGACTCCTCAATAAGCGCCATCTCCTCTGCATCGAGCCCGACGGCTCTTGCACACTTTCCGGCCTCAAGGTAGGACTTTACCTTTTCAAGCACCGCAAGCTTCTCGAGCAGCTTCTTATCCGCCCTGGCGGCCTTGGTGGTTCTCTCAATTGCTCTCTCAACGATCTCAAGGTCGGAGAGTATCAGCTCAATATCAATGGTCTCAACATCACG
>CAZABU010000032.1:0-15261 GCA_964483225.1 uncultured Ruminococcus sp. | reverse complement strand
GGGCACAAAGCCGCTCTACGACAATGCCTGGCAGGTGCTGGCGGCAGATTCCCCTCTCTACGTCATCTCCGATATAGCTGACTACGCAAATATGAATATGGTATTCATTTTCGGCGGTATTATGGTGTCGATCTTCATCGGCCACGATTATAAATCCGGCTACGTAAAGCAGCTCTTTACCACCCATGCAAAAAAACAGGATTATATGATATCGAAGTCCCTGACCTCGGCCTTTGCTATGGCCTCGATGTGCCTTACCTATCTGCTCGGTGCCGTGGGCGCGGGTATGTTTGCAGGTACTTCCTTTGAGGTAAGCGCGGTGTCACTCATCTCCGCCATTCTCGGCAAGACGGTAATGAGTCTTGGCTGGGCGAGCCTTTATACCTTCCTTAACGTTGTATTCAGGCGGTATTTCGGCATCTCCATAGCCTCGTCCTTCTTCTTTGGAACGGGTATACTCATAATCGGCGCGGCGGCCATTGTCCGCGAGGGCGGCAGCTTCTTGCTCAACGCCTTTCTCTACGGCTCCAGCGTCAACGCCTGCCTTTCGGGCAATTTCCTCACCGTGCTGCTGTGTCTTCTGGTGTCGGTGGCCTGGGCTGTGATATATAACGTGCTCGGCAGCTACGTGCTGTCCCGCTGTGACGTATATTAAGGAGGTGTGAGATGAGCAACGCTATAGAAATAAGAAATCTCACGAAGAGCTTTGGAGAAAAGCAGGCGCTCACCGGTCTCAATATGACCGTGCCGAAGGGTGCAATATACGGCTTCATCGGTGAGAACGGAAGCGGAAAATCCACCACCGAGAAGATAATCTGCGGTCTGCTTCACGCCGACGGCGGTGAAATTTGCCTCTTCGACAGAGAGCATACCGACCCTGACGTGCGCGCAAAGGTCGGCGTTCTTATCGAGGCGCCCGGCTGCTTTCCCGGTATGACCGTCTGGAACAACCTTATGCTCCAGGCCGCAAATCTCGGAATAGAAAACGCCGAGGAGGCCGTGATACGCACCCTCAAAACCGTGAGAATGGAGGGCGCGGCAAGCAATAAGTACAAGAACTGCTCCCTCGGAATGAAGCAGCGTATCGGAATTGCGATGGCACTGCTGGGCGACCCGGTGCTTCTCGTGCTCGACGAGCCTATAAACGGACTTGATGCCGACGGAATGAGGATAATGCGCGAGGTCCTTACGGATATAACCGAAAGCCGCGGCTGTAGCGTGGTGGTTTCCTCTCACATTCTCGGTGAGCTTGAGAAGATAGCGACCCATTACGGCATCGTGCGCGGCGGCAGAATTATAAAGGAGATGACGGCAGAGGAGCTTTCCGCAAGCTGCCGCACCTACACGGCGCTGAAGGCGAAAAATCTTGAGAAAACCCGTTCCACCCTCGCTCGCAGATACAGTCGGGTCGAGGAGGATGAGAGCGGTTATATAAGAGTTTACGATGCAGCTGCCCCGTCGCAGATAGTTACTTATCTTTACGAATGCGGGATCATCGTCAGCGAAATATGGACTGACAGAATCAGCCTTGAGGAATACTATATCGACCTTATGAAGGAGAGGGAGGGTTAAAATGGAGCTTTCGCATAACGGAACCTTAAAGCGGGTAAGAACCATGCTTGCCGTGGATATCCGCAGAATGTTGACCTCGTCCTTGCTTTATATAATGCTGGGCGTATCCCTCGTGATGCCGATACTGGTGCTGGTTATGACCACGATGATGGACGGCAGCGTGTCGGTGAATCCCCAGACAGGAGTCGAAACTGTTATAGAGGGCTTTGACAACGTCTGGCAGATTATCGGAACGGTAAGCGGCGATAGCGCTGTGAGCGCCGAGGGGGCGGCGATGGATATGAGCATCACCGCAATGTGCAATATCAATCTTTTGTACTTTGTAATGGCGGTGTTCGCCTGTATTTTCGTTGCCGACGATTTCAGAAGCGGATATGCAAAGAACCTCTTCACCGTAAGAGCAAAAAAGAGCGATTACGTTATCTCAAAGACGTTGGTCTGTTCCGCGGCGGGCGCGTTTATGCTGCTTGCCTTCTTCCTGGGCTCGATGCTTGGCGGCGCTGTGTCCGGGCTCCCCTTTGAGATGGTGGGCTTCGGTGTCGGTAATCTTATCCTGTGCATACTCTCGAAGATGGCGTTGGTTTTGGTTTTCGTGCCTATGTACGTGCTGGCGGCAAGCATAGCAAAATCAAGACTCTGGCTCTCAATTATGCTTTCCGCAGGTATCGGAATGCTTATGTTTATGATGATACCGATGCTGACTCCGCTTAATGCCGGTGCCGTAAATCTGCTCGGCTGCCTTGCCGGAGGTGCTTTGTTCTCCGTGGGTCTTGGCGCAGCAAGCAACGCGGTGCTTCTAAAAACGAGCCTCGTCTAAAAATCGTCTAAAAATTGAATAACAGAAAAGCTCTGAATTGAATAACAGAAAAGCTCTGAATTGAATAACAGAAAAGCTCCGTATTGACAAAATCCTGCGGCTGTGATATAATGTACTTTATCTATACACAGGAGGATAAATATGGAGCTTTATCAATTGCTGCTCGTCGCGCTGATAACCCTTGGCGCAAGCTATACCCAGAGCGTCACCGGCTTTGGCTTCGGCATTTTTGCTATGATATTTCTCCCTTACGTCCTCGAATATACCGAGGCAAACGTCCTCTCCTCAATGCTCAGCGCCCTCACCTCGGCGACGGTGGTGGCTGCAACCTGGAAGAAGATAAGCTGGAGAAATATGGTATTTCCGCTGATAGGCTGTCTTTTCGCAACCTACGCGGCGGTGGCATTTATAAAGTCCCAGGAGAGCAGGTTCTTGACTCTGCTGCTGGGCGTGGCTTTGCTTTTGCTCTCGGTCTATTTCTTTTTCTTCTCGGATAAGATCAAGATAAAGCCCACCTGGTACGCGGGTCTTATCGCCGGCGTTATATCCGGCGTGATGGGCGGAATGTTCTCCATAGGCGGCCCGCCCGTGGTTATATACTTCCTCCAGTCCGAGGAGAACTCCGACCACTATCTTGCCACAATCTCCGGCTATTTCGTCCTCTCCGGCCTTATCTCCATCGTGACGAAGGCCGCCTCCGGCTTCATTACCTCCAGCGTCTGGCTCAGCCTGCTTGTGGGTATCGTCGGAATGCTCGTTGGATCCCTCGCAGGAAAGGCGACCCGTGATAAGATAGACCCGAAGATGATAAAAAAGGCAGTCTACGCCGTAATGGCCGTAAGCGGCGCGGTGAATATAGTTACGTCGCTTGTGTGATACTTGTAAATAAAAAATCTCCCTCACCGTCTTTTCGTGGTGAGGGAGATTTTTTATTCTACGTTAGGATCTTCTTTAATTTCACATTTTGTGGCGGTCAGAGTAATTTCGATATAAGTGCCGGTAATGGCACCCGAGTAATTTTTTTCATCATAGACAGATACGCTTAATATGCCGGTCACAACTACGTAATCGCCTTCCAAAACTCTTGGCTGTTCGTCGCTATAAGTATATTTCACAGAAACACACTTGTTATCAATTTCACCGTTGCCGGGGAAATTAAGAATAAAAGCTTTTGCGGTTTCGTCGCTGGCATAACCTTCCAATGTAATCTCGGAATTGTCGTAAATGGTTGGCGAGCGCCATGCTTTTTCATATAATTCCGATATTTTTATTTCGGTGAACTTCAGAGTGTTAATCTTTTTAATCCACTCTTCTTCCGCCCTTAACAGTGCCTCTTGTCGTTCTTCTCTAACTTGTCGGTCTCTCTCTTTTTGAACGGCAACTTCAGCTTCACTGGGCAAGGCTGAAAGTCTGGTAAATGTGATGATACCCAAAGCGCCCAGTACGAGTACAGACAGGATAACGCAAGTTATCAACTTTGGAGCTGACTCGGCTCTGAAGAACATAAGCGCACATATAATAATGCATGTTATGATTAGTAAAATCAGCACACCGATTCCAAATCCTATAAAAGAAGAGTAGTCATACACGGGCGACAGCGTCCCAGTAGGTACGCTCACTATATCTATATCTGCCCAATGCACTAAAAGCCCGATGGTACCGAAGAGCCCACAAAGGGCGAGAAGCACTCCAAGAATTCGTACTATAACTGTACCGGCCGATGCTCCACTGTGATAACTATAACCACCTGTTAAACTGCTATCGCTCATGCAGAGCATAAAAATTCCGCCGAGAAGGCTGCACAGAAACAGGGTTGCCACGCCGATCCCCTTCAATTCCGAAGCGGAGTAAGCGTCATCTATTTTTCGCAGTGCGATGATTCCTATAATTATGGGAACGATAAGGAAGCATTGAAGTATCATTCCTATCCAAATAAATATTTTCGCTGCTGTTTTCATAAAATCCTCCTCGTTTTTTATGATTATTTCGCAAGATGAGATGGATGTCAATATTTCATAGTGAGGTTATTTATAATTCTCGCAGGGACCGATAAGACAAAACACTCAGAGGCTTTTGTGAGAATTAAATATTTGAGATCCGCTTTGGCTCATTGTGTGCCATACCGCCGACGCGGAATTCGCTGTTGTCCTAGTGAGATCCGATGGATAATTGCACTCTTTCCCTTAATTCTTCAGCGAATGTATAGGCGCGGGGATTCTGCCGCCGCGGTCGATGAAGCGCTTGCAGGATTCGCCGTGGAGAGGCATAATGGGTGCGTAACCGAGAAGGCCGCCGAATTCTGCCTGCTCACCGACGCCCTTGCCCCAAACGGGGATAACTCTGACGGCGGTGGTCTTGTTGTTTACGACGCCGATGGAGATCTCGTCGGCGATGATACCGGAGATGGTCGTCGCCTCGGTGTCGCCGGGAATCGCTATCATATCAAGACCGACGGAGCATACCGCAGTCATAGCTTCAAGCTTGTCGAGGGTGAGGGTGCCGAGCTTTGCCGATTCGATCATGCCTCTGTCCTCGGACACGGGAATGAAGGCGCCGGAGAGTCCGCCCACGTGGTTGGAGGCCATAACGCCGCCCTTCTTCACCGCGTCGTTGAGCAGAGCAAGCGCCGCCGTGGTGCCGTGGGTGCCGCAACGCTCAAGACCCATATTCTCAAGTATCTCTGCCACCGAGTCGCCTGCGGCGGGAGTGGGTGCGAGAGAGAGGTCAACGATTCCGTAAGGGGTGCCAAGCCTGCGAGCCGCCTCTGCGGCGATAAGCTGACCGACTCTTGTGATCTTGAAGGCGATCTTCTTTACAGTTTCCGCAAGGGCGGAGAAGTCGCAGTCACCGGCCTCCTTTATAGCCGCGGCAACGACGCCGGGGCCGCTGACGCCTACGTTGATGACGGTGTCGGGCTCGCCAATACCGTGTACTGCGCCTGCCATAAAGGGGTTATCCTCGGGGATATTGGCGAATATTACCAGCTTTGCACAGCCGATGGAGTCGTTATCGCGGGTCAGGTACGCGGTTTCCTTGACTATCTCACCCATACGCTTTACGGCGTCCATATTGATACCCGCCTTGGTGGTGGCAACGTTGACCGAGGAGCAGATCCTCGTGGTTTCGGTAAGTGTCTGGGGAATGGCCTCAATGAGGCTCTGTGCTCCCTTGATGGCGCCCTTTTGCACGTGGGCAGAGAAGCCGCCGATGAAGTTCACGCCCAGCTCCCTTGCCGCCCGCTCCAGCACGTGGCCGAGTCTGACAAAGCCGTCGGGTGACAGGCCTGCGCCGATATAGGATATTGGGGTGACCGAGATGCGCTTATTGACGATCGGAATACCGTAGGTGCGCTCAAGCTCGGTGCAAACGCTGACAAGATTTTTCGCGCAGCCGGTGATCTTGTCGTATATCTTCTGTTCAAGACGGGCGGGGTCGTCGGATATGCAGTCAAAGAGGGAAATTCCCATCGTGACAGTACGGATATCCAGGTTCTCCTCCCGTATCATTCTTATGGTTTCGAGAATGTCGGTGGTGTTAAGCATCTTTTAGATCTTGTGCATAGTGTTGAAGATATCCTCGTGCATTACGCGAATATCAACTCCGCACTCTCCTCCCGCCTTCTTCATTTCATCGGCAAATACGGAAAAATCGGTGTTCAGGCTGTCAAGCTCCACCAGCATTATCATGGCGAAGTAATCCTTCATAACCGTCTGGCTGATATCAATGATATTTACGCCGTATTTTGCGCACTCTGCGCTGGCCATAGCAATAATACCCACCTTGTCCTTTCCGGTAACCGTAATTACAGCTCTCATAGCTAATCCCTCCCAAGGTTTGATTTGCTATATTTTATCATATTCCGAGGTTTTATTCAAGAGAAATATTGATATTTGTTAAGGTAAAATTGACAAATTCGGTAATTTTATATCCACCGACTTGAAAAAGACGGGATTTTATGGTATTATAAGGAAAAAAGCTGTGAGGTGTGATATGGCATCTGGCGTCGTTATCGTGAATAAAGAGGAGGGACTCACCTCCCAGGCGGTGGTCAACCGTGTCAAGCGCATCTTTGGCGTGAAAAAGGCGGGGCATACCGGTACCCTCGACCCCATGGCCACGGGAGTCCTGCCTGTGCTTATCGAGCGTGGCGTCAAGGCCAGCGAGTTTATGCTTACCGCCGATAAGCATTATATTGCCACCCTTTTGCTAGGGCTTACCACCGACACCGAGGACGTAACCGGTACCGTGCTCACCGAATCGGAGGATATCCCCGATGAGGCGGCGGTGCTGAAGGTTATCTCCGGTTTCGTCGGTGAATATATGCAAACGCCGCCGATGTACTCGGCCTTGAAGGTTGGCGGAAAGAAGCTCTGCGACCTTGCAAGAGCAGGGCAGGAGATCGAGCGAGAGGCTCGTCCCGTGCATATCTATTCAATAGAGGCGGCGCGGCTCTCCGAGAGGGAGTACACCTTAGACGTTAAGTGCTCGAAGGGCACTTATATACGGACGCTCTGCGCCGATATCGGAAAGAGCCTTTGCTGCGGCGGTGTGATGAAGACTCTGCAGAGGGCTACTGCCTCGGGATTCACTCTCGAGCAGGCCCATACTCTCACCGAGCTTGAACAGATGAGCGAGGAGGAAAGACTCGCCGCCGTCTATCCCGTGGAGTATATTTTCAGAGAACTCGAGGCGGTGAAGCTGCCGCCCTTTTTTGCAAAGCTGGCCCACTCCGGCCTTGAGATATATGAGAGCAAGATCGGCGTAGATCTGCCCGTCGGCACCAAGGTGCGTTTGCTTGACAGTGACGGCTTCTTCGCCGTCGGAGAGGTGCGCGAATATGAGGCAGGGCCGGCCATAAAGCCCATAAGACAGTTTGGAGATTGAAAATAGTGCGGAAAATGCAGTTTTTTGCTGTGTTTTCCGCGTTTTTCTTTTCAAGGGCGGAAAAAGAATATTTTTCCAATATTTTCTAAAAATGGCGGTATTTGAACTGATGGTTAATGAAATGTAAATAAAAAATGAACTTCGATGTAAACACTTGTCCGATAAACCGCTTTTTTGTCGCTTTTTTGCTGAAATTGTATTGCATAATCTCGCAAGTTGAGTTAAAATATTTTATGTGTTAAAATAATATTATATAGGAGGAAATAAAAAAACGCTTCGCGGGAGTGTGATGTGCGCCCGCCCGTATGACATCAAAACAAATAACCGAAAGGTAATTCAGATATGAGTAGTACACCTATGCTTGACGGAAAGACCCTGAAGGCTATGCTTATCGGCGGAGCCGAAAACATCCGTTCTAACATAAGCGAGATAAACGACCTTAACGTATTCCCCGTTCCCGACGGAGATACGGGCACAAATATGACAAAAACCTTCGAGGGAGGTATCTCCGAGATATCTCGCGTCGATTCCGACAGTATTGCAACGATAATAGAAAAATTCGCCAAGGGAGTTATCCTCGGCGCCAGGGGCAACTCGGGAGTTATTCTCTCCCAGATATTCTCCGGCATCAAGGACGAGCTGGCGAAATATGAAAAGGTAACGGCAAAGGACCTCTGCGAGGCCTACCGCTGCGGTATAGAGAAATCCTACGCCGCCGTTATGAACCCCACAGAGGGCACTATCCTTACCGTGTTCCGCGAGGCCACCGAGTTTGCCGCAAAGCGCATAACAGACAAGTCCACCATCGAGGACTTCTATAAGTACCATATAGCCGAGGCCAGGCGCTCCCTCACCAGGACCAAGGAGATACTTCCCGTTCTGGCCGAGGCCGACGTCGTGGATAGCGGTGCGGCAGGCTATCTTGCCATCGCCGTCGGTATGTACTGGGCTCTGACCGGCAAGATAAACGCCACGCTCTTTACCGAGCACGCAGAGGCCGTTCCCGCCGTGGATATCGACAGCTTCACCCGCGACTCCGTTTTGGAGTTCGGCTATTGCACCGAGTTTCTTATAAGACTCACCACCGCCAAGGTTGATCCCGACAGCTTCGAGGTCGCTACGGTAATAAGCACCCTTGAGGCACTGGGCGGCGAGAGCATTGTTTCCTATAAGGACGGAGATATCGTGAAGGTCCACGTTCACACCCATACCCCCGGAGCCGTTCTTAACGCCTGCCAGCAGTTCGGCGAATTCCTTACCGTAAAGATAGAGAATATGTCGGTTTCCCACTCCGGTGAGGATTCCGAGCAGAAGGCACCCGAGAAGAAAAAGAAGCGCGGAAAGCTCAGCGTTCTTGCGGTCGCAACCGGTGAGGGCATATGCTCGCTGTTCACCGATATGGGCGCCACCGGAATAATTTCCGGCGGTCAGACTGCGAACCCATCCACCGAGGAGTTTATTGCGGCTTTTGAGCAGTACGACGCCGACAATATCTTCGTTCTTCCCAACAACAAAAACGTATTCCTTGCCGCAAAGCAGGCGGCAGAGCTCTGGGAGCGCTCCAAGGTATATATAATCCCCACCGCAACCCTGATGCAGGGATACAGTGCTTTGGCCGTCGTTACCCCCGGCGTCAAGGATTACGATAGGCTTGCGAAGGATATGGAGGGTGCCGCGAAGGGCGTTGTCAGCGGTGAGGTAACCTACGCCGTCCGCGACGTGAAGATGGACGGTATAGACGTGGTGAAGGGTGATTATATCGCCATTGCCGACGGAAAGATAACTGCCGATGCCGCTACCGCAGAGGACGCGCTGGTGGATATGCTTCAGTGCATGGAGGATATCGACGACTATGAGATAGTGACCCTCTTCGTCGGAAAAAGTGTTACCGACGAGGTGAGAGTTGATATAACCGAAAGACTTGAGGATACCTTCCCCGACCTGGATATAGTGGTCTATAAGGGCGGTCAGGACGTTTATAGCTACCTGGTTGCCGTAGAATGACGGGTTGCGCCCGGCTTTGGAGGATTTATGGCTAAATATTATAGAATAACCGTTGACGTTATGGGCTCGGACAAGGGCCCCGAGATGATGATAAGAGGCGTTGCCAAGGCTCTGGAGACCTATCCTGAGCTTGCCGTCCTTCTCGTCGGTGACGAGGCGGTAATAGCGCCTCAGTGCGAGGCACATGGAATTGTCGGCGAGAGGGTCGAAATTCTTCACGCCTCCGACGTTATAACGAACTTTGACAGCCCTGCGGCGGCAGTTTTCGGCAAGCCCGAGGCCTCGCTGGTTAAGGCTCTTGAGGCAACTGCGGCAAGAGAGGATATCTCCGGCATGCTAAACGCCGGAAGCACCGGTGCCCTTATCGCGGGAGCGATGAAGCATCTGTCCTTGCCCGACAGAGTCAGACCTGCCCTTGCGGCGGTACTGCCTGCGGAGCGCGGCGGCTTTGCCTGTCTTGTGGACACGGGCGCCACAATTGACTGCGGTGCGTCCACTCTTATGCATTTCGCCCGTCTTGGAACCGACTTTATGCGTACCCTTTACGGAATAGAAGCTCCGAGAGTGGGACTTCTCTCCAACGGTGCCGAGCCCACCAAGGGCAACAAGGTGGTAAAGGAGGCGCACGCCCTTCTTGCAGAGGCAGAGGGTATAAACTTCGTCGGAAACATTGAGGGCACCAACGCCCTTTCCGGTGACTGTGACGTGCTGGTATGCGACGGCTTTGCCGGCAATCAGGTACTAAAGGTCACCGAGGGTATTGCAAAGCGCATTATCACCGATATAGTTAAATTTGCGAAAAAGACCGGCAATGAGGAGTATATGAAGCTCGTCGGACATCTGATGGCACTCTACGACTTCAACTCTCTCGGCGGCGGAGTTATTCTCGGCGTGGCGAAGCCTGTTATCAAGGCTCACGGAGCGGCAAACGAAACCTCTGTGGTCAGCACGCTGGGAATGTTACTTAATCTTGCACAGAGCAAGGACGTTTTCCACGGAGCGGAAACGGAAATGAAATAAAACTAAAAGGAGTTCTTAAAATGGGAAAGAGAAAGATTATGTGTACGTCCACCGGATGTATTGAGTACGCCCCCGAGCGTTACAGACAGCTCGGCATTGACATTATAAGAATCCACGTTATATTTGAAGGCAGGGAATATCTTGAGGGGCTTGACCTCAACCCCGAGGAGTTCTACGAGCGCCTTGAAACCATCGAGGATCCTAAGAGCAATCTGCCCAAGACCGATATGCCCTCCACTGAGGAGATAAGATCCCATTACGAGGCGGCAATTGCCGAGGGCTGTGACGAGGCTATGGTGTTCGCCATTTCCTCCGGCCTCGGCGGCACCTACAACAAGCTCAGCCTTGTGGCAAAGGAGTATGAGGACAGAATAAAGATCACCGTGATCGACACCAGGACCACCTGCTTTGGCGAGGGACTTCTGGCTGTAAAGGCGGCAGAGATGACAGCCGCAGGCGCCACTACCGAACAGATACTTAAAGAGATCAAGTGGATGATGAAGCATCAGGAGTTCTTCGGTGTTGACGGCAAGCTCGATTACCTTATCTACAACGGCAGACTTGTAGGAGCCAAGGCTCTTATGGGTAAGATACTTAATTTCTGCCCCGTTATCCGCTTTACCGATGACGGAAAGTGCACTCCCATCGAGTCGGTCAGAACCCCCAAAAAGGCTCTTCGCCGCACCTGTGAGTACCTGATGGAGATCATCGGTGACAGAGATCCCAAGGACTATATGCTCTGGCATATTTACACCGGTCCCTCCCTCCTCGAGAGCCTCAAGAAGATAGAGGCCGAATACGGCATCGAGACCAACCACGAGGACGTAATAATGTCCCCTGTCAGCGGAGCACACAACGGCCCTTGGCTTGCGGGATATGGGTTGCAGTTTATCCGCCGCCCCGACGAGGATGTTGACCTGTGATTTTCGGCGATAGCGTCCGAGAAATTCCTCGGAGTAGCCTTCTACACCTTCGTCGTTTCTCGAACACTCTCATCCGAAAATCAAGAGGTCAAGGCGAGCTTTGAGCGAGTTTTTCGGCGATAGCGCCCGAGTGACCATTTTATAAAATTCCATAAAGGACACAATCTTATGGTAGAAATCAAAGAAGTAAAAACCAAGGCCGAGATGAAGGAATTTGTTGAGTTCCCTCTAAGGCTTTATAAGGGCTGCAAGCAGTTCGTTCCACCCCTCTACGGCGACGAGATGAAGCTGCTCAAAACCGGCGGCAACAGAGAGATATCCGAGTCGGTGTTCTATCTGGCCTGCCGTGACGGCAAGACCGTCGGGCGTATTCACGGCATAATTCAGAAGCAGTATAATGAGCTTCACGGAGAGAGCCGGGTGCGCTTTACCCGCTTCGATTCCATCAATGACACCGAGGTCTCCCGTGCACTTTTTTCTGCCGTGGCAGAGTGGGGAAGAGCCAAGGGAATGAACGCCCTTTGCGGTCCTCTCGGCTTTTCCGACCTTGACAGAGAGGGACTTCTTATCGAGGGCTTCGATGAGGATTCCACCTTTGAGGAGCAGTATAACTACGATTATTATCCCGCGCTTCTTGAGGACTTCGGCCTTGAGAAGGAGGTCGACTGGCTGGAGTTTGAGCTCCGCGCGCCCGAGCGCCGCAACGAGATGCTGAAGCGTGTTGCCGACCGCGCTCTTGAAATGAACAAGCTCCATATCGTCGACAGCTCAAAGATGTCCAAAAAGGCTTACATAGATAAGTACAAGGACGGCTTCTTTGACTGTATCGACGAGTGCTACGGCAAGCTCTACGGCACCGTCCCCTTCACAGAAGAGATGAAGGCCGAGCTGATAAGTCAGTTTATGCTGGTGATAAACAAGAAGTATCTCTTCTTCGTCTGTGACGAAAATGAGCGCGTGGTCGCTCTCGGCCTCTGCTTCCCCGGCTTCGGTAATTCTCTCCGGGCCAGCGGCGGCAGGCTTACTCCCCCGGCGCTGGTGAAGCTGCTCTACGCGGTAAGTAACCCCAAGGTCATCGACCTTGCCCTGGTTGCGGTTCGCCCGGAGTATCAGAGCTCGGGCATCAACGCCACGATGGTGAACGCGCTCTGCAATATGCTGCTTGACGGTAAGGTAGAGAAGCTGGAGACCAACCTCAATCTTGAAACCAACACCGCCGTTATGGCGCAGTGGAAGCACTTCAGCGCAAGACAGCACAAGCGCCGTCGCGCGTATCTTAAATCTATATAATCTAAAAGGTAGGAAAAAGCTATGCTTGAAAAACTTAAGGCAGTACTCGGAAAGGTTCTCCCCGACAGGGATATGTCCACCGTTACCGAGCAGACCAGGCTCGTAGAGGACCTGGAATTTGATTCGCTCGCCATAATGATGATGTCTATGGAGATCGAGGACGCCTTCGGCTTCAGATTCACCGAGTTCGTGAGATTCGAAACCGTGGGCGACGTATGCAAGTATCTTGAGGAGCGTGTATAATCGCTTATGAGAATTGAACGCAAGGAGCTGATGAAGGAGGGGTGGAACGTACTTCTCGTTCTTTTTGCCGCGGTGCTCTCCGCCGTAGGAATGCACGTTTTCGTATATCCCGCCTCCTTCGCTCCCAGCGGAGTTGACGGTATCGCCACGATGCTCTTTGAAAAGACGGGCATCAACGCGGCATACTTTATTCTCGCCATAAATCTTCCCCTTTTGCTTGCGGCCTGGTTCGTGCTGAAAAAGCGCTACGTCATATACACCGTGCTATTCACCGTGGTGTCCTCCGTCCTGCTTATAGTATTCGAGGCAGTCGGCTTCCCGTACTACGAATCTGCGGGAGAGGGCCTTATATCCGCGGTGTTCTCCGGAATACTCTTTGGTGCCCGTACGGGTATAATGCTGAAGCTGGGGGCCTCCTCTGGCGGCATTGACATTATTGCCTGCATAGTTCAAAAGAGGCTGCCTCACAAAAATCCCGAGAGCATAATCACCCTGATATGCTACGTCATAATTTTCGCCTCCTATTTCGTTTATTGGCAGGTGACGAGTATACTGCTCTCTCTGGTGCAGATGTTCGTGTTCGAGAGAATTGCCTTCTCGGTGCAGAAGGATAACAGAAACGCCATCGAGGTCAAGATCATCACCAAGGAGCCGGAGGCCATCCGCAACGATATTATTTATAACCTCAAGCACGGAGCAACGGTGCTGGAGAGCCGCGGAATGTATACCGACGGCAAGAGCAACGTTATAATTTCGATAATCAATATACGGCAGCTGCCCGAATTTCTTGAGATAATGAAGAAGTACCCCGACGCCTTCACCTATTACGACGAGGTGCAGGGGGTAAAGGGCAACTTCCGCTGGAATAAGGACGACGAGGTGAAGTGACCGTGATAATTAAAGGACTTCAAAAGCTCACCCTTCTTGATTTTCCCGAGAGGATAGCCGCCACCGTCTTTACCGGGGGCTGTAATTTCAGATGCCCCTTCTGCCACAACGCCTCTCTCGTTCTGCCCGACAGATTCGCGGATAATATTTCCGAGAGGGAGGTAATGGACTTTCTACGTTCCCGCGTCGGTCGACTCGGCGGTGTCTGCATAAGCGGAGGCGAGCCCACCCTGCAGCCCGACCTGCCGATGTTCATACGCCGCGTGCGCGGCCTCGGCCTTGCAGTAAAGCTGGATACAAACGGCTACCGTCCCGATGTCCTCCGCAGGCTTCTTGACGAGGGGCTGCTCGACTACGTCGCTATGGATATAAAGAGCTCCCGTGAGGGGTATGCCCGCGCCGTTGGGCTTGATCAGCTTGACATTTCTAAGATCGAGGAGAGCATCCGGCTTCTCAGACAGGGAAGCGTGCCCTTCGAGTTCCGTACCACTGTGGTAAAGGGGCTCCATACCGAGGATGATATCCGCGGCATTGGCGAGTGGCTTGCCGGTGGGGATAAGCTCTTCCTTCAGACCTTTACCGACTCGGGCGATCTTATCGGCGATGGGCTGGGCGCCTTTTCTCCGGCACAGATGCGCCGCTTTGCGGAAACCTTGCGGGAGTACATTCCTGCAGTGCAGCTACGCGGCGACTGATTTTTGTGCATAATTTCATAAAATGCGTCCGATTTCAAAAATCAAGGCGCAGAAGAGGGGATATTTCGAGGCAGAAATCCCCTCTTTTTTATACCCATTTTTTACCTTTGGTCCTCTTGCACAAATTATGTCGCAAATTACTATATATTGTAGCTAAAAATCGAAAAAACTCAATATTTTGTGGTTTTTACTGTTGACAAACGCTTTCATTTGTGGTATATTATTACTGCACGCTAAAGAAAGTAATTACGACAGGAGAAATTTTTTATGTACACAGTCATTAAAAGAGATGGTAAAATTACCGATTTTGACCTGAAGAAGATTTCCGAAGCTATAACTATGGCGTTTGACGCCCAGGAAAGGGACTATAATCCCAACATTATAGACTTCCTTGCTCTGAAGGTCACCGCAGATTTCGAGCCCAAGATTCGCGAGCATCACGTCACCGTCGAGGATATCCAGGACAGCGTTGAGTCCGTCCTTATCCAGGCAGGCTATGATGACGTAGCGAAGGCATATATCCTTTATCGCCGTCAGAGAGCGAAGCTCCGTGAGATAAAGTCCACCGTCCTTGACTACAAGTCCATCGTTGACAGCTACGTTAAGGTTACCGACTGGAGAGTTAAGGAGAACTCCACCGTTACCTATTCCGTTGGTGGTCTTATCCTCAACAACTCCGGCGCTATCACCGCAAACTACTGGCTTTCCGAGGTTTATGACGACGAGATCGCCTCTGCTCACAGAAATGCAGATGTACATATTCACGACCTTTCCATGCTTACCGGCTACTGCGCAGGCTGGTCCTTGAAGCAGCTTATTCAGGAGGGACTTGGCGGCGTTACCGGTAAGATCACATCCGCTCCCGCAAAGCACCTTGCAACCCTCTGCAACCAGATGGTAAACTTCCTCGGTATTATGCAGAACG
>CAZABU010000031.1:0-15288 GCA_964483225.1 uncultured Ruminococcus sp. | reverse complement strand
CACCCCCGGTACCGACCCCACCCCTCTCCTTGATACCATTCTTGAATATATGCCCGCTCCCGACGGTGAGGAGGACGAGCCCCTTCAGCTCCTCGTTTCCTCCATCGACTACAACGAGTTCGTTGGCCGTATTGGCGTTGGTCGCATTGAGCGCGGTATGATAAAGCAGGGGCAGGGTGTTGCTATTTGCAATTATCACGGCGACGGTAAGTCCCGCCCCGCAAAGATCGTTTCTCTCTACCAGTTTGACGGATTGAAGCGCGTTCCCGTTACCGAGGCTAAGGTCGGAGATATCATCTGCTTCTCCGGCTGCGAGGATATATCCATCGGCGATACCGTTTGCTCTCCTGCCAAGGTGGAGCCGCTGGAGTTCGTTAAGGTCGGTGAGCCTACCATGGAGATGACATTCTCGGTCAACGACTCGCCCTTTGCCGGTAAGGAGGGTAAGTTCGTCACCTCCCGCCATCTCAGGGCAAGGCTCTATAAGGAGCTGCTCCGCGACGTATCGCTCCGCGTGTCGGACGGTGAGACCACCGACTCCTTCCGCGTTGCGGGACGTGGCGAGATGCATCTTTCAATCCTTATTGAAAATATGCGCCGTGAGGGCTATGAGCTCTGCTGCTCCAACCCTCGTGTTCTTTACAAGGATATAGACGGCGTAAGGTGCGAGCCCATCGAGAACGTGATCATCGACGTTCCCGAGGAATACATGGGCTCGGTTATGGAAAAGCTCGGAGCGAGAAAGGGCACGCTCAACGATATGCAGCTTAACGGTAGCCGTCAGAAGCTCTATTACACAATTCCCACGAGATGCCTGTTCGGTTACAGGAGCGAGCTTCTTACCGATACCCGTGGCGAGGGAATAATCTCCTCCGTCTTTGCCGGCTATGAGCCCTTCCGCGGAGAGATCAAGACCCGCTTCACCTCCTCTCTCGTTGCCTCCGAGAAGGGAATTGCTACTACCTACGGACTTTATCAGTCCCAGGACAGAGGACCTCTCTTCATCGGCCCTGCAACTCCCGTATACGAGGGTATGATAGTCGGTGAGAATCCCAAGCCCGACGATATAGAGGTTAACGTCTGCAAGGAAAAGCATCTTACCGCGGTCCGTTCCTCCGGAGCCGACGAGAAGCTTACGCTCATCACTCCCCGTCAGTTCTCGCTGGAGGAGGCTATTGAGTTTATCACCGACGAGGAGCTTATCGAGGTAACTCCTAAGAGCATCCGCCTGCGTAAGGTTATTCTTGATACTCCCACAAGAAAGCGTATGCAGGCGCAGAAGCGCGCAGCGCTTAAAGAAAGTAAGTAATTAAAGAAAAAAAGCACACGAAAGAATTCGTGTGCTTTTTGCGTATTTTGTAAACTTTGATTGTCAAACAGTCTTGCCTGCAACAGAGGAACCGTTCTCGGAACGTCTTGCCGCGAGCTTTCTCTGAACGAGCTTTACGCACTCGACCACCGGGATAACTATAAGACCAAGGCCTATTGCGATGAGATATTCGGTAATACCCACAGCCGCGAAGCCAAAGGCCTTTGCAAGGAAGGGAACCTCGCATACGAGGGTCGTCGCGACGAGGGAGCCCGCCGCAGCGAAGAAGAGAACCTTGTTGTGTGAGCCGAGGGTGAAGATGCTTCCTCGTTGAGAGCGCATGTTGAAGCTGTGGAATATCTCTGCCATAGACATCGTGAGGAATGCCATGGTTACACCGTGAGAGCTGTCTGCAATTACAAGGCTGCCCATCTCGAAGAAGGTACCGATAAAGTAGGAAACGATAACGAGAAGGGTAACCAGAGCGCCCTGATACGCTACGTCAACGCCCATACCGCCGGAGAATATTCCTGCCTTTGCATCTCTGGGCTTGCGGCGCATAATGTTGGGCTCCGCGCGCTCCATGCCAAGGGCAAGAGCGGGGAAACAGTCGGTTACAAGGTTTATCCAAAGCAGATGGACCGGCTCGAGGATGGTAAAGCCGATAAGAGTTGCGGTGAATATGGCAAGCACCTCACTCATATTAGAGCCGAGAAGGAACTGGATAGCCTTACGGATATTGTCGTAGATACGGCGGCCTTCTTCGACAGCGCCGACGATGGTGGCAAAGTTGTCGTCTGCAAGCACCATATCCGCTACGTTTTTAGTAACGTCTGTACCGGTTATACCCATTCCGACACCGATATCCGCCGACTTTATAGAGGGCGCGTCGTTTACTCCGTCACCGGTCATCGCAGTAACGTAGCCTGCGTTTCTCCAGGCGTTGACGATTCTGGTCTTATGCTCGGGCTGAACTCTTGCATAAACGCTGATGCCGGTGAATTCCTTCGCAAATTCCTCGTCGGACATCTCGTTGAGCTGTGCGCCTGTGATAGCGCGTGTGCCTTCGGTGATGATGCCAAGCTCTTTAGCAATAGCAACTGCGGTATCAATATGGTCGCCGGTTATCATAATAGGACGTATACCTGCGTGTCTGCATTCTACGATAGCGTCCTTTACCTCGGGACGGACGGGGTCGATCATTCCGGAAAGGCCCACGAAGCAGAGCTGATCCTCAAGAGCCTCGGCCTCATAGCTTGCGGGCTCGCTGTCCCAGACTCTCTCGGCACAGGCAAGCACGCGCAGTGCCTTGTCGGCCATAGCCTTGTTAGCGGCGAGTATCTCCGCCTTGTATTCCTCGGTCATAGGAACGGCGGCGCCGTCCTTGATATAGTGAGTACATTTTCCTATGATAACGTCGGGCGCGCCCTTGGTGTACTGAATGAATCCGTTCTCGCATCCGTGGACGGTGGACATCATCTTTCTGCCGGAATCAAAGGGTGCCTCGCCGGAACGGGGATAGCTCTTTTTAAGCTCTCCCTTGGGCAGACCGAGCTTGTTTGCCCATGCTACGAGTGCTGCCTCTGTGGGCTCACCGGTCACGTTCCCGTCATCGTCCAGCTCAGCGTCACAGCAGAGCGCCATAGCTGAGGCGAGCTTTGCTTCGTTCTCGCCGAAGTGGTCGACTACGGTCATCTTGTTCTGAGTCAGAGTACCGGTCTTGTCGGAGCAGATTATCTGCGCACAGCCGAGAGTTTCAACGGCGGTGAGCTTTCTGATTATGGCGTTTCTCTTCGACATGTTGGTAACGCCGATGGAGAGAACGACGGTAACGACCATCGCAAGTCCCTCGGGAATAGCCGCTACCGCAAGCGATACGGCGATCATGAAGGAATGAACGGCAAGAGATGCGGAGATCTCACCGGCTCTGATGAGCTGAACGCCAAATACGATAACACAGATACCGAGCACCAGCCAGGTAAGAACCTTCGAGAGCTGATTGAGCTTGATCTGGAGAGGCGTATCGCCCTCCTTTGCCTGAGTCAGCGCGTCTGCTATCTTACCCATCTCGGTGTCCATACCAGTAGCGGTTATAATCGCTGTGCCGCGGCCGTAAACTACGGTAGAGCCCATATAAAGCATATTCTTGCGGTCGCCGAGAGGGACGTCCTTCTCGGTTTCCTTGAGATAGATGGTGTCAATGAATTTTGTTACAGGAACAGATTCACCGGTAAGTGCTGCTTCCTCAACCTTCAGGCTGGCATTTTCAAGAATACGTGCGTCTGCGGGTACGGCGTCGCCTGCTTCGAGCAGCACGATGTCACCTACCACCAGATCCTCGCTGTGAACGACCTGTACCTTGCCGTCACGCAGGACCTTTGAGGTCGCCGCTGACATTTCCTGCAGCGCTTCGATGGCCTTTTCGGCCTTGCTCTCCTGGTATACGCCGAGCACGGCATTTACGACCACCACCGCAAGTATGATGATGACGTCGGCAAAGCTCTCACCCTCAACCACCGCGAGCACGCCGCTGACAACTGCGGCCGCAAGCAGGATAATGATCATCGGGTCGGCCAGCTGCTCCAGAAACTTGACGATAAGCGGCTTACTCTTGGCCGCTGCAAGCTTGTTCTTTCCGTTTGCCTCAAGGCGTTTTGCCGCCTCGTCGGAGGAAAGACCGTTCTCCGAGCTGCCAAGCTCTCCGAGAACCTTCTCTTTGTCTTTGAGATAATACTGCATAGGACACTCCTTTTTGTATATTTTTTTGCAATAAAATACCCGTGTATACGCGGGGACGCTATACACGGGCTGATATTGTGGTTAAATCATGTATAGCGGTCGTCTTATACATGAGTCTCGCGATTTGAAACAAGCCAGACGTAATAATACGTCATGATGTTGACTTGCTACGCATGGGTTTGCGCTCGCTACTCCCTCATATGGGAATTTCACAACAGAGATTATATCACCAAATATTGCCTTTGTCAATATAAAACGATAGCAAAATCGGTTAATTTTCGTTAAAAAAAATATGAAATAACTGTGAAGTCGATATATACTCTTAGAGGGAACGTGGATTATTTCAGACCGAAAGCCGCCTCAAGTCTGTCCATAGCCTCGACGATGCGCTCATGGCTGGAAGCGTAGCATATACGGATGAAGCCCTCGCCGCCGGGGCCGAATGCGTCACCGGGCGCGGTTGCCACGTGGGTCTTGTCGAAAATAAGATTTGCCACCTCTGCCGAGGACAGACCAAAGTCCTTCACGTTAGCGAAGGCGTAGAACGCGCCTGCGGGGGCAGGGCAGGAGAAGCCCTTGATCCTGTTGATACGCTCGACGAGGGTATCTCTGTTCTTTCTGTAAGCCTCGAGCATCATCTTCACGTCCTCCTCGCCGTTCTTCAGCGCGGAAATAGCCGCAAGCTGGAAGGCTCCGTTGATGGAGGCGATCATATTCTCGTGGAGCTTGATGAGGTTCTTCATTATGTGCTCGTTGGCGCATATGTAGCCCACTCTCCAGCCGGTCATAGCGTAGGTCTTGGAGAATGAATTGATGGTGAGCAGATAGTCCTCAAGGCCGTCGAATACTCCAAGGCTCACGTGCTCGCCGCCGTCGTAGATAAACTTCTCGTAGGGCTCGTCGGAAATGACGAAGACCTTGTACTTCTTCACCAGCTCGGCAATAGCCTTCATATCCTCGTAATTCAGCACGCCGCCTGTGGGGTTGGAGGGGGAATTTACGATAATGAGCTTGGTCTTTTCGGTGATGAGGGGCTCGATAAGGTCGGCAGTCATTTTGAAGCCGTTCTTTTCGTCAACGGCACACCACACCGCCTTTGCATTCACCATATCAATCTGTCCCTTGTAGTCGGGCCAGTTGGGAGTCTGAAGAATTACCTCGTCGCCGGGATTCACAAGAGCCACCATAGCCAGCATAAGCGCCTGAGTAGCGCCCGCCGTTACGATAAGATTCTTGTCGGGGTCGCACTTGATATGATTCTCCACCCGGAGCTTCTCCGCGATAGCATCGCGCAGCTCCTTGACACCGGCGTTGGGGGTATATTTCGTATTACCTGCGAGAAGATGCTTTACGCCCTCGTCAATGACGTGCTTCGGCGTAATAAATCCGGGCTCGCCGAGGGTGAGGTCGATAGAATCCTCATGTGCCTTGACCTTCTCAAACATAAGACGCACGCCCGAGGGGACGGCGTTCTTTGCAGCTGTGCTGAGTTCCATTTTTTTGAGTCTCCTTACTCTTTTCTGTTTCCAACATCTATTATACATTATTTTCTCGAAATGTAAAGAACTTTTTTGTAGATTTTTTGATATTTTCTTGTATTCAATACGCACTTGTCGGGGCGTGCGTTTGCTATCTGATTTCTTGCTCCAAGTTTTGGAAATCCTCTGTGTTAAAGAAATCGGTTAGTGATATTCCAAATCCGTCGCATAACATCTTAAGGGTGACTATACCGGGATTTTTACTTTTTCCGTAAAGTATGTTCTTTATGGACGAAGGGGCCACTGCGGATTCCATAGCCAGCTTGTGTATTGACATTTTGTTTATTTCAAGTAATTCAAGGAGTCTGTTTTTCACAGTTGTGTAAGTATCCATATATATCTCCAAATCTTTTTGGACTAATTATAGCCCAAAACTCTTGACAAAACGGGCTATATATGATACAATATGGGCTATAAGTAGCCTGAGGGCTGCGAAAAATAGAAAAGGAAGGACGAAAAATGAAAAGAAAATTTTTACTCGCGTTTTTTATACTTTTGGTGATAGTATTCACTTTCGCGTCGTGCAACTTAATAAATTGGCGCGGAGAATCAAAATGCACGCATATAAAAACGGACGATAATCACATTGAACCTACATGCACCGAAGATGGTTCTTATGATAGCGTAATTTACTGTACCGTTTGTGAAGAAGAATTTTCACGCGAAAATATAATTATCCCTGCTACTGGGCATAATTATGTTAATGGTGTATGCGAATATTGCGGTAAATTTGGATCTAACGATGGAACTGGATCGAATGATAATGTAGACGGGCTTTATACTCGAGATGGTAACTATATCTATTTTGGTGAATATCCACAGACACTCAAAGCAGATAATGTAAGCATTACTACGAATACTGATTCGCGTGGTTACTATCTCGGTAGCGATGGATGCTATTATGCGAAAGTAGGAAGTAATTTCTATAAAGTTGAGCCTCTCTGTTGGAGAATACTTTCTGAAAACGATGAAGATATTTTATTGCTTTGTGAAAACATAATAGCAAATATGGCATATAGCACAAACAATAGTAATAATTATAAAAACAGTAATGTACGTGCATGGTTGAACGGCAGTTTTTATGAAAATGCTTTTTCCCAATCGCATCAGCAAATAATCCGCACTACTAAAGTAGACAATAGCGCACTCAGTACGGGTTATGCAAGTAATCCTAATTCATATGAAGACACAGAAGATAAAATCTTTTTATTGTCATACGCAGATGTAATAAATACAAATTACGGTTTTTCTGATAGTGAATATGATGATGCACGAAAAAAGATTGCTACCGAGTATGCTCGTGCAACCGGTTCGTGTAATTCTTGGAGATTACGTTCTCACGGTACGGGTTCAACTAATGTACGTCAAGTTAATTCATCCGGTAGTGCAAGCTCTGGTGACTATCTAAGCAACGTTCGTGATACTGTTTACGGTATAGTTCCCGCGCTCTGGATACATTCACAAGGCAACGACCACGTCCATGTTTCAGGAAACACGGTAGTCGAAAACAATGTTGATGCTACATGTATTGAAAACGGCTCTTACGACAATGTTGTTTATTGTACTGAATGCGAAGTAGAGATAAGCCGTAAAACGGTTACTGTTGATGCTACCGGACATAATTATGTCAATGGCACCTGCAGCGTTTGTGGTGAAAGCGATCCTGATTTTGAAGAAATCTTAAATGGTAGCGAGGGATTGTCATACAGTTATAGCAATGGTAGCTATACAGTCACAGGCATTGGCACTTGCAAAGATTCAAATGTAGTTATACCAGCCACATATAATGGTTATCCAGTGGTTGCAATTGCTGATAATGCATTTAGGGAATGTAAAAGTATTACGACACTGAGATTCGCGAAAGATAGTAGTGTTACTGATATAGGATTTTGTGCTTTCTATGAATGTGATAACCTTGTTACTGTTCAACTTCCGGTATCGTTGAAAAGTTTTAGTGAGTGTGTCTTTTACGGTTGTCAAAAGTTAACTGAGATTTATATTTCATCTGATAATAATTATTTTTCAACAATCGATGGTCATTTATATGATAAAAATCAGACGAAATTTCTTCAGTATGCACTCGCAAAACAAAATGAAAGTTTTATAGTACAAGAGGGTATTACAACTATTGATAGAAATGCGTTTGCTGGAGCTGTTTATTTAGAGAAACTAAGTTTACCGAAAAGTGTCAATGTGTTAGGATTTGAAGCATTAGTGGGATGCAAACGCTTAAAAGAGATTATTGTAGATGAATCTAATGTTGCATATAAAACAATAAACGGAGATTTGTATAATAAGAATGGTAGTACACTTATACAGTATGCATTAGGAAAAGAGAATGTTGATTTTATAGTTCCTAGCGGAGTAATAACAATCGGTAGAGCTGCATTTGAGGATTGTGAAATATTAACAAGTGTACATATTTCTAAAACCGTTAAAACAATTTCTTCGCTTGCTTTTAGAAACTGTCCAAATTTGAAAACCGTAGAATTCGATGAAAATAGCAGTCTTGATACTATTGAATATACTGCATTTTATGATTGTATCAGTCTTGAAGAATTTCGAATCCCAAAAGGCGTGACTGCTTTGCAAAAATATGCGTTTTATAATTGTAAGAATCTCGTTAGCGTAGTTATACCGGATGGATTTACCGCGATAGGTTATCAAGCATTTGGGGAGTGCCCTAAGTTAGTTATATATTACGGTGGTTCAAGCTCATCATGGGGTACGGTAGCGATAGATTCATCGGGAGCTTCATATGTCAAAAACGCCACTAAATATTATTACTCATCAACACGCCCTTCATTAGATGGGAATTATTGGTATTATGATGAAAATGATAATATAATTATTTGGTAAAATCAAACGAGAGGGAAGCAATTTAGCCTCCCTCTTGTATTTTTACGCCGCCTTCTGTAACTCGTTATTTGCCGCCGACAGCATATTCTCTATAAAAATCCCGTACCCTTCCGTAGGATCTGCTACCATTACATGTGTCACTGCACCAACGAGCTTGCCGTCCTGAATTATGGGGCTACCCGACATACCGCGGACGATACCGCCCGTGAGGGCGATGAGGGTAGGATCGGTGACGCGGACGCGGAAGGACTTCGTACCCGTGGAGTCGCGGTCAATATCAAATATTTCAACCTTATACTCGGCGCGCATGCCGTTTTTGAGTGTGGAAATTATGGTCGCCTCGCCCTCGTGGACCTCCTCGCGGGTTCCCATCTCCAGGGCATCGGGAAGCGAGAGTCCGTCAGTATCAAGTCTGCCGAAAACGCCGCACTCGTTGTTTTCCGTAAGCACGCCCAGGTGCTCGTCGGTCAGAATACCGCACAGCTCGCCCGGCTTTCCGCACTCGCCCTTGTGAATACCGCCGAGAATGACCTCGCATATTTCACCGCTTTCCATATCAACGATCTTACCGCTGTCGCTGTCACATATTCCGTGCCCCAGCCCGCCGAACAGACCGGTTTCCGGGTCAATGAAAGTCACGGTTCCTATCCCTGCGGCACCGTCCCTGAGAGAAACGCCGAGCTTGTATTCCCCATCAACCAGCGAAGGTCGTACCTCCAGCGACAGAGTCGTATCGCCGTGCATAGCTTTTATTGTAAGGCTTTCACCGCCGGACTCCTCAACCAGCCGACGCACCTGCTCTGCGGAGTGGACCTCTTTTCCATTTATCGAAACGATTATATCGCCGGCACAAAGAGCGGGAATCCCCTTTGCCTCTATCACCGTTACCGCGCTCTGCTTTATCTTGACACCGAAAACGCTGCCGCCGGGGCAGAGCAGCCGCTCCTCGTTTTCCTGTGCGCCGAACAGCAGCTCCCAAAGTCTGGAACCAACCTGCACGTCCTCTGATAATGTTTGAACGCTTGTATCCTCGCTCTCGCGCTCTACATTATCATATATTATTGCCGCCTTCTCGCTCGCCGCTGACACGGGAAGAGAAAGCGCGTATATTATTAAAACAAAGCAAGAAAATGCCTTGAGCTTCACATTCTTCATTACAATCTCCCTTGCCAAAACTTAATGTGCTATACATTAATTTGCGCCGACAGCATCTTGGATATCCGATGAAAAATAAGGAATTTGTAAATATAACTTGTCAAAAAACAGCAAAATAGGCACGGCGTGCGGCCGTGCCTTGAATTATTTTATATCTAATTATGTTATGCCCCGAAGAATATTCGCCTAAGCGTTCTATCCCAAGAGTAGGAATCTATTGCGTGGAGGTAATATGCCGCCTCCCTCTCGACCGAGGCAATCAGAACGATACCTGTGCTTGTGTACTTTATTGCGAAGCCTGATTGCTTTGCAAATTTAATAGCAGGCACAGAATGCTTGCAAATATTTGCGAGCTCGCTCCCTCCGCTGAAGCGAATCATCACGTGTTCATCGTCGGTGGCAACGGTGATGGACAGAACCGTCTCTCCGTGCAATTCGCAGACCAAACATTTCACAAAGCATGCAAGCGCCTCCGGATCTGTATATACGATGCCATGCAGAGCCTCCGGCTGGACTATATCCAGCTCTTCACTGAAGAAAACCGCCGCAAATTCCCTGAGAGTGCGCCAAATATCACGCACTCTCATATGGCGGTAGTAAGCGCCGTCTGCTGTGGCATCTGTTATTTTGTGATTTTTCAAAAATCCTGTTTTCTTCATTAGTCCATGGAAATCCCGTCGTGGTTTATATTCGAGTATGCGTCCTCATATTCTACAGAAGAAATCATTTCTGAAATCGACTCATAGATAGCATCGCCGACGACTGCATCGAGGTAGGATACTTCGATCGTGTCATAGCATAGCTCGAAGTGTCCCTCGTCCTCGGCAATACGGTAAACGATGTAGTACCCGTCGGCGTCTGTGCCGTCGAGCTCAATTATTGAACTCATTTCTCCGGCTTTAAGCGCAAATATTGCCTCGGTATACTCTGAATAATCAGACGGCAAGGTATGTTTTCCGACCACGGTTCCGCTGATGCGGTCCGCCTCGCCGTCGGTTATTATCAGATCCGATGCGGTAGCGGCGGTGTTGCCGAGAATGTACGCTGCCCTCTCATAATCGCTGTTAAGTGCGATCAGGCTTTGGCGGAAGCTCTCGACGTAAGCGTAGGTTCTGACGCCCTTGGGGAAGTAAGCGACAAGCACTCGCGCGCTGTCGTTTCCAAAATAGTATTCGCGCACGTCATCCTCTGTATATTCGTATTCTGCGCTGGAGGCGCCGAGTACGTCTGTGGTGCCTACGTAGTATTCGTTAATGTGCTCAAGCGCCAGGGAGTAACGCATCAGCAGAGCCGCTACCGAATAGTTAAGGTAGCTCTCCTTCAGCGAGGCGAGATATTCCTCATAGCTGCCGTGGCCGACCTGTAGATCGTCGCCCTCGACGGCGCCCTTGACCTTTTCGGAAATCTTCTCCTCTACTGCGTTTGAATACGGCTTGAAGCCAAGCTCCTCGGCGGTATGGATCGTACCGAATATTTCTGCCGCCTTCGAGAGAATGATTTTGTTGATCTTTTCAATATAAGCGTCCTTACCGTCGCCGCTCCAGACCGAGAGATCACCACCGTCGACGGCATCTCTGTTGGCTAAAAACAGGGCACGGTAGAGCTCGTACTTGATCTCATACTCGTCACCGTCAGCCGTGACGGTGAGCACGACCTGCGCTTCTTCCTCCGTGCTTTCCACTGGCTCATACTCATCGGAACAACCGAAAAGCATGATCGAGAGCAGCAGTAAAAGCACCGTTAATGTAAGCTTTTTCATAGTATCCTCGCATTGGTATTGTTTTATAAGTATTCTAACACAATAATGTTAATAAATCAAGCACAGGTGCATTTTTTGTAAAATATTATTTTAAGGTATTGAAATCGCTGTCGGTTTGTGGTATGATAGACGCGGTAAAAGTTTGTGATCGCGCCCGTCGCGACGGAATGGAGATTTTATATGGAAGAAAATTATTCGGTAAAGCTGTCTAAGGTAATTGATGAGTTCTCACTTGAAACTATATATCTGCCCGACCTGCCCGAGAATATACACATAAATTGTACGCGTGTTAACCGTCCCGGCTTGCAGATGGTTGGATTTTACGATCATTATGAGCAGGCCCGGCTTCAGATAATCGGAAAGGTGGAGAAGCTTTTCCTTGATGGGCTCGAGGAACAGGAGCGTTTCTTGCGTTTGGAGGAGTTCTTCAGATCCTGTCCCGTCGGCGTGGTTTATACCACCTCTCTTGTCATTGAGCCTGCGGTGGTTGAGCTTGCAGAGAAGTATAGAGTTCCGCTGATGCGTACATCTAAAAATACCTCTGATTTTATGGCTGCGCTCATAGCCTTTCTTAACGTTGAGCTTGGTCCCAGGATCACGCGACACGGAGTTCTCGTAGAGGTTTACGGCGAGGGCGTTCTTCTTCTCGGAGATTCGGGAGTAGGTAAGAGTGAGACCGCTATAGAGCTGCTGAAGCGCGGTCACAGACTTATCGCCGATGATGCGGTGGAGATCAGAAAGGTTTCGGCAACTACGCTCGTCGGACGTGCACCCGAGATCATACGTCACTACGTGGAGCTTCGCGGCATCGGCATCGTTGACGTGCGCCGCCTTTTCGGTATGGGCTCTGTAAAGGACACCGAGAAGATCGACCTCGTTATCAATCTTGAGCCGTGGCAGGACGGCAAGATGTATGACCGCTTGGGGCTTGACGATCAAACCACCGATATCCTCGGTATAAACGTGCCGAGCATAGAGCTCCCGGTATGCCCGGGAAGAAACCTCTCTGTCGTAATAGAGGTGGCTGCAATGAATAACAGGCAGAAGCGTATGGGCTATAATACGGCCGCTGAGTTTAACAAGCGCCTTATGGAGTCTATGGGCGCCGATCTTTAAGCAAAGGGCAGATTTTGACTACCAAAGATTACAAAAACCGACAATTTGTTACAAAATACAGCACATTTATGCGGAGGTATCAGCTTTGATATCTCCGTTTTTTGTTTGAAAACGGTCGGTGCTTATGTAATATTCTTGTATTGGTATGCATAAATTCAAATGAGTAACTAATAATGGCGAAAGGCTGGTATAATAATGGAAAACAGAGAAGCTTGCGAATTTATGAGGTGCAGACGTCAGTCCCCGATATATGCGGAGACAAGTTGCGAATTTTCATTACCCGATTATCTTGGAGACGTGCGAAAAATACTTTTGACGGATGCGCAGGTACGCCCTGCGGGTAAATTCAGCGACGGTGACGGAGTTGAACTGCCCGGAATCGTAACGTATAACGTGATTTATTTGGATGCGGACGGCGAGATTTCATCTGCGGGCTTCAGCTCCGAATACGACCTAAAGTGCAAATATCCCTCCGAAGGTTATTGTGATGCATTCGCCGACACCGAGCTTACAGGTTATTCGATACGGTTGACGGGGCCGAGAAAAATTATGGCTAAGGGAAATATTAAATGTAACGTGAAGCTCGTCGAATCGGTGTGCGCAACCGTCACAGGCAGTGCATTTGAAGAAGGTAATAGGGTGGAAACTGCTACGCGCGCGGTCAACTTCGAGAATATCGGGTGTTCCTCCGTCCTTGAGCGCGAGTATGCGGAGCCGCTGGTTAAGCTGGAGGGGGCGATTGCCGACGAGGTCAAGGTTGTTTATACGAAGGCTGAGGGGCGTGTGGACAGTATCAGTGCCTCGGAGGGCGCAGTAACCATGAAGGGCGAGCTTCGCGTGTCTGCGGTTATCAAAAACGGAGATGAGCCTGCTTACTCCGTTACAAGATCGATCCCCGTTGACGAAACAGTTCCGTTCGATGACGTTAAGCCTGACAGCGAGCTCCTAGGAAAAATCGGTATCGCCTCGGCGGTATGCAGCGTGAATGCGGATGATATTGGTAGCGAGGTGGTGGCATCGGTGATCGCCGAGCTGTCAGCGATAGGAACTTGCAACACGCGGGTCGACTTGATCACGGACGCATATATGACCGCCTGCGTTACCGAAAATATCTATGACGATATGTATTTTACAGAGCTGGTAGCTCACGGAAAAGAACGCGGTGGATGCCAGGGTGAGATGCTACGCTCGGAAATAGATGCTGTGGGGCTTCGAGAGATCGTGTGTATGAATGCGGTAGCCAAAATCGACAGCGCCGAGGCCTTTGATAACAGTATAACGGTGTGCGGTAACGTGCAATTTTACGGAATTTGTTCAACAGTGAATGATGACGCAAGCTCTTATATCGGTGTTAAAATCGATGCTCCATTCAAGCAAAATGTAAAGTTCGGTTGTCGAATTCCAACGAATTCACTGATAGAACCGCGCGTGGAGGTTCACGGCGTTTGCGGAACAGTTGATGCCGATAAGATATACGGAAGCTGCGATGTTACGGTGGATGCTTCGGTCATTCTCGAAGGGCGCGAGCGTGTGCTGTCCTCCTCGGTGGCCCGTGAGGAGCTACCGTTTGAAAGACGTCGGTCAACCGTTACGGTATATTACCCGGAGAGCGGGGAGACTCTTTTTGGCATAGCGAAGAAATTCCATACAACGTCGGCGGCGATTGCAGAAAGCAACTCGCTTTCGGAGGCTGTAATGTCAGGCGGCTCCGACAGCGTGCTTTCAGGCGTACGTAGACTTATGATTTATGAATAAATAGTTTTAGGGCAGAGGCACGTTTATCGGTGCCTCTGCCCGTTTTTGCGTTTTGCTTTAGTTTTGCTCGAGCCAGTTCTTTCCGCTTGTCACGTCGACTGTGAGAGGAACGGAAAGAGAAACCACGTTTTCCATCTCCTCGCGCAGCAGCTTTTTGCATTGTTCGACCTGGGAGTCTTTGACTTCTATGATAAGCTCGTCGTGTACCTGCATAACGATTCTCGCATCCAGTCCTTCCTTGATAAGTCTGTCGTGGACTCTGATCATCGCAAGCTTCATTATATCCGCGGCAGAGCCTTGGATCGGCGCGTTCATCGCCACTCGTTTGCCAAAGGCGCGCATGTTTCCATTCTGGGCGGTAAGCTCGGGGATATATCTGCGCCTACCGAACACGGTGGTTGTGTAACCGTCAGCACGCGCCTCCTCCACCACGTCGGTAAGATACTTATCGATGGAGAGGTAGTTCATCATATAACTCTTGATGTAGCGAGTAGCTTCGGCGACGCTGGTGCCTACATCCTTGGAGAGCGAGAAGCCGCTTATGCCGTAAACGATTCCGAAATTCACGGCCTTCGCTCGCTTACGCATTTCCTCGTTTACAGCTTCCTCGGGAACACCAAAGACTGCTGCCGCCGTTTTACGGTGAATATCCTCGCCGTTTCTGAAGGCTTCCTTCATCGTATAGTCATCAGCGATATGCGCGAGGAGCCTAAGCTCGATCTGCGAGTAGTCGGCGTCCACGAGGGTATAGCCTTCCTCTGCGATGAAATATCGGCGCAGCTCCCGCCCCATTTTCGTCCTGATCGGTATATTCTGCAAATTAGGGTCCGCGCTGGAAAGTCTGCCCGTTGCGGTAAGTGCTTGCTTAAAATCGGTGTGTATCCTGTGGGCTTCGTCGGCTACCGCCGGTAGTACCAGCGCATAGGTGTTGCGCAGCTTCGCGACCTGCCTGTATTCGAGAATATCGTCGATTATAGGAGATTCGGAACGAAGCTCCTCGAGGGTCTCTGCATCGGTGGAATAGCCGGTTTTTGTCTTTTTCTTTTTGCAGGTAAGAC
>CAZABU010000030.1:0-15497 GCA_964483225.1 uncultured Ruminococcus sp. | reverse complement strand
CTCAACTCCGTGACCGACCGTCCAGACGAGGATATCCATATCCTTGATGCGACCCTCGGTGTCAAAATAAACGAGGGATTCGGTAGCAACGGCAACGTACTGACCTGCAGTCACGATGTAAGCAACGTAGCCGCGGCCCGAGGTCTCCCTATATACCTTCTTCAAGGTGTCGGGTGCCCATTCGGGAAGCTCCACAGCCTCGAAGCCCTTGGAGTTGGGGACGAGCCCGTCCGCAAGCTCGAGAAGCTTTTTCTCGGTTCTGTCAATGGCCTTGGTAACGACCTCGACGGCATCGTAAACAGCCTGGCGGAGATCAGAAGAAGTGTAGGTTGCCTGAGTGATGAGCTCAACGTCGCCCACACTCCAGTAATCCTTGCCGACGAACTGCTCGGCAAAGCCTTCGGCGGAGATCGCGTTACCTACCACCCACTGAAGGTGGTTGATGGCCGCAACGTCACCGTTCATATCAATGTAGACCATAGCCTCATTGGCGATGGGAACGTACTCACCGGGGGTGATGATATAAGCAACGTAGCCCTTGCCCGAGGTCTCCTTGTAAAGACGCATAAGCGAAGCCGGCTTACTCCAAGCGGGAGTAACGTCCTCAAAGCCCTCGCTGTCGGCAACGAGCTCTGCCGCAAGTGTGAGCAGCTCCGCATCAGTCTTGGGAATCTCGATGGCGGGAGCGCCGGTGGAGGTATCTCCGCCGGGAGCCTCGATGCTGCCGCCGGTCGCGGCGTTCACAGCCGCGATGATTCCACCCTTAATAGCGGTGGAGGAAATGGTTGCTCCGGAGAAGAGCTCAACGGAAGCAACGTCGCCCGCCGCAACTCCGGTGTAATTGTCGGTATAGGTGGCCATTCCCGCCTTACCGTGAGATTCGGCCTGGCTGGTGATAACGACCTTGGTGATAGCACCGTTGGCATCAACGCCCACGGTCATAAGGATATCGGAGGCATAGCCCTTTACCTTAACGGTTACTGCGTGACCCACGAGAGCTTCGCCCTCGGTCACCTTATACATACCTGTAACCGCCTCGGACGCGCCCTCGGGAATTTCAGTAGGCTCGAAGGTGCCGTCGATAACCTCGCGCAGGGAGTCGTAAACCTTCTGCTCCTCTGCCGCATCAATAACGGGAGCGGTGATCATATTGACCGCGCCCATAAGTCCCGCAACCACAAGGCAGATAATGCCGAGAACGATAACGGGCATCATATTTTCTTTTTTGAATATATTCTTTACGTTCATTACTTCTTACCTCCCAGGGGACGCTTAGCAGTCCACTTCTCAATGTAAGGCGAGAGAATGTTCATAAGAAGGATCGCGAAGGAGACACCCTCGGGATAATTACCGAAGGTTCTGATAAGGAAGGTGATAAGTCCGCAGCCGAAGGCGAATATCATCTTTCCCGTACGGGTGATAGGCGTGGTAACGTAATCGGTCGCCATAAATACTGCGCCGAGAACAAGGCCTCCGGAGAGTATCTGATAGGTGGCAACGGTAAAGCTGTTATCAACAAGGAGGGAAAGAACGAATACGGTGGCAACGAAAATGAGAGGCGTCTCGAAGTTGATCACCCTTCTTACTACGAGGTAGATAAAGCCGACAAGGAGTGCCGCGATGCAGGTCTCGCCGATAGCTCCGCCGCGAAGGCCAAGGAACATATCAAGAAGGGAGGGGAGCTCACCGCCCTCAGCGAGCACCGGAAGAGGAGTCGCACCGGATACGAGCTCGGGCGCGCTTGAAAGCTTCGGTACGGCACCGCCGGCAAGAGTGCCGGTAAAGCAGATCAGAAGGAATATACGTCCGGCGATAGCAGGGTTAGCAAAATTACAGCCAAGGCCGCCAAAGAGGCACTTAACGACCACTATGGCGAACACGGAGCCGAGAACGCACTGCCAGATAGGAGCGTCGGCACGGAGATTAAGAGCAAGGAGAAGTCCGGTAACGACGGCGGAAAGATCGCCGACGGTCTGCTCTTTTTTAACGATAAGATTGAATACGTACTCACTTGCCACAGCAGAAGCAACGCAGCATGCTATAACCAGCAAAGCGCGCCAACCGAAGATCACACAGCCCATAACGGCAGCGGGAACCAGGGCGATCAGCACGTCCAGCATTATGCGGAAGGTCGTGGCACCAGAGCGGATATGAGGAGATGAGGATACTATAAGCTTGTTCATATTATCACTTTACCTCCTTGGTGTTCGGTTTTTTAGCAGCGGACTGCTTTGTCTGATATGCACGCAGGTCTGCCTTTGCAAGACGGTTATGCTCGACGAGGGGTCTCTTTGCGGGACATACGAAGGAGCAGCAGCCGCACTCCATGCAGAGATTTATCTTTGCGGCAACGAGTCTTTCCGCACGCTCGCCGGAGTCGGCAACGTTCATCGCCTTTGCGTAAAGGGTGGGGTTGAGCCCCATGGGACAAGCGTCAACGCATCTACCGCAGTGAATGCATGCTGTACCCTTCGCAGGCTCGGCATCCTTACGGTTAAGGGCAACGATAGCGTTTGTATTTTTAAGAATAGGATCATCCGTGGAGTAGATGGCAACACCCATCATCGGGCCGCCGTACATGATCTTTCCGGGCTCCTCGGAGAAGCCGCCGACGAAGTCGATTACCTCACGAATGGGAGTTCCGATGGGAACGATGACATTCTGCGGATTTTTTATCGCCGAGCCGTCCACGGTGATGCACTTCTCGACCAGGGGCATACCCGTCTCAAAGTACTTGGCAAGGAAGGCAAGGGAGGTAACGTTCATTACAACACAGCCAACGTCTGCAGGGAGGCCGCCCTCGGGAACTACAAGCCCCGTGGTGTTGTAAATGAGGATCTTCTCCGCGCCCTGGGGATAGGTGGAGGGCAGAGCCTCAACCCGCACGCCGGACACAGAGGCCAGCACCTCGCGAAGCTTGGCAATACATTCGGGCTTATTCTTTTCGATACCGATAACGTACTCCTCGGCGGAAATGAACTTCTTCAAGAGCTCAATTCCCTTCTTGATATACTCGGCATCGTCAAGCATAGTCCTCGTGTCGGAGGTAATGTAGGGCTCACACTCCGCACCGTTGATAACGACCTTCTTGATAAGTCCCTTCTTTTCCGCATCGAACTTGACCGAAGCGGGGAAGCCGGCGCCGCCGAGACCCACAAGACCGGAGGCTCTTACTGCTGCGGAAAATTCGTCAAAGCTGCCCACAGAGGGAGGCGCTATGGACGGGTCGGGAGTCATTTCTCCATCCGACTCGATAAGCACCGCATGGCAGCTCCTGCCGTTCGACAGAAGGAAGCTGTCGATCTTCTTTACTGTTCCCGACACGGACGAATGGACAGGCGAGCTGACGTAACCGGACGCCTCTCCCACAACAGTACCGACATAGACCTTGTCACCGACCTTCACCGCAGCCGTGGCGGGAGCGCCGATGTGCTGTGACATAGGAAGGATCACCGTCGCAGGCGGAGCCATCCTGACAGCAGGCATCTCGGCAGTGTTTTTTCTGTGCGGGACGTGAGTTTTCCCGAGTTTGAAAAACATCATTTTCTTTCCTCTCTTTTTACTGCAATTTGAATTATGCACAAAAATGCGCGAAATTACTACTAAAATATTATACACTATATTACTGCAAAAGTCAACCGCCCGTGCGATAGTTATATTTTTAACTATCGGCTAAAGGCGCGGTAAATTTTACCCCAATTTCCGGTCTTATAACAAAAAACTCAGGGAGTATTCCTCAAAATGAGAAAAGCTCCCTGTTTTGCATTATTTACCGTTTTTTTGTAAACTATAATTTGCAATATTGCGTTTTTACATATTGCTGCAGAGCACAGTGCGGTAAAATCTCGGCGAACAATTTCTGTACCTTCTGAATATTCGGTTAAAGTAGGACACCGAGGAAAAGCCTACCGATTCGGATATCTCAAGGATGCTGTCACGGGTGGTCTGGAGTCGCTTCTCCGCCTTGCATACCCGCACAAAGTTCAGATACTCGGTGAAGGTGGCACCGGTTGCGACCTTGAATATCCTGCAAAAATAGCTTTTGTCAAAGCCCAGGATCTCGCTGGCACGCTCAAGGGTCAGATCCTCCGCATAGTTCTCATTCACGTATGAAAGAATGGGCAATATCCTCTGTATCTCCCGTGTATTGGAAAGCCGTTCCGCATCCGAGAGGACCCCCTCGCGGTAGAGGTGACCGAGGGCCCTGTAAACCCCTGCGCGGACGAACATTTCGTAAGAGGGAGCCTTTCTGCGCTCCTCTGCCATAAGCTCCTCGAGTGCGGAAAACAACGAAGGGGAGGAGAACACGACCACCGGGTGGGACAGCTGGCTTTGGAAGCGGAGCGAATATCTGATGACCCGGCTTATCTCGTTGTCAACGAACTCGCTCTCCCGGAATTGAAGAAGTCCGACGCGGCAGGGCGTCAGACGGAAGGTTTCGTGCGGAACGCGGGAATTTACGAACACCACCTGGCCGGCGGTGGCGCGGTACTCCTTATCGCCAACCTTGCAGAGAAAATCTCCCTCGTATATCTGTATCAGCTCAAGCTCGTCGTGGTAGTGTATAGAGGAGGCACGCCCAACCATTCCGAGCTCGGTGAGAGACGGCCCGCTGACGAGTATTGAAGAGTTCGGTATATTACTTTTTATGGTTTGATTAAACATACAAGCTCCAAAAAAATCAATATCGTTCAAAATCATTTTATCATAAACCACAAATAAAATCAATAGAAATAAAATAAATATTTCGGGGTTTGCTATTGCATATGTGCGCATTTTATGTTAGAATATGGTAAAGGCCGACGGTTTTGTTCAAAAAAATGCGAATTTCGTGCATTTACACCGTCGGTAAATAATGTTAAAATGAAGAAAACCGAAAGGATATTCATTATGAGCGACGTTTTGGACGCCTTCAAGGAGGCACAGGCAGAAACCGTTACGAGAGAAACGGGCAGAAAGCTCCGCATTGGAATTATTGGCTGCGGAGGAATAGCGAAAAGACACGCGGGAGCATATCTCAATATGCCCGACGCCGAGATCGTTGCGGGCTGCGACCTTATCCCCGGGAAGGCCGAGGCGTTTATGCGCGAGATGGGGGTTGTGGGAGCAAAGACCGAGTACCGCGACCATAACGAAATGCTCGCAGACGAGAGCCTTCATCTTGATGCGGTGAGCGTTTGTACCTATAACCGCCAGCACGTCCCCTGCTCTGTGGCGGCGCTTGACCGCGGCATTTCCGTTCTTCTCGAAAAGCCGCTTTGTGTTGATATGGACGAGGCCTGGGAGCTCTACGAGGCAAAATGCCGTTCCAAGGGAGTTCTCTCCATCGGCTTCCAGCCCAGATTCGACGAGAACATGAAGGATATCTGCCGCGTCGTAGAGAGCGGCGTGCTCGGTAAAATATATTACGTGCAGACCGGCGGCGGACGTCGCCACGGTATCCCCTACCGCGACAATGATATTGAAAACACCTTCGTCAAGGACGAGACGGCAGGCATTGGAGCCATCGGTGACATTGGCTGCTACTCCCTCGATATGATAATGAACGCGCTGGGCCACCCAAAGCCTCTGACCGTCACGGGCTACAAGTCAAATCTCCTTGGCAGATCACCCGACTACTACTATTTCAACCGCAAGAATGAAAAGAATAGCGACGAGCAGAAGCAAAGAATGGCAGACGCCTTCACCGTTGACGATTTTGGTGCGGCATTTATACGTCTTGAGGGCGGAATCATCATCGACTTCAGAATTGCTTGGGCTATGCACCTGGATACTCCCGGCGATACCATTATCTACGGAACAAAGGGCTCGCTCCGTATTCCCTCCACCAACTGCTGGAACGGCTCCATCGGCGGTCCCATGACCGTCTATCACGAGGTTGCGGGAAAGCAGATAGAAACCGTGCTCCCGCTGGCGCCCGACAGAAAGCCCGCAGACCCCACTCTCTGGGATATGAAGATACGTACCTTCCTCGACGCTTGCCTCGGACTTTGCGATACTCCCGTTCCCATTGAGCAGATACTTTACAATCAGGCGATGGTGTCCGGAATCGTTAAATCATCCGAGATCGGACACGAGATCGAGCTTGATTTCTCTCGCATAAAAAAGTAAAAATATGAGATATAACGCCGATATTGACAATATTTATTTACATATTTTGTCTTTTGTCGGCGTTTTATCATAAATTTGTGAGGTTATACTATTATGTTTTTTACACCGTTTAAGCACCCGGAGATCCCGAGGTTCCCCGACCGTTCGGTAAGTATTCTTGACTTTGGCGCGACCGAGGGAGGAAAGGTTCCCTGTACGGACGCGATAGCGGCAGCAATAGCCCATATCTCAGAGGCGGGAGGCGGCAGAGTCGTTTTTCCGGCGGGAAATTATCTTACCGGCCCCATACACTTTCGCGACAACGTCGAGCTTTATATAGCCGAAGGCTGCACGCTGGAGTTCTCCGAAAAATTCGAGGACTATCTGCCTGTTGTTGAATCAGTTCTGGCGGGAGTGAAGTGCTATTCCTGCTCTCATCTCATATACGGCAACAGATGCAAGAATATTGCTCTTTCCGGCAAGGGCGTGCTTGACGGTCACGGCAGAGTCTGGGATTGGATGAAAAAGCACCAGCCCGGAATGGAGGATCTGATGCTCAAGGGAGCGGCCTGCACGCCCATGTCCGAGCGCGTTTACGGCAAGGAATCCGACGGAGTGCGCCCGAGATTTCTCCAGCTTCAGCATTGTGAGGACGTGCTCATAGAGGGTGTCACCTTCAAGAACAGTCCCACCTGGACGGTGCATCCCTGCTTTTGCAAGAACGTGACTGTCAGAAACGTTACTATCAAAAACCCTATAAATTCTCCCAACAGCGACGGAATCAATTTTGAGTCCTGTAAATGCTGTCTGCTCACCGACTGCTACGTTGATACCGGCGACGATGCCGTTTGCGTAAAGGCGGGGCGCGGCAGAGACGCCTGGAGCTGGAACGCCCCCTGCGAGGATATCGAAATCAGAAACGTGACCGGTGTGAACGGTCAGGGCTCCGTTACCGTCGGCAGCGAGACCAGCGCCGGCATAAACAATATTTATATTCACGACTGCCACTTTGAAAACCGACTTTTGGGTATAAATATTAAGACGATGAAGGGCAGAGGCGGTTTCATAAAGAATATAGATTTTGAGAACATTACCCTGCGCTCCGCAAGGCGAGAGGCCGTGAAGATCTCCTTCCGTTATGACGGCGAGCCTCTGGACGATCAGTCGGCGCCCATAACTGACGTACCCGACCTTCGAGGCATCTCGGTAAAGGGCTTCTCCTGCGGAGAGGCTCCCAACGCTTTCCGTATTGAGGGTCTGCCCGGCTTCCCTTTGAAGGACATCTACCTCGAGGACATTGATATTTGCGCCGATAATATTGGAATCATTCAGGACGTTCAAGGTCTTTCGCTTGAAAACGTACAGATTAAGGCTAAATAATATTGGCTCTATTGTATTAATAATTTTAACCTTAAATAATTTGGGCAGAAGCACCGTTGTTAGTGCCTCTGCCCATTATATTTTTTTACTTTATAAGACGCCCGGTTTTTGCTTGTACTTCTCATCGGCGTAAGCTTTGCCGAAATACATCAGCTCCCATACCGCGGGATCGCTGGCCGATTCAACCACCCGTCCGTTCTCTAATCGCCCCACCGTTGCAGTTCCCTCAAAGCGAAGATAACCTTGTGATCCCCTATCTTTACCCTGCCTCAATACCAATGGTGCATAAGCTTCAGCATAGAAACGTTGCCCCAGTTGTGATCGTGATAGCCGGAGCCGTCTACCCGTGCACCGTCCTCCCACTGTTCTATGCGATCGCGGCGGAGTCCGAGCTTTTCTTAATGAAAATCGTCATCGGGATGTATTGATTTCTTTATTTTAGCCATTTTTTCTTCCTTAATATTATTAATAGTTTACACTTATATTTTAATTTATATTTGTTAAATATTCAATACTAAATTTGGAACAAAAAACGCAGCTCCACAAAAAGCTGCGTTTCTTAATTACAGATCAGGGGTCGTTCCCTGCTCCATTTCTCCCATATATTCCTCAAGCATCTTTTCATACTCCGCCATAAACTCGGAGAGAAAATCGGTATTTTCTATAAGATAATTCATCACCATATTGGATATACCGAACACCATACCGAAGATACCTATGATAAGTCCTGCTATGGCAAGACCGTCAAAATATCCGATAGTTTTTCTTGAAACCACGGAAAAGGCAACGGCGAGAATACCGGCAACCAGACCGAACCAAGGCAGACAGCAGCAGATAACAGATGCCATCGCCACAGCAAAAGCGGCGACAGACCAGGCGCGGCTTTTGTGAAGTCCGTCCATCATCACCTTGTAGGAATATTCATTGTTTTCATTATTTTCATTCATACGGCATTCCCTCCATTTTTTTCTATTGTATCACATTTTTTCAAAATAATCAACACCGTCTTGAAATAAAATTATCAGTATGTTAAAATAAAATGCAAATATTTTGAGAGGAGCAATAAAATATGTCTTCATACAGACGTAAGCTCTTGTTTATTTTTCTCCTTTTCAATGTATGCCTTCTTGCGGCATCATTGATCTACGGACATATAACAAAGGTAGCCATCGATGAGGGGCGCGAGGCCGTCGAGTGTGTATTTAAGAGAAATATGAATCTTTACTGCCCCGGATGCGGAGGCTCTCGGTCGCTCGTTGCGCTGTTGGAGCTCGATATAATTAAATCCTTTATTTATTATCCTGCCCTACCCCTGGCTCTTGTCCTTATAATCGATATAGATATAAGAGCCGTCTTATCGTTTATAAAGGATTCTTCCACACCTCTCGACGGATTCAGGCTAAACTCTCTCATATCTATCCCCGTCGTTATTTTCTTGAATTTTATTATAAAAAATCTGCTGCTTCTGTTTTGCGGAATAGACGTGCTCGGAGATATTCTTATATAAAAGAGACTTTTCGGAGTCTCTTTTTTTGTATATTTTTTTGTTTTAGAGAAAGAATATATTTAGAAAAACGGTGGTATTTTTCATACTATTGTTTACATTTAGAGGTTTTTATGGAAATTTCAGATAAAAAAGGTATTATAAAAAGAAACTCAGGAAGATCTCCCTTGATAAAGGATATCCTGCTCGCCTTCCTTGTTGGCGGTGCGGTATGCGTGCTGGGGCAGTTGCTTTTTTTCCTTTACAATTATATGGGAGCCGATGAGAAGACAGCCTGGATGCTCGTCACCGTAAGCATTATTTTTATAGCCGCTACCCTTACTGCCCTCGGAGTTTTTGACGATATTGCAAGACGTGCGGGAGCGGGTACGCTGGTCCCTGTTTCCGGCTTTTCAAACGCAGTAGTTTCAGAGGCTATGGACTCCTCCTACGAGGGTTATATACTCGGTGTCGGTGCAAAGATATTTACTGTGGCCGGTCCCGTTATACTTTTCGGTATTCTATCGGGAGTTCTCTACGGACTCGTTTACTATCTTTACGGCCTTATTTCTTCCTATATGTAAGGAGTTTTTTATGAATAGAATTTGCAAAACCAAAAACGATATAATAATATTCTCTCACGCATCGGTAGGCGGAAAGGAGGAGCGCGAGGGTCCACTTGGAAATAATTTCGACTTTTGTGATGAGAGCGACCTGTTTGGACAAAAAAGCTTTGAGCTGGCAGAAAGCGAAATGGGAAGAATAGCTCTGAATACGGCTCTTTCAAAGAAAAATCTGTCCCACACAGATATAGATCTTCTGATTGCGGGAGATCTTCAAAATCAATGCGTAGCCACATCGGTGGGCCTTTCGGGCTTTGGTATACCCTTCCTCGGTATTTACGGCGCCTGCTCTACCTGTACCGAATCCTTGCTCCTTTTGACCGCGGTTATGGATGCTGCGGATAATATAAAGCTCGGCGCCGCAGTAACAACCTCCCACAACTCGGCAGCGGAAAGACAGTTCAGAACTCCTCTTGAATACGGTGGACAACGGGCACCCACGGCTCAGTGGACCTCTACCGCCGGCGGAGCTTTTATTCTCAGTAGAGGCGATGGACACGCAAAAATAACCGAATATATGGCCGGGAAGGTAATTGACGGCGGTGACTCAGACGGAGCAAATATGGGAGGAGCTATGGCCTTTGCCGCCGCAGATACTATAATTTCATACTTTAGAGAGAGTGGCAGACGTCCCTCCGACTTTGATTTTATAGTTACCGGGGATCTTGGTAAGGTTGGAAGCTCTGTACTGAGGGAGCTTTTGCGGGATGAGCTTCCGTCTGCTGTAAGCTTTCACACAGACTGCGGTCTTCTTCTTTACGATATGGAAAAGAAGGACGTCCACAGCGGAGCCTCCGGCTGCGGAACCTCGGCATCGGTTCTTTCAACCTATTTTCTTCCTCTTCTTGAAAAGGGGGATATACGCAGAATACTCTTCCTTTCTACCGGCGCTCTTATGAGTCCTTCAAGTCTTTTACAGGGAGAAAACATCTACGGCGTGGCACCTCTTATTACCATAGAAAGCGATATTTGATTATGGAACTTACAATTATTAATATTCTTGCAGTATTCGTATTTGGCGGCCTTGTCTGTTCTATTGCTCAGGTACTCATAGATCTTACAAGGCTTACACCCGCGAAAATACTCGTTTTATACGTCTGTCTTGGCGTTCTTATCTTCGCTCTCGGTCTTTATGAGCCTCTCTTCTCTATTTTCGGAGCGGGCATTTCTGTACCTCTCCTGGGATTTGGAGCAAATATTGCAAGAGGAGTCAAGGATGCGGTGGACAGCACGGGGCTTATAGGCGTTCTCACCGGGGGACTTACCTCCTCGTCGGCAGGCATTACCGCCGCCCTTCTCTTCGGTTTTTTGGCGTCTGTTCTATTCAAGCCGAAGCCCAAGAGAATGTAAAGTTAAGTAGATAAAAAATGCAAAGTGTCCATTACAAAAAATGTCAACATTTTTTTGCTTTTCTATTGACTTTTTTTCTATATATATGTTATAATATAATCGTTGTAATATATGTAAATCTTTAAGGAAAGGAAAGAGTAAATGGACGAGCTTTCAAGCATTGCGGCATTTTTGAAGGATGAGATAAGAGCCAGAACCGGCTCGGCTCAATCCACTTTTGATATTTGGTTTGGAGATCTTTCTCTCACCTCTCTCAGCGAGGATAAGGTTGTTCTTACAACCTCAACCAACCTGAGAAAAAGAATTCTTTCAACAAAATATCTTGATATATTAAAAGATTCGGTGGAAGCCGTCATCGGCTTCAGCGTAGATATCGAAATTATTTCTCTTGAGGACATCTCAAAGCAAAATATCTCTCCTAGTGTTGACAGCATCGTAAGCTTTCCTGTCGAATCTCTCGAGGAGAGCAAAAAAAGAGAAAAGCAGATGGCCGATATTCTCAGTGACGTATCGGGTGAAAAGAAGTCTATCATTGATGATTACACTTTTGATAACTTCATTGAGGGAGATTCAAACAAGTTGGCAAAGGCCATGTGCTATGCTGTTGCAAAGGAGCCCTGCTCCTCCAGTCACAACCCCTTATTTATCTACGGAAATTCCGGACTCGGTAAGACCCATCTTCTTTATGCCATTATAAACTATATAAAGAAAAATCACCCCAATCTTAAAATTGTTTATAAGAAGAGTGAAACCTTTATAAACGAGCTGATAGATGCTATAGCAAACCATACTACAGCAGAATTCAAGGATAAGTACAGGACTGCCGATGTGCTCCTTATCGACGATATTCAGTTTTTGGCGGGAAAGGAATCCACACAGGAGGAGTTCTTCCACACCTTCTCCGCTCTTTACGAGAGTGAAAAGCAAATCATTCTGACATCAGACCGTCCTCCAAAAGAGATCAATCCTCTGACAGAGAGACTGCGCACAAGGTTTGAGTGGGGTCCTGTGGCGGATATACAGCCTCCCTCCTTTGAGCTTAGAACGGCCATTATAAAGAAAAAGGCTGACGATATGAAAGTTAACCTTTCGCCGGAGCTTATAAATTATATGGCTGAAAGACTCAACAACAATATAAGACAAATAGAAGGACTTTTGAAAAAGTTCTATGCTATAAGCTCCTTCTCGGGAATCGAAATAAGCAAAGAGGTTGTTGAACAAGCTATATCCGTTGTCGATCCTGGTAATATTACCACGGAGGCTATGGTAGATAAGATTATAAGTGTTGTGAGCAAAAAATACGGTGTAATTCCCGCAGACATACAGTCTAAGAAAAAGACCGATGCCGTATCCAAGGCAAGGCACGTTGCCATCTACCTCACAAGAAAGATAACCGGACTTTCCACCCCCGAGATAGGAAAGATATTCGGCAAGGATCATTCCACGGTTATAGCCTCCTGCAACAAGGTGGAGATCAATATTAAAACCGTAAATAATTATGAAAGTGATATAAATGCCCTCATAGCCGAGATAAAGGCGCGGTAAATTTCAACATTTACATGTTATTATGAATGTTATTTGGCTGTTATTTCAACATAATTATTTTTGTTGATAAAAAGTTAAAAACTTCAAATTTTTTCACTTTTAGTTCTTAACATTTTTATGTTGATAAAAAGAAACGGATTTTGATTGAAAAATAAAGAGAAATCAAGATTTCCACAACGGTAACATCCCCTACTACTAGAATTACTACCGTAAATATTAATATAAGTATGTAAAAGCCCTTCGGGCGAGAAAGGAAAATAAGAAAATGAAATTCACGGTTCAGAAATCCGTTTTTATGAATAAGCTTACTCCTGCAATGGGAACGGTTTCTAATAAGAACACTATAACCTCCATCGAGGGTGTGCTTCTTGAAACTATGCCCGACGGAATGATAAGACTTTCTACATATGATATGAATAAGGGTGTAAGAAGCATCTTTGAGCCCACATCTATCGAAAGAGAGGGTCGCTTCATTATAAATGCACAGCGCCTTTATCAGACGGTAAGAGTTCTCCCCGAGGATGAGATAACCATTGACGTAAACGACAAGCTTAATTGCACCATCTCCTGCGGAAGAGCATCCTTCTCTATGTTTGCGATGAAGGGCGAGGATTTCCCTAATCTTCCCGATCTTTTCAGCGACAGAGGCTTTGAGGTTTCCTCTGAGAAGCTGCGTATGATGATAGGAAAGGTAGCTCACTCGGTCGCAGAGGCTGACAACAGACCTATGCTCTGCGGAGCTTTCTTCAAGATAACTCCCGAAAAGCTTGAGGTCGTTTCCTGCGACAGCTACACTCTTTCCCGCTGCTCTGTTAAATGTGAGATAGATGCTATCGGAAGCGAGAGTCTTTCTTACTCTTTTATTATCCCCGGCCATGCTCTCGGTGAGCTCTCCAAGAATCTCGCGGAGGGAGAGGACGAGAAGGTTAAATTCTATCTTTCCAGAAAGCACGCTATTATAAGAAAGGGAGATACCACCTTCTTTACAAGAACTATCGACAGCGAATATATAGATTACGAGAGAATAATTCCTAAGGAAAACGACATCTTTGTGACCGTTGACAGAGAAAGACTTCTCGACGGTCTTGAGAGAGCAAATATTATAGCAGAGGAAAAAATAAAGGGCTCGGGAAGAAGCTACGTTAAGCTTTCCACCGACGGTCAGTTCCTCGTTATAACCTCCTCCTCTGTAAACGGAAACGTATTCGACGAGATGGACTGCGTTCATGAGGGCGGAGATATTGAGATAGGCTTTAACTGCCGTTATCTTATAAACAGCGTTAAGGTCGCAGAGGGAGAAAATATAAGAATTTCCCTCAAGAGTCCCACTCAGGCTATTACCATAGAGGCTACCGAGGAGGACGACGAGTATTCCTACTTCTATATGATACTTCCCGTAAGAATGAACGAGCAGAGATGATATTAAAGCGATTTCGAGCGGAAAATTTTCGCAATATCGAAGGCTGTGATATAGAATTTTTCAGCGGAGTCAATCTTCTTCACGGAAAGAACGCCCAGGGAAAGACTAATGCTCTTGAAGGAATATATCTTTTTTCAAGAGGAAAATCCTTCAGAGGAAGGGATGACTCGGAGCTTATCCGCTTTGGGACAGAGGGCTTTCGCATAGGGATCGAATTTGAATCCGAGCGTGGCCGTGAGTCCTTGGAATATGCTCTTTTCGGAAAGGAAAGACTCAGAAAAAAGAACGGATATAAGGTAAAGAAAGTAACCGAGCTTATAGATTCGTTCAAATCTGTTCTTTTTTACCCCGATAATCTCAGACTTGTAAAAGGGGGGCCTGATGAAAGACGCGAGTTTTTGAACGTTGCGATCTCTCAGTGCTATCCCTCATATATAGGGATTTATTCAGACTATAAAAAAGCCTTGGATAACAGAAACTGTATTCTGAAGCTTGCATCAAAGGGATTTTATATAGACGAGGGTGAGCTTCTTTCCTGGTCGGAATCTCTTGCTGAATATGCTTCCTTTATATACAAGATGAGAAAAGAATATATAGAAAAAATAAAGGGATACGCTGTTTCCGTTATGAAGGATATATCGGACGGAGAGGAAGCTCTCAGTATTGACTATGAGAGCAGCGTAAGAATCGAGGGTACGGACAGAGAGGCTGTAAGGAGAGAATATATAAGAATATTTTCCGAGAATACAGAGAGAGAAAAGGCCGCCGGCATAACTCTCTTTGGACCTCACAGAGATGATATACTTATAGAAATAAACGGAAGAGATGCAAGAAAATTTGCATCTCAGGGTCAGCAGAGATCCACGGTGCTTTCCTTAAAGCTGGCAGAGGGAGAGGTCATTCGGGAGATGTTCGGAGAATATCCGGTATTTCTCTTTGACGACGTGCTCTCCGAGCTTGACGATAAAAGAAAAAGATACGTGCTCTCGGGCGGAGGAGAAAGACAAATAATAATAACCTCCTGCGAGCCGGATGAGTGCGAAGGATTTGCATATAATGAAATAGACGTGTCCGGAGGCCGATATGTATCTGCACATAGGTAACGGAAAAAGTGTAAAGAAAAAAGATATAGTTGGTATTTTTGATTTAGACAGCTCTACCGTTTCAAAAACGGGAAAGAGGTTTATAAACAAAAACCAAAAGGAAGGTAGGGTAATATATGATGACTTCGACCTTCCGAGATCCTTCGTGATAGAATGTAAAGAAGGAGAAACAAAGATACATTTATCACGAATATCCGTCCAGGGCTTGAAATCTCGCCTTGACGGAGCTATGGAAGAATAAAAAGAGCGTTTTATAAAAAGAAAGAGAGTGTCAAAAATGGCAAGCGAAATTGAAAAGAAGGGATATGACGACAGCCAAATACAGGTGCTTGAGGGTCTTGAGGCCGTAAGAAAAAGGCCGGGTATGTACATAGGTACTACCTCCATCAGAGGACTTCACCATCTTGTATACGAGATTGTCGATAACTCCATCGACGAGGCGCTGGCGGGAGAGTGTGACTGTATTACGGTAACTATCCATCCGGATAACAGTGTATCCGTAC
>CAZABU010000029.1:0-15635 GCA_964483225.1 uncultured Ruminococcus sp. | reverse complement strand
TCGGCAACGGCAGTAAGCTCGATCGCCTCCTCGAGAAGAGTAACCAGAACCTCGGGCATTACAAGACGGAAGTCATAGGTCTGGTTCTTATCGGGTGAGGAGCCTGTACGCTGAAGGATCTTCAGGTAACATTCATTAATATTGTTAAGAGAGGTCTGCACTCTCTGTATGTAATCCTTAAGGTCACCGAGCGAGCACTCAAGGTAAAGGGTGTATTCAACGCCCTCCTCAAAGTAGAACTCGAACTCACGCTTCGTGCCCTCGACCTCAACCTTGTTACCGGAGGCGTCGATATATTCACCGTCATCGTTTATCGTAAGGGTGGTTATATCAACGTTATTACCGTTACCGTCCTTATAGATATAGTCGCCCAGAGTCTCGGACTGCCATTCCTTGCTGTAATTGAATCTGGTATTGTACGCCTCGGCAAAGGGAACGGTCGCGGTACCGCCGATACCGTAGTCACCGCCGGCAAGCTTAACAGCGCGGCAAATGAACATACCCTGAAGCGCCTCCTGCTTATATCTCATAGAGAGGTTGTAAAGTCCGGATTCGTTTACGGTAAACTTGTATGCAGCCCACTGACCAACGGTGCTATAGCTGGTCTCACCGATAACGTTGAATATCTGTGCAGCAGAGCTGATAGGCTCGTTGATAGCAGAGGAGTTGTTGTTGCTGGGAGCAACGGAGGAGTCGGAAACGTAGTCGGGGAACTCCGCCTGAAGTGTTACGACCTTACCGGTTGCATCCTTGTAGCCCTTCTTTTCGTACTCGGCAACCACCTCGTCATAGGTAGGAATGGTAGCAGAGCCGGTCTCGTCTGCGGGTACGAACTTAATGGACTTGATGATAACTGGCTCGCGCTCCGCGTCAAGAGTAAGCTGGTGCTCACCCTCGGATACGAAGAAGCTGAAATAACCGTCGTAATAGCCGGTGGTATCGTGGCAAATGTAGGTGCTCCACTCGGAGGTCTGGACCGCCTCGGGAGACATGGAGTTGCCGTTGATATCCTGGGATATCTTATAAGTGGTAACCACCTGCATCAGCTTGTCGCCGTCCTGATAGGTCTTGGTAACGTACTTATAGGAGCCTGCCTTCTCGCCGGTCTTATCGTTATCCTTCTTAACCCAATCGTGAGTGATAACGGTGCCGACCTCTGCGCCCGCGGGTGCCTCGGTGGGCTCACTTACGGTCACATTATCATAGCTCCAATGCTTGTCAAGAGTGATGCTGCTGACCTCATCGTAAGGAACCTTACCGTCGATCTTGAGCTTTCTCTCAATGGAGCTGACGGAAGACTCGGCAGTCTGGCAAGCATAGTACTCTATCTGAAGATAGTAAAGTCCCTGCTGCTCCTTAGTCACCTTAAAGTTCCAGGTTACAGAGCCTGCCTTCTTGGTGGCGGAGTTGATGGCGGGCAGATACACGGAAGTGCCCGAATTTGCAGCCCAATCGAAATTCTCCCAGTACTCGGGATTATCCTGTCTGGACTGATTGCACTCTGCGCTTCCGGAGACTACGGTCGCGTCGCCAACGGGCGAAAGCACGTCGATTACAATATCAGAGAGATCGCCGTTCTCAAAATCACGGTAATCTGCAATGTAATCAGCGTAGGGCGTGGTGCCCACGACAGCCTGCATCTCCTCGAGGGTAGAGGCGGTGCTCTCATCGCCCTTAAGTTCGCCGGCGAAGGCGGTAACCGAGAGCGCTCCGAGCAGGAGTGTTACAGAAAGTATAAGACACACAACTTTCCGGAACAGTGTTGTTTTCATTGCTGGTTTCCTCCATAAATTTCTTTTGCATATGCAAAACGCATTACGCGCCTTTAATATACGAAAGAATTATAGCACAAACCTTTTCGAAAGTCAAGACAAATTATTTTCGCCGTAACGGCAAAAGCATATGAAAATCCGTGATATTTTCGAACGGTCTTTTTCAAAATGCAAAGTTTTATTTACGTCCGTTTTTGCCGAATAAAGAGTAGTTTTTGAAAAAGTAATCATAATTTACCTTTTTGGCACCATTTTTGGCCATTTCTTCGCACTTTCCAAAAGAATAGTAAATTGTATTTACATCAAAACGCGCATTTTTGCACTTTTTCAACCGTATTTCAGATCGTCAAAATTTCCTGTACAACATGCACAAAAAAAGGCGTTTTTTTTCTACGCTGAAAAAGGATATAAAAAACGCCCGTTCACACAGATTTGAGTGAAAAACGAGCGTTTAGAGATGTTTGTGCGCGCGTTATGCGCGAAAAATACTAATGTAGATAACAGTTTATGAGATCACGCCGCCGAACATAACCGTGCCGTCAGCTCCGTATGCAACGGCAGACTGCCCGGGCGCGGCTTTGACCGAAGCATCGAAATACAGCTCTGCCCTTCCGTCCGGCAAAAGGAGCGCCTCGGCATTCACCAAGGGCGCCGTATATCTTATCTTCACGGATACCGAAAGGCGGCGAGGTGCGGCGATCGGTGCAAGGGCCGAGGTAACGACGTCGGTTATCACGATGCTATCCCTACCGGCGAATACGGGTGATAGGGTAACGGTGTTATCCGATGCATTAATATCCGTAACGAACACTCTTTCACCCAAAGAAATTCCAAGTCCCTTTCGCTGACCTACGGTATATCTGATAATGCCTTTATGACGGCCAAGAACCGTGCCATCCTCGGAGATAAAGTCGCCCTCGGGGCACTTCCCTGCCCGCGACTCGATGTATTCTGCATGTGCGCCATCGGGCAGAAAGCATATTTCCTGGCTGTCGGGACGGTCTGCAACGGATAATCCCGCTTCGCTTGCGTAAGCGCGCACCTCAGCCTTGCTCTCACTCGCTAAGGGAAGGTGAAGCATCGCCAAAATATGCTGAGGTAACCGGTAAAGCATATAGCTCTGGTCCTTCTTCAGATCTGCAGCCGCAGCAATAGCGTATCTCTCCGCATCGCCGTCGGTAACGGACACCACTCGGGCGTAATGGCCTGTGGCTATTCCGTCGAAGCCGTTATTTGCAGCGAACTCATAAAGATAGCGGAACTTCACACGCTCGTTGCAGATTATGCAAGGATTGGGCGTCCTTCCGCTGCAGTACTCGGTCACAAAGTTTTCCTTGACAATATTATCGAAGCTCTCCGTACAGTCGATCTCATGCAGAGCAATACCTATACTTTCCGCAGCAGCCCGAGCCGCAAGGGCCTCCGTATGCTCGTGCATAACGAGAATCGCGCCTTCGACCTCATGCCCCTCCGACAGCAAGCGCTTTGCCGCTGCGGCACTGTCAACGCCGCCGCTGATTCCAACAAGAATTTTCATACAACCAACTCCAATATCAAGCATATATACGCGATATATGTAAAGTTAAGTTTGCATATATGCGCTTTTTACACAGAAAGCTCCCGTTCAGGGAGCTTTCATTAATTAGGTGATTTTTAATCAAAAACGAGCTTACTCGTCCTCTTCCTCGTGAGCCTTTTCAATTTCAAAATCAACAGGTCTGCCGATCTTGTTATAGTAATCGGCGACCGCAGTTTTTATCGCTTCCTCGGCAAGAACAGAGCAATGAACCTTTACAGGCGGGAGCCCCTCAAGAGCCTCAACGACCGCACTGTTGGTAAGCTTCAGGGCCTCGTCAACGGTATGTCCCTTTACAAGCTCGGTAGCCATCGAGGAGGTAGCAATTGCGGCTCCGCAGCCGAAGGTCTTGAACTTGCAATCAACTATAACGTCATTCTCTATCTTCAAGTACATTTTCATTATATCGCCGCATTTAGCGTTACCTACCACGCCAACGCCGTCGGCATTTTCAATTTCACCAACGTTTCTGGGATTGGTAAAGTGATCCATTACCTTTTCGCTGTATTTCATTTCTGTTTCCTTTCTAAGTGCAGTTCTTACTGTTTATTTTGCCGCCTTGGCGACGTCCTCCCACAGAGGACTCATATTACGCAGTTTTTCAACGATCTGCGGAACCTGCTCGATGATATAATCAATATCCTCATCTGTGGTTTCTCTGGAGATTGAAAGCCTCAGAGAGCCGTGAGCCTTCTCATGAGGAATGCCCATAGAAATGAGTACGTGCGAGGGCTCGAGAGAGGCCGAGGAGCAGGCAGAGCCTGTAGAGGCACAGATGCCGGCGATATCAAGCAGGAGCAGAAGGCTCTCGCCCTCTATAAATTCAAAGCCGATATTCACAGTACCGGGCAGACGGTTCGTCCTATGTCCGTTAAGCTTTGAATAAGGGATCTTGGTAAGCTCCTCAATGAGTCTGTCGCGCATTCTCGCAACGCGAGGAAGCTCGGACATATGCTTTTTTGCTTCCTCAAGTGCGGTAGCAAGTCCGACAATATAAGGAAGATTTTCGGTGCCGGCTCTTTTTCTTTTTTCCTGGCCGCCACCGTCGATAAGATTTTCGATCACGACACCGCGACGAATGTAAAGGGCTCCGATACCCTTGGGTGCGTGAAGCTTATGTCCCGAAAGGGAAAGCATATCGACTCCGAGCTCGTGAAGATCTATTTCAACGTTACCAACCGCCTGAACGGCATCGGTAAACATCAGAGCTCCGCTGGCGTGAGCAATTTCGGTTATCTCAGCGATGGGCTCAATGGTGCCCACCTCGTTGTTGGCATACATAATAGCTACTATAGCAGTCTTATCGTTAACCGCCTCGCGCAGCTCATCCATGTTTACTACGCCGTCGGAATCAACTCCGACGTAAACCACGTCAAAGCCCTGCTTCTCCAGCGACTTACAGGTATTCATAACCGCAGGATGCTCGATCTTGCAGGTAACGATACGGTCTCTGCCCTTTTTCTTCATACGAAGGGCAGCACCTCTTATAGCCCAGTTATCCGCCTCGGTTCCGCAGGAGGTGAAATATATCTCCGAGGAATCACAGCCGAGAACTGCCGCGATGCGAGCGCGGGCATCGTCGAGAACATCCTTTGCATCCCTGCCCTTTTGATGAAGGCTGGACGGATTACCCCACTCCTCCTCAAAGATCGGCATCATCGCGTTTATAACCTCGCGGCTGACGGGAGTTGTCGCCGCATTATCCGCATATACAAATCTCATAAAAAACACGTTCCGTTCACAGAATTTACGTCAATATACAAGCGTTATTTTCGCGCTTATTATTTGAACGGATATATTGTATACCATTTTTGTGGATTTTTCAATAGGTATCGACAATATAATTGTTAACTTTTTATTAACACCCCACAGACGCGTTGGTATGTGCACGCGCACAAATAGTATAAATGTCAAAAAGTGCTTGACAATATCGACGAAAACTACTATAATTGAAATAGCAAAATTTTCCACACGTAAAAACGTGCGGAGGCGTTATGCAGAAAGGATATATTTATGTATACAATTGGTGTAGATCTCGGCGGAACAAATATCGCGATAGGACTTTGCAACGATGATCTGAAGATCGTTGACAAGGGCTCCGTGCCCACCGGCGCAGACAGAGACGGCGAAAGCATCGTGCGCGATATGGCGGCACTTGCCGAGGAGATAATAAAGAGAAACGGACTCACTCTTGCTGATATCGAGTACGTAGGTATCGCCACCCCGGGAATTGCAAATTCTAAAACTGGAACGGTGGAATATTCCTGCAATCTCCCCTTCGTGAACTTCCCTCTTGCTGATACCTTCAAGAAGTTCCTGCCCGTATCCCGCGTCCTCATTGAAAACGATGCCAACGCTGCGGCTCTCGCAGAGGCACTTGCCGGCTCGGCAAAGGGGACGAAGAATTCGCTTATGGTAACTCTCGGAACCGGTGTCGGCGGCGGAGTCATCATCAACGGACAGGTATATTCCGGCGGTCTTAACTGTGCGGGTGCCGAGCTCGGCCACATAGTTATCGTCGCAGGCGGCAGGCAGTGCGGCTGTGGCAGACGCGGATGCTGGGAGGCTTATTCTTCCGCAACGGCGCTCACCAATATGACCAAGGAAAAGATGCACGAGCTTGAGCTCAAGGGCATCTCCTCCCTGCTCTTCACCGAGGCGGAAAAGGAGGGCAAGGTAAGCGCACGCACTGCGTTCAACGCTATGCGCGGAGGCGACGAGTACGGAAAGCAGCTGGTCGACGGATACATAGAATATCTTGCAGCCGGCATCGCCAATATGGTCAACATCTTCCAGCCTGAGGTTATCTCCATCGGCGGAGGTGTTTCCAACGAGAAGAGCTTCCTCACCGAGCCTCTGAACAAGATAGTTGACAAGGAGCAGTATACGAGAAACAACGCAGTTAAGTGCCGTGTCGTAACCGCAACTCTTGGAAACGACGCAGGAATAGTCGGAGCTGCCGGCCTCGGAAAATAACACTCGTTTTTTGTCATAAAATGTAATAAAACAAACATTACAGCGGATGATGAACCGTTTTTTCGGTACTTTATCCGCTGTTTTCGTTTACAAATTTGTTGCAATTCGTTTAACAGTTGTTATTGAAGACAGGGACAAAATAATATAAAATAAATATAAAAGGAGGTGTGGTCTTGGATATTGCAAAACGGCTGAGAATATTTCTGGCGATAGTATTTACATGCTTCGCGCTCTTTTCCTGCGACGGTGTCCAAGGCGGCACAACACCGGGAGAAGGCACGGGGGACACCGATCCGCAGGACAAGGTGGTTGCCGAGCTTATTATTCCGGATTCGGACGACTTAGGTCGTGGAACGGCGCATTACAGCGAGCTTGAATATTCATATCCCGATACCGAGGCGTTGATCACGGGACTGACGGCGGTTACCGATGCCATCGAGAATCAAGGCGAGGATTTTGAATCTCTTCTTGGAATGATCGAGGCGCTGGAGCCGGTATACGCCGATTTTCTAACGGCCTATTCCTATCTGAGCATAGAGACCGCAAAGGATTCGGCGGCCTCTCCATATGCTGAGGATTATCTCAGAATATGCGAGATATATCCAACGGTCATCGACCTTATTGAGGAGATGTCTGTTGCGGCGGCGACCTCTGCTCACGCTCAAAGATTCGAGGACGAGTATTTCGGCGAAGGATTTATCGAGGAATACGGAGGCGGCGAAAGATATACCGATGCCGCCACGGCGCTTCTCACCGAGGAGGCCAGGCTCGAGGCTGAATATAACGGTCTGTCCACGGCCACGGTGACCGTTGAATACGACGGAAGGACCGGAAGTGTCGACGAGATACTGGCAGAATACGCCCGTCTGTACGGCGACGTCTCCGCAAAGTATGTCACAGCTAAAAAAAAATGCGCACAGCTTTACGAAGAGGCTGTCACTAAGCGCTCCGCAGAGCTTTTAGTGGAGCTGATAAAGGTCAGACGCTTGATAGCAGACGAATTAGGCTACGAAAGCTATACCGAATATGCCTATGAGCAGTTCGGCCACAGCTACTCCGAGGAGGAGATGGATCGCCTGACAAAGGATATTGCCGACCACGCCGTACCTATATACCAAAAGCTTTACCACGTCGCATTCAAAAATTTCTTTGCAAAATACGATGCAAGGGAGCAGGACACCGCATATATGCTGAACACGCTCTGCGAGGTTTACGGACAGATAGACGAGAGCCTTGCGAAGGCCTACAACTATATGTTGCATTTCGGACTGTTTGACGTAAGTGAGGCTTCTGAAAACCGACGTGACGGGGCCTTTACCGTTTATTTACACGGCAACGCCTCGCCATTCGTTTTCGTCACGGCAGAGGGGTGTGCCGACGATTATCGCACCATTGCCCACGAGTTTGGGCACTTCGCCGATATGCTGAATACTGAAGGCTCGAGAAAATCCCTCGACGTCGAGGAGATCGCATCCGTGGGGCTTGAGCTGCTTACTCTGTTGAAAATGGAATCAAGGCTTGAGCAAAGCGAATACAAGTACCTCTTATATTCAGGAATGGAGGATATGCTCGTTACTCTGATAATTCAAGGTCTGTACACTCGCTTCGAGCACTATGCCTACGAGCTTTCATATAACGAAATAAGTGAACAAAGGCTCTCGGAGCTTGTGGCAAAGGCTGCGGACGAGATGGGGCTAAATTCGGATTACTATTGCGACGTTTCGGCTGTTATCATACCTCACGTTATCCTTTACCCATTCTACGTTCAATCTTATCTTACGTCCACCGCTGTTTCACTCGACATCTACTTTGCCGAGCAGAGCGAGGCTGGGGCCGGCATGAGCGCATACAAGGCCATTCTTTCCGGTGCAGAAGGCGCTGACAGCCTCGAGGACGCTCTTTCCGAGGCGGGGTTAAGATCCCCCTTTGAGAGCGAAGGCATTCGTCTTCTGATGGATAAGATATACTTCTCGATAACAGGCTCCCATTACTACAAAAACGATACCGGTGGCGAAAACGCCGCATAAAAAATGAGAACAAAAAAACATCCCGTAACGGTGCAATAACGCATCATTATGGGATGTTTTGTTTACATTTTAAGGGGTTTTGCGTGATTTCAGCGTTAAGGCTCGGATGCTTCAGATTCCGACGTATACTTGCTTGCCTGCGTTGTAAAGAGTCGGTGATAAATTCCTTTTCGAGCCATTAGCTCCTTATGGTTACCGATCTCAACAGCACGTCCATCCTCGATCACGACGATCCTGCTGGCATCAACAGCGCCCGAAAGCCTGTGAGAAACGAAGAGGGTGAGTTTCCCCTCGGAAAGCTCTGCAAATCTGTCGAAAACAGCTCTTTCCGCCAAGGCATCAAGAGAGGCCGTGGGCTCGTCAAGAATAAGGATATCCGATTCCTTATAGAAGGCGCGGGCAACCGAAAGCTTCTGCCACTGTCCACCCGAAAGCTCTATTCCGTCCTCCTCAAAGAGTCTCGTCAGAGCCGTATCGTAGCCGTGCGGCAGCTTTTGAATAAAGGCGTCTGCATCGGCACGTATTGCCGCCTCGGCAACGTCATCACGCAGATGGGAGCGGCGAACGTCACCAAACTCAATATTTTCAGCTGCGGTCTCCGCGTATCTTCCGAAGTCCTGGAATACTATGCCGAACAGGTCATAGTAGGATGCGGGGTCATATTCTCTGATATCGATTCCGTCAAGAAGTATAACACCTTCGGTGGGATCGTAGAGCCTTGTCATAAGCTTTATCAGCGTGGTTTTACCCGCGCCGTTGAGTCCAACCAGCACCACGGTGTCCTCGGGCTCAAGCTTCAGACTGAGGTTGTCAATGACCTTACGCTTGGTGCCTGGATAGGAGAAGGAGACGTTCACAAATTCAATGGTGTGACGCCCACCCTTGACCGGGTAAACCGGCTCCTTGGCGGTGCATACGACCTTTTGCTCCTCTGCCATAAACTCTATCATATTGTTTATAAATAGAGTTCCCTCATAGATCGTAGCAGTTGCGGCAACGAGGGTGGAGATGTAGCCTGTGATGGAGGTAAGTGCGCCTGTGTAAAGCGAGTAATCACCGATCTCACCACCGCCGAAGATCACGTTGTAGGCAACGAATACAAAGAGCAGGCATATGCAAAGAGTGGATATCAGACCCACGAGGATCTGAACGATTCCCTCTCGCATAATAAGCTTTTTCAACCCGGAATAGTATTTTGCGAATACCGCCCTGTACTTGCGCACAAAGGTATCACCGAGACCGAGGAGCTTGACCTCCTTGGCAAGATCCTTGCTTACCATAAGATCGGAATAGTAAGTCATAGCGCGCCTTTCCTTGGAATGGCGCCTGAGGTATTTGAAATTGCGATTTTTGTATACGTAATTGACTATCGCACCGGGGATCGCCGCGCATACCACGATTATCGGCGCCCATATGCTGAGGGTAGCGAGAACCACAACGAAGGATATGGCGGATATCATAGCGCTGACCACGTTAAAGGTCGCACTGAGTATCTGTATCGGCCGCATACCGGCCTCGCGGTTAGCGTTCTCGAGCTTCTCATAAAACTCGGGACGGTCAAATGAGCTCTGGTCTACCGTCTTAGCTTTATTGATAATCTTCAGCTTTATATGATTAACAACGAGCTCGCCGGAGATGGTGGTCACCATGGTATTTATCCTGCCGAGAAGGCGCTTTAAGAATAAATAGATAAAATAAGCAACAAAGAGGAAGATAAGCGGCGCCATGGTATCGAAAATGTTTTCCCAAACGTCACCCGTTGAGCTTGTGCCTATCAAGGCGGCGATGCCGTTCAAGAGATCCTTTGAAATATAAGCACCGAACACCGGCAAAAGGCCGTCCAGAATACAAAGCACGGCCATAACGGCGAGCATAAGTGGCGCCGATTCCCAAACAAGAGAAACTATGTAAAAAAGTCGGGAACAAAAGCCCTTGACCCGCTTCCAGGCATAGGCCGGGAACTCGGATAGGCGCTTCGGCTTTTCAAGTCCGTCGCCTTGCTGCTTCGGCGGACGGGGTGGCATTGAATACATCATATATCACGCCGCCTTTCCCTTGGCATACTGTAACGGAAGAAGGACACACCGGGAATGAACATAAGTATTATCTGCAAGGGGGCGCCTATGACGAACAGGATCCAGTTATTAAGTCCCGTGATATGCAGAACGGTAAGATAGACCGACAGTATAACGCCCCAAAGTATCGGTGTTACGGGAAGTATATTAAGTCGACGCTTGCCCCAGATAGAGTTGAATACCAGAGCGACAGTAAACGACAGCGGTATGCCGTATATAAAGGAAAGCCATGCGGGAACAGGCGTCTTTACCGCAGTAAGAATGGCAAAGGCAACGGTAGCAAAGAGCCAGACTGCAATGAAAGCAGTCAGGGCTACTATAAAATGATTTCTGTTACGCAATCTGCGTATAGCGCGGGCATTTATAGGGGTACCCTCGTGCTTTTCCTCAAGAAGATAGTCCACGGTAACGCCGAAATGGTCTGCAATACGCTTAAGTACGGAAACGTCCGGGATAGCCTCGCCGCGTTCCCACTTGGATACGGCCTTATCGGAATAATTCAGCAGCTCGGCAAGGCCAAGCTGGGTCATATTTGCTTCAGTACGAAGAGCACATATGTTCTTGGCAATTATTTCGCGCAGATCCTTCATAGGCCCCTCCTTTCTTTTGAATGGATGCTAATATAAATATTTTAACACAAACGAACAAAAATTGCAAGATGCATTTTTAACACATCCGAGTTTTTCGCATAGATTGAATTTTGAAGTCAAGAGAAAGTCGGAGGAACGCATCCAACAAATGAAAATACCAAAAATCGACGAGCTATTCGATCTTTCACACACGCTGGCAAGGCCGCTGCTTGAGGAATGCACGTTTCCCGAGATGGCGCTGGATAAATTAAAGGCGTTCATCGAGCTTATATCACCGTCACTCGGCGAGGATTATTACGAGCGTGCACCCGGAGTTTTCGTCGCAAAAACGGCAAAGATAGCCGACAGTGCCGAGATACTTCCGCCTGCGATAATCGGAAATGGGGCGCAGATCAGACACGGTGCATATCTGCGCGGTACGGTCATCATCGGCGACGGTGCGGTTATAGGAAACAGCTCCGAGGTCAAGTGCTCGGTAATATTCGACGAGGCAAAGCTACCGCATTACAGCTACGTGGGTGACAGTATAATCGGATATAGCGCTCATATGGGGGCGGGGGCGATCGTATCAAACCTGCGACTGGATAAAAAGGAGATCACGATAAAGGCCGACGGCGAGGCTCGAGCCACGGGCAGGCGGAAGCTTGGCGCGCTGATAGGTGACAGAGCGGAGATCGGCTGCGGAGCCGTCCTTTGCCCCGGATCCGTCATCGGCAAGGAAAGCTTTGTTTATCCTCTGGCGCTGGTACGCGGAGTTATCGGCAGCAGATGTATATTCGATGGCAAGGAAGCGAGGGAGATAGGACTATGAGGCTATTCGGCACGGACGGGATCCGAGGTATTGCGGGCAGTGAGCTCACACCGGAGCTTGCGGCAAGGCTTGGGCAGATGCTCGGTCGGATGATATACGAGGACGGTAAAAAAAGAGAGGTCGTCATTGGAAGGGACACAAGGCTTTCCGGTGATATGCTGGAGGCAGGACTTGTTGCCGGGCTCACCTCGGCGGGCTGTGACGTGATACGGCTCGGGGTGGCACCTACGCCAACGATAGCCTATCTTACCGTAGCCGAGGGGGCGGGTGCGGGGGTCGTTATTTCCGCATCGCACAACACCTATGAATACAACGGAATAAAGGTCTTCGGACCAGACGGCTTCAAGCTTCCCGACGAACGCGAGGATACTCTTGAGGAATGGATAAAGAGCTCTCAGTCAACGCAGGCAGACCGCATCGGGAGCGCTATACCGGCGCGCCTTGGGCTCGAGGAATATATAAAGCGGCTTCACTCTGCTACGGGTGTCAGTCTTTTCGGTCTTCGGATAGGCGTTGATACGGCAAACGGGGCGACCTGTGCGACTGCTGTGAAGGCGCTGCGCAATGCGGGAGCTGAATGCGTGTGCATAGGTGACGAGCCGGACGGCCGGAACATAAACGACGGCTGCGGCTCAACCGATACGGCAAGGCTTTCGAAGCTGGTCACGGATATGGGACTGGATGCCGGGGTGGCCTTCGACGGTGACGGCGACAGACTGATAGCCATTGACGAGCGAGGCGGTACCGTAGACGGAGATACAATTCTCGGGATCCTTGCTCCAAGGCTTTCAGCACAAGGCAGACTAAAGAAAAACACCGTCGTAGGAACGGTTATGACGAACCCCGGACTCGAAAAATATCTCTCGAGGTTTGATATTAAGCTCCTCACGGCAAGGGTCGGCGACAAATACGTGCTGGAGAGTATGGAAAAGGGCGGATTTTGCCTTGGCGGCGAAGGCTCGGGGCACATAATATTCCGCGAGCTGTCCACCACGGGTGACGGCGTGCTTACAGCGCTGATGCTGCTCGGAGAGATAGCACACTCGGGAAAGCGACTATCAGAGCTGGCCGCAAAAATACCTAAAATGCCGCAAAAAACCGTCAATATTGCGGCGGATAAGCAGCAAAAGGCGATTTTTGATGGCGACGAAAAAATCAGGCAGATCCTTGAAAAATATCGGGAAACGCTTGGCGATAGAGGAAAGCTCCTCGCGCGTGTGTCCGGGACGGAGCCCTGCGTGCGAATTACGGTAAGCGCAGATACGGAGGAGCTGGCCGTCGGGATATCCCGCGAGCTCGCCGCCTGCATCAGCGAGCGCCTAAGTCAAGCGAAGGCGCCGTGAGAAAAGATAACGTCCTTTCCGGATATAGTCATAATTCCGAAATGAGGCGTTTTCAGATAAGAATATGAGGCGGCGCCGGGATTGAAAAGATAGAGCGGGCCGTTTGAGGTTTCCATAAATTTTTCAAAGGGGCTGTGTGTATGTCCGAAGAGAACGACGTCGGCGGCGGTGGCGAGGGCCAAAGAAACCAGGCCGTCTATCCCGCTCTTTGCACCGTAGAGATCACCGTGGGTGAAGGTGATCCTCTTGCCCTGAATAGTGACGGTATCGGTGCGGGGAGCCTCTAAATCGCAGACGTAGCCGAAGTGATCGCAGTTACCGCGGACGAAGTACCAGGGGCGGCGCTGTCTGTCTTCTCTGACAAAGCTCTCTATATCGGCAAGGCCGTCACCGAGGAAAAACACCGCATCGGCATCGGGGTGCATCGCAAGAGCTGAGCGCAAGAAGCGAACGTCTCCGTGAGTATCGGAAAAGCATAGAATTTTCATGTAAAAACGAAGGCACGGAGCCTTCACTCCTTTCGGATTTTTTGCATATAATGGAGGTAAAAAGAAGAAAGGAACTTGTTGTATTGAGAGTCAATAAAGAACAGCTAAACGCGCTTCTTGCATTACCCGACGAGCAGCTTTGGGCTGAGGTGGTGAAGCTGGGCAGCAGCTATGGATTCACATTGCCTAAGAATCCGCCGCCCAAGGATCAGATGGCAAAGCTGCGCGCCACCGTAAATACGGACAAAATAAAAATGTCGGAGGCGGTACGGTTACTTAACGAGCTGAAAAAGGAGGGGCGGTAATGAGTGAGAGCGGCATGCCCGATATATCGAAGGTTATCGGGCTCATATTAGAAAACCCACAGCTTATAGAGCAGATATCCGGGCTTATAAAAAACGAAGAAAGCAGCACGGAGGCAGCAACGAGCGACACTCCCGAAATCACAGACGGTGTAAGCGAGCCGGCACCGACGGAGGCTATACCGGCCTCCGTTACATACACGACGGCTGAGAGACGGCACGGAAACAGGGGGAAACTGCTCGGTTCTTTGAAGCCCTATCTGTCCGAAAAGCGCGCAGGAGCTATCGACACGATGATATCCATTGCGGATATTTTAGATGCTATGAGGGGGGTGTAGGCTATGTATACCCGAAGCTACACAGCAGGAGTCGATCAGCCTGCTACCCTGCCTGAAAACTACGACGGAACGGCATTTCAGCAAAGCGCGGCGGAAGTATTTCCCGATCCGGTGAGAGAGGACGCGGAGCATCCTGCGCAAAGGGCGGAGCCTGCCGGCGCCTTCGGTAGCAGATCGCAAAAGGGGGGCGGCAAATTTCCTTCCCTCTCCGAAATACCTATACTTGGGAGCCTTTTCCGCGGACAAAGGTGGCGGGATGGTGGATTTCTCTCGAGCATCGGCACAGAGGAGCTGCTTATAATAGGCCTGGCGCTGTTTTTGCTCCTCTCCAAGGACGGAGATCCGGAATGCGCGCTTATGCTGATCCTATTGCTGTTTATAAGCGACTAAGCTTTTATGGGGCAAAGCCGTAAGCTTCGCCCCATTTTTGTATTTTTCAAATCGCGTGAATTGACGGATCAAAACATCGAGAACTGGTTAGTTTCCGAAAGGCCGTCCAGCACGTGATTGCGGCGAAGGATCTCTATTACCGCCTTGGATATACCCGTATGCTCGCGCAGATCCTCAATGGAATAGATATCGTACTTTTCGCGGGCATCAATGATCTTTGCGGCGGCTGTGTCGCCAAGACCGCTTAGAGAATTGAAGGGCATTCTTATCCTACCGTTTTCCGGGAGGAAGGCCGTGGCATCGGACTTTTTCAGATCCACGTTGAGGAATTTCACACCGCGGGCAAGGGCCTCTCGGACCATATAAAGAGTCTGACAGGTTTCATTGTCCTTGGCGGTGGCCTCGGTCCCCTTCTCCTCAAGCTCCTTTATGGTAGCGCTCACTCCGTCATAGCCACGTCCGACTATCTCGGCATCAAAGCCACCGGGAGCAACGGTGAGGAAGGCTGCGTAAAACTCCATCGGGTAGTATATCTTATACCAGGCAAGACGGATAGCCGACATAACGTAGGCGGCGGCGTGAGCCTTCGGGAACATATATTTGATTTTTTTGCAGGACCAGATATACCAATCGGGCACTCCGTGGGCAAGCATTTCCTCCTCCCATTCGGGGGTCAGTCCCTTACCCTTACGTACGCTCTCCATAATCTTGAAGGACATGGAATTATCAAGCCCTTTTTGGATAAGATAGAGCATAATGCCGTCACGGGTTCCAACGACCTCGGAAATGGTACAGGTGCCCTGCTTTATAAGCTCCTGAGCGTTACCGAGCCAAACGTCGGTTCCGTGTGTAAGTCCGGATATCTGAAGAAGATCGGCAAAGTTCTTCGGCTTTGCCTCCACGAGAACCTGCTGGAGGACGCGCGTACCGAACTCGGGAATACCGAA
>CAZABU010000028.1:0-15729 GCA_964483225.1 uncultured Ruminococcus sp. | reverse complement strand
ATTGGACCTTCGTTGAGATCATGGGTTGCCCCGGCGGCTGTGTAAACGGCGGCGGCCAGCCTATCCAGCCTCAGTACGTAAGAGATACCGTTGACCTCAAGGCTGTACGTGCGAAGGCACTCTACGACCAGGATGCGGCGATGGAGATGAGAAAGTCTCACCTCAACCCCGTTATCAAGGAGGTTTACGACAATTACTTCAAGGGTGGCTACGGTTGCCATGCGGCACACCACGCCCTCCATACCTCCTACGTAGGAAGAAAGAAGTTCAACTTCTAAAAAACAGTAAAACCGCAGATCGCAAGGTCTGCGGTTTTTTTATTTAAAAATGCAATAATAGTATTGAAAATCTAGTCTTTATATGCTATAATAGTGCTACCACACAAATTGAATATAACTTGCATTATCATAGGCGAAGTGTACTTTTTCCTTTTTTTTGGCAAAAATGTATGCTCCGCTTCGTATGCTTTGCCTTTTTAGTGCAAGTTGCGATTCAATTTGTGTGGTAGCAAAGGGAGCTACATTTTTCGGTGCGTAGCTTCTGCTGCGCACTTTTTGATTTAAGGAGGAAATACGCATGTTAATGCGTAAAAAAAGCATGACACTATTATTAACTGTTTTATTAGGATACCTTGGATACTATCGTTTTACTAAAAAACAATATGCAATGGGTATCCTCTATCTCTGCACATTCGGATTGTTTGGATTCGGTTGGATATATGATATCTATTTAGCCTACAAAGACACGCAGTCCCCTGAAAACAATTCCAAGGTCATAGAAAGTGCTGAAGGAAATGAGAAAATCAGATATCCCGAAGAACACGCAATTGCAATGAAATCCGGTGCAAAGTATTATCTTGAAGGAAACCGCGGTAGAATTGCAACCATTTACGAGGACCGCGTTGTATTAACCACAAAGCACTCAGTCGGATCTTTACTAACTGGAAATTTCTCTGATGGCGAAAAAACGATTTATTTCGCCGACTGTCTAGGTGTTCAGTTTAAGAAGTGCGATATACAAATAGGATATATCCAATTCGAAACAGCCAGCAGTAGTATGAATAATAAATCCGACAATTTCTTTAATGAAAACAGCTTTACCTGGGATCAATTTCAGCAAACAAATGAACATATGCTCGAAGTATGCAACTTTGTTAAGCAAAAAATCCATGACATCAAGAGCAATAGAAATACTGGAACCCCCCAGATTATATCTAATGTTTCAAATGCAGACGAACTAAAAAAATACAAAGAGTTGCTCGAACAAGGTATAATTTCACAAGAAGAATTTGATTCTAAAAAATCGCAACTTTTGGGGTTATAATGTTTTTAGCGGAGCATACTATCCCCAAGCCGCAGATCGCAAGGTCTGCGGTTTTTTTATATCGGTATTGCAAAAGCAAAAAAATACTGCTATAATATATATGTAATGTAAAGAGTGCGAGGGGGATCACTATGATAACAGCGCGGCACAACGGTAAAGAGGAAATTTCTTTCATGGGATACTGTCCTTTTTGCGGCAGACCTATGACATTTTTCGAGGAGCACACCCGCAAAATAAAGCTCTGCCCCGTTTGCAATTCTCCCATCGCCTTCGAGGAGTTCGTTGATTTTGAAAAGGAACGTATGGGGTACAATATCGTTCCTAACGTCAGCGGTGAAAGCTTTGAAATTGACGGATATACCGTAAGAAACGGTACTATCGTCGGCTACGACGGCGATGCAACAAGCATAGTTACCCCTCCGGGTGCAATTGCTATAGCAAAAGGATTATTCGAGAATAACCAAAAGATAAAGAGCGTTACTCTTTCGCCCGGGATAAAACACATAGGCGCCGAGGCGTTTCATAATTGCGAAAATATCCGGGAGCTGACACTGTCCGAGGGAATCGTCACCATTGGCAACATGGCGTTTCGCGGTTGCAGGCGGCTTGAGAGCGTATCAATTCCAACCTCTCTGCGCGCTGCCGGTTACTCATTGTTTCACTCCTGCGATAATCTGACCGAGCTGCTCATGCCTATGGATATGAAATACCTGGCCGGATCCCCTTACGGATTCTGCAAAAAACTGAAAACAGCAAACGTTCCCCACTGCGTTACCAATATAACCTCCTCCTGGTTCCAGTATAACGACAATTTGATAAAGCTTTACCTCGGGCGAGGCGTAACACGCATCCAATATACTAACTGTCCCGCCTTGCAGGAGGTGCATCTTTCAAATACCGAGGGCTGGTTCACCGACACGTGGCGCGAAATAGACAGAGAACGGATACCCGATGAAAAAATGGCAAATCCCAAAACCGCCGCCGTGATAATAAAAAAATACAACGGAATGGGACTTTTAATTCCCGACAATATAAAGGAAAACGATAGCTGGACACATACTTATTGGCTGGATCTCAAATAAATTTCAACATTACTAGCTAAGCTCCCTTATATAAAATTAGCGTGTTCTCCCTTGCGGAAAACACGCTATTTTCATTATTATCTGAGTGCATCAATTGCAGCCTTTCTATCAGCCGCCTTGAACACCGAGCTACCTGCTACAAGAACGTTAGCGCCTGCGGCTATGGCATCCTTGGCATTAACAGCATTGATTCCACCGTCCACCTGAATATCAATATCAAGCCCGCGAGCTTCAATTTCTGCCCGGAGTTTTTTAACTTTTTCAAGAGTCTCGGGTATCAGAGCCTGTCCTCCGTAGCCGGGCTCGACAGTCATAACCAGCACCATATCGCATTTATCAAGGAAGGGATATATCTCCTCTACGGGGGTCTTCGGCTTCACGGAAATTGCCGATTTGACGCCTCTCGCTCTTATAGCGTCCAAAAGCGCACCGCTATCCTTGCAGGCCTCGTAATGGAAGGTCAGAATATCAGCACCGGCATCAATGAATCTGTCGGCGTATCTTTCGGGTGCCTCTATCATAAGGTGTACGTCAAATACCATTCCGCTCTTCTTGCGTAGGCATTCTATAACGGGAAGACCGAAGGATATGTTGGTAACGAACATACCGTCCATTACGTCAAGGTGCACCATATCCGCACCGGCCTTTTCAATTTCTGCCACCTCTGCGGCAAGGCTTGAAAGATCTGCGGCAAGAACCGAAGGAGAAATTTTAATCATTTTATGTAACCTCTCTTTTAATGATCTGTTTTGTAACCGAGAAAAATATTTTCCATAGAATATTATAGAGCCAATTTGAAAGCTCGGCAGTACCGCACGGCGCCGACGGAAAAGCAACGGATGTTTGAGTGACTCGCCGCGAGGTGCTGTCTCAGATTGGGGCGCAGGGCTACCTCGCCCCTTAAGCCTCCAGCTTGAGCATCGCGACAGCGTGAGCCGCCGCCCCCTCGCCGCTACCGGTAAAGCCTAAATGCTCCTCGGTGGTTGCCTTGACGTTGATTCTGCTCTGCTCCACCCGAAGCACTCGCGCCAGATTTTCTACCATTATATTTATATAGGGAGAGAGCCGTGGACGCTGAATAACCACGGTGACGTCAACGTTCACCAAACTAAAACCTCGCGCGGATATCAAATCCCGCACCTTCTCAAGAAGAAGCAGGCTGGATATCCCGGCAAATTCATCATCGGAATCGGGAAAATGTCTGCCGATATCTCCAAGAGCCGCCGCTCCGAGCAAGGCATCCATAACCGCGTGGGTGGCCACGTCTGCATCGGAATGCCCAAGAAGCCCAAGCTCATATGGGATCTCTACTCCACAAAGCACAAGCCGTCTGTCCTCGGCAAAGCGGTGGACATCATATCCGTGACCTACTCTGTATTCGCTCATAGGCAACCTCTTTTCTTAATAAGAAACTCGGCGTAAGACAGATCGTCTGACGTCGTTATTTTTATATTCTCGCGCCCGGTATCCACCGGCACGACTGTAATACCGATACTCTCAACCAGCATATTATCGTCGGTAACCGTAAGCGGATCACCGGAAAAGGCCTCGAGAGCACGGGCGTATATATCGCTTCTGAATATCTGCGGCGTCTGCGCACAGAGCAGTCCCTCGCGAGATACGGTCTGATCAATTTTTCCGTCACCATCTATGCGCTTCAGGGTATCCGTCACGGGCGTAGCGGCTGTTGCCGCGCCGTTTTCCTTTGCAAAAATTGCAACGGAATCAATCTTATCGGGAGTAATAAGGCACCTTGCGGCATCGTGAATTGCTACGTATTCCGAGCACTCAGCAACCGCAAAAAATCCGCACCTGGCAGACTCAAATCGAGTATTTCCGCCCTCGATTAGCAAAGTTAACTTTACAAATTCATCCTTTAATTCGTTTCTTATGTCCTCCATCTCATCGGCACGACATACAACGACAATATTATCGACCTCGCGCGCGCGATTAAATGAATCCACTGCTCTTGCAAGAATACTCCTGCCGCAAAGCTCCATGCGCTGCTTATGAACCGCAGAGTTCATTCTGCTTCCAGAGCCTGCGGCAAGTATAATTGCCGTAAGCCCATATTTTTTATTTTCAGTCAAATTACGGCACTCACTTTCTGTAATATACGAAATGGACGGTTATGGTTCTCATCCTGCCGTCCTCCAGTAGATTCGGGCCTTTGATTATGACGCCGTCACCGCTCATCAGCATAGCGGTATCAAGCTCGGCAATATTGCATACGAAAAGTCGATCTCCGGAGCTGTCAACGATGAAGGTATCTCCATGAACGGCGAGTGCTCCGCCGCGCCCGATAACGTCCTCGTTATCCTCGCGCCTTTCCGTAACGTATTTCACCGACTGCCCATGCAAGGCCTTTGCTCTCTCGAGTCTGTACGAATAGCTCTCAGGATCCTTCTTTCTGCAAAAGAGCTTTGAAAATATCGACATAGGCAAACCTTCCTTTACAATCTCGCTGTCCGAGGTAAGAGCACCCCGATTTGAATTACAAGCAGGGAAGCTACGCATACATTCTACCATAAAAGCCCGAAAAATGGAAGGGCTTTTTGCTTTTTTGGAGAAACTTTTTTGAAAAGTGGCGCTTTACGTAAAAAAAATTAATAAAATTTCAATTTTTTTCTAAAAAACTATTGCATTTTCCAAAAGTATGTATTATAATATAGTCACGTGGGGCGAAGTGGAGCGTTGTGTGGTGATTTCCCCGCAAAATACCACAAAATCCCGTTTTGCACCCTGAATTTTCCCAAAAATCCCGAAAGGAGGTAGAAAATATGTCATTCGTAGGCGTTGCGGCACACTCTTTAGATGCCAAAAAGCGTGTGTTTATCCCTGCTAAGTACCGTGAAGACCTTGGCGAAACCTTTTATATCACGAGAAAATTCGATACGTATCTTTCTATTTACACCTCCGAGGATTGGGATGTTTATACGGAAAAGCTTGAAAAGCTCCCCGAGTCCATTGCCGCGGAGGTTCAGGATTTTATCCTTGGCGGCGCGCAGAAATGCACTATGGATTCCAGCGGTAGAATAATAATCGAGGACAGACTTTTGAAGCACGCAAGGATAGACAAAAACGTAGTGTTCGTTGGCTCGGGTCGCCAGATCCGCGTTTGGGCTGAAGAGCTCTGGAACGAGCGCGAGGAAAAGCGCGACTTCGCTCATATGCGCGAGGTTCTCGGTCAATACGGACTGTAAAACACACGGAGAGGATTATTGATATGAAAGACCTTCCCTTCTCTCACAAGTCGGTACTCCTTTTCGAATGTATTGATGCACTCAATATCCGCGACGGATATACCTACATAGACGCTACGGCAGGCGGCGGCGGTCACTCTCTTGAAATTGCCAAGAGAATGGGCAAGAACTCGAGACTCATCTGCTTCGACCGCGACGAAAACGCCATAGCCGCAGCAACGGAAAGACTGCGCGACTACCTTGACAGAGTTACCTTTGTAAACGACAATTTCTCCTCCATCGAAGGTGTTATCGCAAAATACGGGATAGACAATCTCGGCGGAGTGCTTGCCGACCTCGGCTGCAGCTCCCATCAGTTCGATACTCCCGAACGCGGCTTCAGTTATATGCACGATGCGCCACTCGATATGAGAATGGACAGAAGCGCTCCCCTTTCGGCCTATGAGGTTGTAAACGGTTATTCCGAGGCGGAGCTGAAAAAGATCATCTACGATTACGGTGAGGAAAGATTCGCACCGAGAATTGCATCGGCAATATGCACCGCACGTGCGAACAAGCCCATCGAAACTACCCACCAGCTTTCAGAGATAATTAAGAGTGCTATCCCTGCGGCAGCCCGCAAGGACGGCCCCCACCCTGCAAAAAGAACCTTCCAGGCTATACGCATTGAGGTCAATGGCGAGCTCGACGCGATAAAGCCTCTGATAGATACTGCCACCCACGCACTGGCGCCCGGCGGCCGCATCGCAATAATCTCCTTCCATTCCCTCGAGGACCGTATAGTAAAGCAGAGCTACAAGGCCCACACCGTAGGCTGTACCTGCCCCAAGGACTTCCCCGTTTGCATCTGCGGAAAGAAGCCTCTGCTGAAGGAGCTCACAAAAAAACCGATTTTACCGAGCGACGAAGAGCTCGAAGCCAACCCCCGCGCAAGGAGTGCAAAGCTCAGAGTTGCGCAAAAAATTTGAAAAGGAGAAGAAAAATGACTTCTTATACCAACAGCTATGATAAGCTCTACGAAAGCATGAAGAACAGATTCACCGTTGTGAATGAGAATACAGAATATACCCTCGGCGATTATATGCTGATGAAGGCAGGCAAGAAGAAGGAAGATTCTCTCCTGCCCGTCCTCCAGAGAAGTAACGTCGGCAAAGGAGAGCGCGCCGTCGCTATGGTAGTTTCGTACGTAAGTGACAAGCTCACCATAAAACAGCCCCCCGTGAAGGATAAGACCATAAAGGCCTTCCCCTTCCGTGCGTCGGCATCTGCTTTCCTTTCCGCCGTTGTCGCTTGTACCTTTATGCTTTCCTTCGTGCTTGTCGGTGCAAGAATTATGACCGATTCCGTCCCCACCGAGGAAACAAGCATGGTGGACGAGCTACCCGAGACCGATATGACCGATACTGTCGTATAAATTTCGGTAATCTCTCATAAATTCGAAAAATCAAAAATATGATATAGCGATGGTTTTATCCGACCGTCGCTATATTTTTGTTTTAAGGAAGAATTTGATTTGAAGGTCGATCCAAAGAAATCCACGGTCAAAAGAGCCGTAGCGGTGCTATCCGCCTTTTCAGTTTTTGCCCTGTACCTGCTGTTCAGTATTTTCAGGCTCGATTACATCAACTACGACTACTACCGAGAAAAGACCTTTGACCAGGTGACTACCACCTCCGCCCTAGGCGCAAACCGCGGTAACATATACGATTCAAATATGAACCTTCTTGCCACCAGTAATACGGTGTGGCGTATCTTTATATCAACAAGGGATATAAAGCTCAGGACGAAGGAGGACGGCAAGGATTACGGCAAGCTTATCGCCGAGGGGCTGGCAGAAGCGCTCTCCATGGATAAATCGAAAATTGAATCCAAGATAAAAGCGTCGAGCGTGCTTGACGTGACTATAAAAAAGGCCGTCGACGAGGAGGAGTATCGGCGAGTGCTGAGCTTTATCCAAAACGAGGGACTTGAGGAGCTCGTCTTTACAGAGGCCTCCACCTCCAGAGTCTACCCGTCGGGCACGCTGGCAGCGCACGTGCTTGGATTCACGGGTAGCGACAACCAAGGGCTTTACGGCCTTGAATACTATTACGACGATCTGCTGAAGGGAGAGGATGGCTACTACGTTTACGCCAAGGATGCAAACGGCAACGCACTGGACACCGAGTATTCAGCATACTTCCCCGCTACTGACGGCTACAGCCTCGTGACCACCATTGACTCCTACGTTCAATCCGAGCTGGAATCTATAATTGAAACAGTCAGAATAAACCACTCGGTTTCCAATCGCGTAACAGGGGTAGTTATGGACACCTCCACGGGCGCAATACTTGCGATGGCAACCTCCTCCCCCTTTGATCCCAACGACCCCTTCACCCTTGACGCCCAATCGGCAAAGAAGCTTGAGGATTCCGGATATATCCCCGGAACCGACGAATATCAGGCCTATAAATCCGAGCTGATGCAGATTATGTGGTCAAACAAGGCCGTGAGCGAAACCTACGAGCCGGGCTCTACCTTCAAGATCGTCACCGTTTCGGCGGCTTTGGATACCGGTGCGGTTAAGGAAAGCGACACCTTCTCCTGCAGCGGCTACTGTCAGGTCGGAGGTTATCGTATAAGATGCCACAAGATCACCGGCCATGGAAGCGGATTTTCCTTAGGCTACGGCCTCCAGATGTCCTGCAATCCCTGTATGATCGCGGTGGCTGAGCGAGTCGGTGCATCGTGCTTCTATTCCTACGTAGAAAAATTCGGTTATCTTGAAAAAACGGGCATTGACCTACCCAGCGAAGCATCTACCATATTTCATAATGAAGAGAATATCGGTTCAACCGAGCTCGCGACCATATCCTTCGGGCAACGCTTCAAGGTCACCGTGATCAACCATCTGACCGCAATCGCCGCCGTTGCAAACGGAGGCGAGCTTGTAACCCCCTACGTTGTAGACAAGGTGATAAATTCGGATGGAGAGATCGTATCCGAGCACGAAACCGACGTCAGACGGCGCGTGATCTCCGAGGAGGTGGCAAAGAGCGTTTCACAGATACTTATAGAAGGAGTGGACGGCGACGGAGGTGCTAAAAACGCGGCAGTCAGCGGTTATGACGTGGCGGCAAAAACAGGCACATCCCAAAAATTCGATATTCTCGACGAAAACGGAAATTCCTATCTGCGAATCGGCTCTACGGTAGCATACTCGACAGACGCGGAGCACGGAATCGCCGCTATAATCGTCGTCGACGAGCCTAATTCCCAGGTGAAATACGGCAGTACGGTTGCCGCGCCTTACGTATCGGCACTATTTGAGAAGGTACTTCCCTATCTCGATTTCGTATCCGACGAAAGCTCTCCAAACACAGAGATAAAGAACTACGTAGGAATGAATATAAACACCGTGACCGCAGAGCTCGAAGCCCTGAAGCTTGAATACGAGGTGGTTGGTACGGGCGAGGTAGTCATATCGCAAACGCCGGACGGCGGTGACACCTTCACCTATCCCTTATCAAAAATTATACTTTACACGGATATGTGCGACTCCGAATATACGGAGGTTCCTCATCTGGTAGGACTGACTGCCGCCGAAGCAATAAGAGAGATACTTGATGCCGGGCTTAACGTGAAGCTTGCGGGAACGTCATCTCCGGGCGCAGTGGCCGAGGTCATAGAGCAATCCCTACCGCAGGGAGAGAGGGTGAAGCGCGGCACCGTGATCACAATACGCGCCATAAATACTGATTACGAGGATTGAATACCAATGAAGCTATCCGAACTTATATTGAAGCGCGAGGCCGTCGAATACGGCGCCACTGGTAATGAGGAGATTACGCAAATAGGCACTGCGGTGGATTCCCCGGGCGGCGTTCTTCTTGTAATAACCGGCGACTCTGCCGAAAGACACCTGCGTGACGATGCCCCACGCCCTGCGGCAATACTCTGCGGCACACAGGTTACCGTGCGGGAGAACATTCCGTGCATCAAGGTGGAAAACGTGAGAGCCGCCGCGGCATACGCCTGTGCGAGGCTTTGGAGCTATCGAAACGGAGAAATGCTGATGGTGGGCGTGACCGGAACAAACGGAAAAACCGGTACTGCAAGATTTTTACAGAAGGCCCTTGGCGCAGGAGGCTACAAAGTAGGCTTTATAGGTACCGGCGCCATCGAAGCCCCCGAAAAATGTCTCTCAGACAGGTATTACTCAATGACCACCCCGGATCCATGGGTGCTATTCCCGGCTCTTTCCGAGTTTAAGGCTTCGGGCTGTAGCGCCGTCGTTATGGAGGTATCGAGCCACGCGCTCGCTTTAGATAAGGTAACCCCCATAGAATTCGATTACGGAATATTTCTCAATCTCACGCCTGAGCATCTTGATTTTCACAAGGATATGGAGGAATACTTCGCCGCGAAAAAAAGACTGCTCGATAGCTCGAGGACGGCTGTAATAAATCTCGATGACCCCTACGGACGGCGGTTATACAAAGAGTCTTGGAAGAATTCGATATCGGTAGGGGTTCTCTGGAGGGGCGACGTATACGCCACCCACGTGGAGGATGGAGGCTTTTCGGGAGTCGAATATATGTATCACGGCAAGAACTTCAATTTCACGATGAGGCTGAAAACCGCGGGCGTACATAACGTATATAACTCCATGCTGGCAACCGCTGTCGCCGCGGATATCGGCGTGCGTCCCTGCGTTATAAAGGAGGCTCTTGCGGATATGAACGGTATCTGCGGCAGGTTTGAAATAATAAAAGATAGAATTACGGTAATAATAGATTATGCGCACACAGACAAGGCTATGGAAGCTCTGCTCTCGGAGATACGGAAATACACGCCGTCATCGGTACGGCTGCACACGGTATTCGGCTGTGGCGGAGAGCGGGATAAAAGCAAACGGCCGCGAATGGCCGCCGTCGCAGAAAGGTATTCTGATCTTATCACGGTCACAAGCGACAATCCGCGCAGAGAGGATCCCGGACAAATAATAACGCAGATACTCGCGGGCTTTACCGGTGATACCCACAAGGTGATTGAGGACCGAGCCGAGGCAATTACCAACGCAATAGTTAACGCCGAGGACGGAGATATAGTCGTCCTTGTGGGCAAGGGTGCCGAGAGATATTCAATAGACAAGTCGGGATATCGGGAGTTTGACGAGCGTAAAATCGTACGCGCAGCCCTTGAGGCGCGAAGAAATGAGAGTTAAACTGGGCATACCTATGACGCTCTCGGAAATCTGCGAAGCTACGGCAGGAGAGCTGAAATGCAATAACGCAACGGTTTTCTACGTTTCCACAGACACCCGCCAGCTTGAAGAAGGCGATCTGTTCATAGCACTTGCAGGCAGCAGAAATAGCTGCGAGGAATTTATCCCCGTTGCGAAAGGCAGGGGGGCATTTTGCCTCGGTAAATCTAACAAGGCCGACGTTCGCGTTTTAAGCTCCGAGGGGGCATTGCTTGCGTTGGCGAGCTACTACAAGGAGCGGCTCCCCGTTCTTAAACACACCGTTGGAATAACGGGTAGCGTTGGAAAAACAACCACAAAGGAATTTTTATCCGTCTTGGTTCACGGAATATTCAAGACCCATAAAAACGAGGGAAATTTCAATAATCATATAGGACTGCCGCTGACGGTTCTTTCTGCACCGGCTGATACAGAGCTCCTGATCCTTGAGATGGGAATGAACGGTAAGGGAGAGATCTCCGCGCTTTCAAAATGCGCACGGCCCGACATTGGAATAATAACCAATGTTGGCACAGCACACATTGGACGCCTTGGCTCAAGAGAGGCGATCGCAGCGGCAAAGCTTGAACTGACCGACGGACTAAAAGGACTTCTGATCGTCCCGGCTCAAGAACCGTTGCTGTCAATAAAAGAAGCCAAAAAATTCGCCGTCAACAACAGAGATGCCGACCTTTGTGTGTCGGTATCTCAAAGCGGTGGCATCGACATCTATACTGCCGACAGCGAAATATCGAGCGTTCCATTCTTCTCCTACGAAAAGCGACACCTATCCTGTCTTGCGCCGGCACTCTTGGCATCTTTTCTTTTAGGAGCTCCGAAAGATCATATCAAAGAGAGAATTTCTGAAATTTCGCAACAAAATACGAGGCAGACCGAGATCCGCATTGGCACCCTGACCGTTATATCAGACTATTACAACGCTTCTTCCGAATCCTTTGAGGCGGCAATTCTATCGCTCCGAGCAGACGGTCGCTTTACTAAAAAAAGCGTTTTGATAGGAGATATGCTGGAGCTTGGAGATTTCTTTTTTGATATGCACAAAAGGCTCGGTGCTCTTGCCGCTGAGTGCAAGCTAAACAATATATTTGTCTTCGGCGACTGCTGTGAAGCAGTGCATCTTGGGGCAACCGAGAACGGATTCCCCGCCGACAGGATATTCCTTAACCCGGACGCAAAGCATCCTGAGATAACCGCCGCACAGATCAAGGCAGCCTGCAATCCCGACGAACTGATACTGTTCAAGGCATCACGCGGTATGCATCTTGAGCTGGTGGTGTCGGCACTTCAAAATAACTCAGGCAAGAGCAACAAAATTTGAAAATACCTAAACCGATAGAAAGCCACGCTATCCTACGACATCTCGCTCACTAAGTCCTATGCGAAGGAGATTAATATGATACAGCAATACCTTCTTATATATCTTTTCGCTCTTTTGTTTACCTTCTTGCTGACGGTAGCGATCGAGCACAAGCTCATACCTAAGCTACGCTCCCGCGCAGCCCAGCCGATATATGCAGACGGCCCCTCATGGCATATGTCCAAAAGCGGTACACCGACTATGGGCGGAATAGCCTTTGTAATATCGGTTTCGTCTGCATTGCTCGTAGGTGTGATCTTCTTCGCCGTCTACGGAATGTCTAAGATTGCGGCTTCAATCGCAATAGCTCTACTCTTTTCGCTTGGGAACGCCGCCGTTGGCTTCTTTGACGATATAACCAAGCTAAAGCGACAAAGGAACGGCGGGTTGACCCCAAAGCAAAAGATATTCCTGCAGTTGATTCTGGCGGTACTGTTTCTGTACGCCAGAGCAGCGTTTGTCGGCGACGATACAGCGCTTCTCTTCTCCTTTGGTGAGCTCGAGCTCGGCCTCTTATATTACCCCTTTGCAGTCGTAATGCTGCTGGGCATTGTGAACTGCGCAAATCTTACCGACGGCGTTGACGGTCTTGCCGCTTCCGTAGCCTTCGCAATCGGCGCCTCGGTAATCCTTTTATCCGCCAATGTATACGCCGACTCTACCCTGCTTGCAATCTGTATGTGCGGCGCGGCAATGGGATTTCTATGCTTCAATCTCCATCCCGCAAGGGTCTTTATGGGTGATACGGGATCTTTATTTTTAGGAGCGCTTGCCATCAGCTGCGGATTTTCTATGCAAAACCCCGCTTCGATGATAACGACGGGAGCGGTTTACGTAATCGAAGGCGTATCGGTAATACTCCAGGTGACAGTATTCAAGCTGTGCAAAAAGCGACTATTCAAAATGGCGCCCCTGCATCATCACCTTGAAAAATCGGGCATGGAGGAAACCGGAATATGTATCGCGGCCATGATAATCACGCTCGCGATATCCATTCTTACCGCCCCCCTCTACGTTGCGAGGTGAGGAATGGCAAAAATTATAAAAATCCCCTTTGTAAAGCGAGAAGCACCGCAACGCCCATTGAATAAGTCACCCGACGGAATCTTGATGCTGTCGATAATCCTCGTGGTCATTTACGGTACGGTTATGGTGTTCAGCGCGGGAACCGCTTACGCCGCGGCGCGATACGACGATTCGCTTTATTTTGTAAAAAAGCAGACAGTCTGGCTGCTTGTCGGCTTCGCAGTAATGATGCTCGTCGCAAGGATCGATACTGCAATATTCAAAAGATATACTCCGCATTTCTATTTTTTCACCCTGATACTGCTGGTGCTCGTCTTGATCATCGGCTTCGTGGGTAACGGCGCTCAAAGATGGATATCCATAGGCCCCTTGACTATTCAACCCTCGGAAATAGCAAAGCTGACGATGATAATGATGCTTGCACGTTATTTTTCGGATTTTGAAGAAAAGGCCACAGCGCAAAGAAGACGGCGTGAAATATTTATTTACGGCACGCTTATACCCGCGACTATAATGCTGATACCGATAATCCTCGTAATGCTGCAAAAGCATCTGTCCTGTATTATAATCCTCGGGGCTATCGGACTGCTGCTCATATTCCTGTCAGGGGTCAATCCACGCTACATATACGCATTCTGCGGCATGGGAGCTGCGGCGGTAACCTATCTCGCCCTTTTCACCGACTATACGAAGGAGCGTATCACGGTATGGCAAAACCCGGAGGCATATAAGCTGACGGGCGGCTGGCAGACACTACAGGGACTGATGGCAATCGGCTCCGGCGGGATCTTCGGCGTTGGGCTTGGAAACAGTATACTCAAGCATTGTTACGTTTCAGAGCCGGCTAACGATATGATCTTCGCAATACTTTGCGAGGAGCTGGGGCTTGTGGGCGCGGCAGCAGCGCTGACAATGTTCGCCCTGCTGATCGGCAGAGGAGCTATGATATCTCTGCGCTCACACGACACATATTCACGACTGCTGGGCTTGGGAATCTGTATAAAGTGCGCGGTACAGGTGCTGCTCAACGTAGCCGTGGTAACGAATACCATACCCAACACGGGCATATCGCTCCCATTCTTCAGCTACGGAGGCTCGTCGCTGATAATGATGTTTTTTGAAATGGGAATACTGCTCTCGATCTCTCGCAGAGCACTGATAAAGAAGTGAGGAAGCTATGAAACTGATTTTTACCGGCGGTGGTACGGGAGGGCACGTTAATCCGGCCGTCGCAATGGCCGTAGAGGCAAAGACAAGGTTCGATTGCTGCGATATACTTTTTATCGGCAGAACAGGCGGTAGCGAGAACCGCGCGGCGATAAGCGCCGGACTCGGCATTGAAACTCTTGAGGTAAGCGGTATCAGCAGAAGTCTTTCACTAAAAAATCTTTCGAGCATTGCAAAAGCCCTACGCGCCGAACATTCTGCCCGAAAAATAATACGGAATTTTGCGCCCGATGCAGTTATCGGCACTGGGGGATACGTATGCTGGCCGGTGCTCCACGCTGCAAAGCGGCTCGGATTTCCAACGCTGATACACGAATCCAACGCATATCCCGGATTAGTCACAAGGCTGCTGTCGCCGGGATGCGACCGGGTGCTTCTGAATAACATCGCCACCGCCAATCACCTACGCCGACAGGATAACGTTATCGAGGTCGGGAATCCCCTGCGACGAGGCTTCTCAAATCTTTCAAGGGCGGCGGCACGACGGCATCTCGGGCTTTCCGAAAGAGATATCTTTGTGCTTTCCTTCGGCGGCAGTCTTGGAGCAAAGGTACTAAACGATGCCTGCATCGGAGTTATGCGTAATTACTGCTTACGGAAAAGTCACGTAAAGCATTTGCACGCCTGCGGTGAACGGTATTTTGACAGCTACAGAGGAACAGAACTTGCAGTCGGAAGGGACGGATGCAAAATACTTCCATACGTCGACAATATGCCGAGCATTTTGCCTGCAGCAGATATTGCGATATGTCGGTGCGGTGCGATGACTCTCTCGGAAATCGCCCTGGCAAAGGTGCCCGCCATACTGATACCTTCCCCAAACGTAACCGACAACCATCAGTACAAAAACGGCAAGCTGTTTTCCGACGGCGGCGGAGCGATTATGATAACGGAAAAGGAGCTCAGCGCAGGGCTGCTTGAGGAGCAGCTCAGAGGTCTTGCGGATTCCCCACAGCGGCGCCGTCAAATGTCAATCTCAATTGGCAAATTTGCGAAAGCGGATGCGACGAGGCTATGCATAGACGAAATAGAGGCGGTTATCGGCGGCTCGGATTAACGGCGAGCCGCCCTTCGCATTTTCACAATTCTGCCCCGTTTTTTCGCACTTTTACGCGCGCGAATAAACTTCTGCCGAAGTTTATTATATAAATATCTAAAATATTTGTTAAATTTTATAAATAAATAATTATTTTTATTGAAAATAAAGTTTTTGTATGCTATACTATATATAAATTATAAATATTTAGGGGTGTTTCCCCTTTCGAC
>CAZABU010000027.1:0-16438 GCA_964483225.1 uncultured Ruminococcus sp. | reverse complement strand
GCCTCAAGGGCGGCCTGCGCAGCCTCCTCGTCGGTTCCGTCTTCAAGGCGTACGACGATCTGCGTGAGCGGGAGTTCGGGGATGGCGCAGGCGTTGGTGAGGATATAGCATAACGTTGTGGAAAAGGACGAGAACGGTAAGCTCAATACCAGCTTCCGCAAGGGTCCCATCTTCGCAAATCTGGTGCTGGCCGACGAGATCAACCGCGCGACTCCCAAGACCCAGTCAGCGATGCTTGAGGTAATGCAGGAGCACAAGGTTACCGTGGGCAATACTACATATGCTCTCGACGAGCCCTTCTTCGTGCTCGCTACCGAGAACCCCATCGAGCAGGACGGTACCTATCCTCTTCCTGAGGCGCAGATGGACCGTTTCATCTTCAAGCTGATCATGACCTTCCCCGGACGTCAGGAGCTTTCCGACATCGTTAAGATGACTCAGGTCACCATGGCGGAGACTGCGGAGGCGGTTATCGGCGGTGAGGAGATAATGGAAATGAGAGCGCTGGCTGCAGAGGTTCCCATCGTTGACGACGTGCTTGATTACGCAGTCAACCTTGTTTCCGGCACACATCCCGAGCTCCAGGGCGCACCCGATGCTGCAAAGAAGTATCTCAAGTACGGCGCATCTCCCAGAGCCGCACAGGCTATCGTTACCGGTGCGAAGGTGCGTGCGCTTATGAACGGAAATTACAACGTTTCCTACGATGATATAGACGCTCTTGCCGCTCCCGTGCTTCGTCACAGAGTCAAGATAAACTATAACGCCATCAACGAGAAGCTCACCGTCGAGGACGTTATCGCTATGCTCGTAAAGGAAAATAAGAAGTCTAAGTAATGAGCAAGCTTGTTATCAATGAGGATTTTCTCTCGGAGCTTGAGCGCCTTGAGATGGTTCTCAAAAACAACGTGGCGGGAATGTTTGGCGGAAACCGCAAGAGTAAGACCTACGGCTCCTCCTGTGAGTTCGCCGACTACCGCGATTATATGCCCGGAGACGACGTTTCTAAGATAGACTGGAACGCTTATGCGCGTTTTGATAAGCTCTATCAGAAGCTGTATCTTGATGAGCGACAGATGCACACTCGGATATATATTGACGCCAGCCGCTCTATGGAGCACGGCAAGGGCGGTAAGGCGGAAATGGCCATCAGGCTCGCCGCCGCTATCGCTTATCTCACGGTCTGCGAGATGGACAAGGTTTCGATATATTTCATCCGCGAGGGTGAGGTGACCGAGGTCGTGTCGGGTATGGTGGGAAAGGAATCCTACCTTAACGGCATCGGAAAGCTTAACGAAATTGAGTTTTACGGTGACAGTCTTATCAGCGACGCTATTTTGCCGAGCAAGGTCGGTATGGGCGACGGACTCTCGGTGATCATTTCGGATTTTCTTACGGAACATAATTTTGAAGCTGCTATCGACTATCTTGCCGATAAAAAGCGTGACATACTCTGTATACAGGTTCTCTCCAGAGAGGAGCTCAACCCTCAGCTTCGCGGCAGGGTGCATCTCTTTGACTCCGAGGATCTTAAGCTGACCTACCGTAAGCGCATCGATAACGATATCGCCAAGGCATACAAGGCGGCGCTTAAATACGTGACCGAGAGGATCGGCAATTACTGTGCCGCCCGCGGTGCTGACTATATGCTGGTCGGAGCGGAGGATTCCGTAAGCGAGGTCTTCTTCGGCAAGATGGTAAATTTGGGGGTACTTAAGTGAATTTTCTTTATCCGTTGGGTCTGCTCGGGCTTCTCGGCATTCCCATCCTGATAATCATTTATATAATTAAGAGCAAGTACTCCGAGCAGACGGTGGCGTCCACCTATCTTTGGAGGTTGAGCGAGCAGTTCCTCAAGCGCAGGAACCCCTTCAATCCGCTGGCGGGAATGATCAGCCTTATCCTGCAGATCCTCGCCGTTACGGTGCTTTCTCTTGCGATCGCTCACCCGGTGTTTATTATTCCGGGCGCGGCAGATGAATATTGCTTTATTCTCGACGGCTCCGCCGGTATGAATATGAAAAGCGGCGAGGGCACGAGGTTTGACGAGGCGAAGGCCGAGATAATCGAGCTTATCGACGATGCGGCGGAGGGAAGCGTGTTCACTCTGATCTCCGTTGGCGAAACTACGGCCACCGTTTTTGAAAAGCTCGGAGATGAAAAGGAAGCAAAGGAGCTTGTTCAGAAGATCCGGGCCACCTACGTTGAGGACGATTATACCGACGCGATGGCTCTGGCACAGGCGTACTTTAACGATAACAGCTCTATGCGCACCTATCTTATCACAGATAAGAATTACGATGCGGGCGAGAACGTGACCGTCGTGCGCGTTGGAGAGGCGGCCGTAAACGTGGCGTTGGCCAAGCCCGTGTATACCGTCAGCGACGGAGTGCTCAGCGTTGGCGCGGAGCTTACCTCTTATTCCGGTGACAGCACGGTCACTCTGGAGCTCTATCTGAACGGTTCGGGTGAGCCGGCAGCGACAGAGATCTATAATCTGACCGCCGATACTCCTCTGCAGGTGAGCTTTACGGCTAACGTGTCGGCGTTCGGCTCGGCGACGCTGCGAGTGAAGGAGGAGGACTGCTTCATCCTTGACAACACGCTGACCGTTCTCGACTTGAAAAATGAAAACTCCTACAGCGTGCTTATCGTAAGCGATCAGCCCTTCTTCATAAAATCGGCTCTGACTGCGATAGGCTGTACCGACGTCGACGTCGTTGATACCGAGGATTATACCGACGGCAGCGGATACGGACTTTATATATTCGAGTCCTTCGTGCCCGAGGCTCTGCCCTCTGACGGCTCGGTCTGGATGATAAATCCGAAGGGAAGCGTTCCCGACGCGGGCTTCAGCGTGCAGGGTGAAATGATCCTCGAGTCCCAGGAGGCGCTGGAGCTGACGAAGGCTTCCTCCTCTACCGCGGTAAAGCTTGCCGGCGGTATATTCGGCGAGGATCTGTATATCAGACAGTACGTGAAGTGCGGTCTTTATAAGAATTTCACCACGATCCTGTCTTATAAGGGAAATCCCGTAGTATTTGCGGGAACCAACAATTACGGAAACCGTCTGGCGGTGATGGCGCTTGATCTTCATGCGTCCAATCTGCCGCTTATGATAGATTTTATTACTCTTACGGAGAACCTGTTTGAGTATTCCTTCCCCTACGTCGTTGACAGCGTACAGTATCACGCCGGCGACGTAATGACGGTAAACGTTCCCGCGGGGGCACAAAGCGTGGAGATCGTAACACCCTCCGGCGAGTCGGTGTATCTTTCCACCGAGAGTGCCAGCGCGGAGCATACGCTTTCCGAGGTGGGCGACTATGCTGTTATGCTCACGGTCGGCGGCGTAAAAAGACAGATAAACGTGTATTCCGCCGTTCCTGAGGCGGAAAGCGCGACGGATATCACCGAGGAGGGCGTTAGCCTGCTTGGCGAGGCAGGTAACGAGGGTCGCGACGGAGAATACGACCCGTTGGTGATTCTGTTTATATTGTTGGCGGTTATCTTCGCTGCGGATTGGATGGTATATTGCTATGATAAATATCAGCTTCGATAATCCGTATCTGCTCTTTATCGCCCTGCCGCTGCTTCTGGCAGTCATAGTTCCGTACCTTATCGCCATAAGGAAGGACAACAGAAGCAAGAGCGTTATTGCATCGCTCGTTATTCATCTGGTGATCGTTGTCTGCGTGACTCTCGCGGCAGCCGGCATTTCGGTCACCACTGTTATGACGAAGACCCAGGTTATAGTCGTGGCCGACGTTTCTCATTCCGCAAGGGATAAGACCGATACCGTTGACGGATATATCGCCGCGGTAAAGGACGGACTTCCTACCAACTCCGAGATGGGCGTCGTTTGCTTCGGCAGGGATTGCGAGGTCATCGCACCCATGGGCTCCGTCAGAATTCCTTCGGTTTCCACTACCACCGTGGATAATAGCTCTACGGATATTATTTCGGCATTGAATTATGCCTCGGATCTCTTTGAGGATGACGTGATCAAGCGTATCGTGCTTATCACCGACGCGCTGATGACCGATGGCAGCGACGTGTCCGATTTCGTAGACACCGTCGAGGAGCTTTACGCTAAGAACGTTCGCGTCGACGCTATGTTCCTTGACACCAACCTTGATGAGAATGCAAAAGAGGTGCAGATATGCGCGGCAGACACCACCGCTACCACGTATATCAATCACGAGTCCTCCGTTGCTCTCCTTGTCAGATCCAGCTATGAGGTGAATGCGATAGCTACCCTCTATCTTGGCGATGATGAGCTTGACAAGAAGGCTGTGGCTCTTACTCAGGGCTACAATATTGTAAACTTTGATTTACAAACCTCTGCTGCGGGAGATATGAAATACCGCGTGGAGATATCTGCGGAGGGCGACGAGCTTTCCGAAAACAACGAATTCATCTTCTCTCAGACGGTGTGTGCCGATCTGAAGGTGCTGCTTATTTCTTCCCTGCAGGCCGATCTTGATGCTGCAACCGCTCTCTACGGAGATCGCGCGCAGATCGACGCCTATATAAAGCCTCAAAGTGGCGAGTGGGTCGTACCCCGTACTATCGAGGAGATGTGCGAGTATGACGAGATAATGCTCTCCAACACCGACGTGCGTGACCTGTTCGGCGGAAGAAACGGAGATATGACCTCCTTCGTCGAGAGCCTGGAGCAGGCCGTATCCCTCTTCGGAAAGAGCCTTGTGGTTGTCGGTGATACGAAGATCCAGAACAAGAGCGACGATATTCTCAAATCCTTTGAGGATATGCTTCCCATCAAGTACGGCAACAACGTTGGCGACCCGAAGCTCTACGGCATCGTTATTGATATATCCAGAAGTATGTATCAGGCCAACCGATTCCAGATGGCGAAGGATGCGGCGATATATCTGCTGAGCCTTCTTTCCGACGACGACTACGTTTGTATCGTCACGGTGGCCGCCACCAGCGAGGTGCTCCAGCACCCCGTCCCCGCGTCGGAACGCAATTCTATCGCCAGAAAGATCAGCGAGATCACCCAACCCGTGCAAGGTACCTGCCTTTCCGCGGGACTCAGAAACACCTACGATGAGATGATAAAGATGGACTACGAGGATATGCAGGTAATGCTCATATCCGACGGTATGTCCTTCACCGACGAGGCCACCGAGGCCTGGGATAACGCCGAGGACGCCTACAACACTCACGGCATTATCACCTCTTGTATCAACACCTACTGTACCGAGGTCGACGGTATCGACCGACTTAATAGGATCGCGCTGAAGGGTAACGGAACTTACTACAATCTTGAGCGCGAGGGCGAGCTTGAGGAGCTGATATTCTCCTCGGTTGCCGACGATCTGACCGAAACGGTTATTGAAAAGAGCTCCGAGGTCAACGTAAACAGGCATTTCGATTCCATTCTTGACGGCGTTGCCTCTCTTGAGAATATAGGCGGCTTTATCTGCAGTAAGGCAAAGGCCAGCGCAAGCGTGCCGGTCACCGTGGACTACGTGAAATCCGCGGACGCCGTGGTTGAGGTTCCGCTCTACGCCTATTGGAATTACGGAAACGGTAAGGTTTCCTGCTTCACCTCGAAGATATCCGGCGCTTGGGTATCCGGCTGGGGTGACGGCACCGAGGGTCAAGTGATGCTCGGTAATATTCTTACCGCCAATACACCCGAGGAGAAGGTGGACTACGCTTACACCGTGACTGCCGAGGTCGGCGTATCCAAGGGCAGGGTCGAGCTGACCCCCGCGGTGATACATCCCACGGCGAAGGTGAGTGTAACGCTTACCGCTCCCGACGGTACCGTCGTCACCGACGATATGGTGTTTGCAAATTCTCTTTACTACTACGAGTTCCTTGCCTCCGAGCTTGGAGTATATAACCTGCATATCGATTATTCCTACGGAGCGTACAGCTTCTCCTCGGATACGAAGATGTGCTATTCCTATCTGCCGGAATACGATGCGTTTGCCGTGCGCGATGCGGCAACCCTCCATTCCGCCATCAGGCACAGAGGCAGCGTTACCTCCGACGGTAGCGTAGATCTTGAAAACGACGAAAAGTATCTGACCACCTATAAGGCAAATTACGTTATTCCTCTCCTGGTTATAGCGGTGGCACTGTTTGTCATTGATATTATAATAAGGAAGATAACGTGGGCAGATATCAAGACGCTGTTCAAGAAAACCGGAGGTGCTAAATGAATAATATTATGAAAAAGCTGATAGCACTTCTGCTCCTGCTTTCCACCCTGCTTATCACCGCCTGCGACGGCGTTTACCACGAGGGAGAAGCTCCCGGCGGCAATGAGGGCGAGGGGGAGGGAAGCACTCCCGGAGGGGGAACGGAAACCGAGGATCCCTTCACCGTTTACGTCCGGTGGTTCAATCCTACCTACAAGGAATATGAGCCCTACGTCCAGGATGAGCCCCTTACCGTCCAGTGGACCAACGGCTACGATTACTACACCGCAACCCTCGGCGAGGATAGCAAGGCTCAGGTCACCGGTCTTGACGGCGACTATAACGTCACTCTCCAGGGCCTTGACACCACCTACGCCTACAACTCCAACGCCTATATTGCCACCAACTATGAAAAGGACGTGGTCATCGACGTTTATACCGTCAGACCCGTCAGCACCAGAGGCGGTAAGGGCGGCGGGCTCTACAACTGTATCGGGCTCTCGGAGCTTGCGGTCTATTCCGCATCCATAAAGAGCTCCACGAGCACTATCTACTTTGAGTTCGAGCCCAAAGTGGCGGGTACCTACTCCGTTGAGTCCTGGGTGGACGTGACCGCCTCGGAATATAACCCCTATATCGACGTATATACGGGTACCTTCGCGGCGAAGTATCTTTCACATACCCTTGACGACGGCGGTATAAGCTCCGGCTTTACCCAGAACTTCAGATACGTTGTCGAGATCTCCGACGATATGATCGGTAACGTCTTCACCTTCGCGGTAAGATGCGCGTCGAAAAACGATCTGTACCCCGCAAATGTAAACTTTGCTATACAGCTTGACGGCGGATTTACCGGTCAGAATTACGAAAAGCAGCTTATCACTCCCGACGAGGAGCTGGCAGATACCTATGATTATCTGCGCGGCCTTGGGGCTATGGAGTATTCGGAGTTTGCGAGCTTTGCTCACAGTATAACCGGTTATGACTCCACAAGCTACGGCGGCCTCTTTGACTTGCATATGCTGCCAAAGACCTATGAGCTCCTTTCGAGCATCACCTTCCCCACCTGGAACGCGCAGAATCTTCGCTTCGAGATAGACGGCGCCTCGGTCAACCATAAGACGCTTTACGAGCTTATGCAGCTGAGTAGCAGATATTTTGCCGTTGATGCTTACGTTGAGGCCTACGAAAATGGCGGCGCGGCCTTCGATGCGCTGAACGAGAATTATGCAAAGGGCATGATCTACTATCTTGTGAAATGCCGCTTCAACAATTCCGGCACGATCACCTATGCGGATTCGTCCTATTCGGTAAACGTCAGCGGAACCAACCGCCGTGTGTTCGACGGCTCAAAGTTCAAGTACTGGGCGAAGGCTGACGGCGGCGACGGCTTCTATCACTACTACGACGAGGAGGTTTACGCCGCTACCGGCGGCTACGGCCCCATACTTTACGCGGCTATCTCCACGGCGAACCGATATACCGACCTGCCCTTCAATCATATTGAGGACCCGGGTAATGCGTCGCTCACCGTTAATAAGATATACAACCACAAGCTGTATATCCAGGGCTTTGCGGATCTTATAATCGACCCGCCCGCCCTTGAGGTCGGCCCCTATCTTTGCACCAGCGATTGCTATTGCAGAGAGTCGGGCACCTGTGTCGGCGCCTGTATGCTCGGCTGTGACAGATGCGGCTCCTACTGCCGAAACGTTGACGACAGTGGTATGTACGCTCTCGGACTCGTCGAGCTCTCAAACAGCCAGGGCTACTATCCCGTGACCCAGACGCTGAAGGACTTCCTTCAGGCCTTCTGCATAAGTCAGCGCTACTTTGCTGACGGAAACGGTTGGGTAGAAACCAACGAGGACTATCCGGTCTACGCCCTTGAGGACGACCAATGGCTCTTCGCCTGCGTTTACTATCTGCCCTGATCAGCTCCCCCGCGCGGGAAACCTAATTTTCTTTAGTATTTCTTTATATTTCATATATATTGAAATAAAAAAATTTTTTAAGGAGGAAAATCCCCATGAAAAGAAGTATACTTGTACTTCTCTGTGTTCTGATGGCGGTTCTTGGCCTTGCAAGCTGTGATATTCTTGGCGAGACCCCTGACGAGCACACGCATACTTATGCTACCACGCTGTCTTCTGACGAGCTTGGGCATTGGTATGCACCCACCTGTGACTGTGATGATGCCGGAAAGAAAGATTTCGCGGCTCACGCTGACGTTACGGGCGGTCTTAACGGCGGCAAGGACGGTAAGTGCGATACTTGTGCTTACGTTGTCTGTGCCCACACCTATGCGACCGAGTGGTCGAAGGATGCTGACAATCACTGGCACGCAGTGACCTGTGGTTGTGATGTTGCAGTTGCTGATAAGGCAGCTCACGCTTATACCGAGGACGGATGCGTCTGCGGCTATATGCAGGAGCTTGATCTTACCGACGTAGTTGCTTCCGGCACCGTGACCGTCGCTCTTGCTGACGTCGAGGACCTCGGCGGATGGTGGCTTGGAAACACCACTATCACCGTAACCGTTCCTACCCCCGGTAGCTACGTTATTTATAACGGTGATTGGCTGCTCACCTTTGCTACCGATGCGGCGTTCTCTGATTTTGGTAACCCTCTTGCCTTCACCACCACTGAGGCAAATCAGCAGGTTACCTTCTATGTTCAGAAGGACTTCTGGAGCGCTCCCACTGAGGATGCAACTTTCGAATACGCTGTAGTTGTTAACGAATTTGACATCGTATCTTATGGTCAGGCAGAGCTTGTTAACGGTGTAACCTACGTGGTTACCTGGACTGCTCCCGCTGCAGGTCTCTACTACATATTCGATTTCGAATCCTCTATCGTCTGGGATGGATTTGGCGGTGACGTTTACTACGTTATGTCCGCGTCCGAGGCAGGCGAGAAGCTTACCTTCACCGTTCTTCATTACGATGAGAGCGAGGCAGGCGACGCTGAGACCTTCACCTTCAACTGGTTCGTTGATGCGGTTGACACCACCGACGTTACCGTTGGCGAGGTTGAGGACTTCCCGATCCTCGTTGATGCTCCCAACGCTGTGACCTTCACTCCTACCGTTACCGGTAATTATTCCTTTGCCGCAAGCGAGGAGAGTGTTCGTCTTGGCGCATATTACGAGAGCGAGTACGGCAACTTCATTATTTGGCATTACTCCAACTCCGCCACGCAGGTTCTGCTCGCCGGCGAGACCTACACCTTCTACGTGAAGGCTGAAGAGGCCGAGAGTGACATCACCTCCGATTTCACTATCGCTATGGTTTCTGAGGTTCCCGCACTTGTTGTTGGCGACAATACCCTTACCCTCGCAGAGGGCGACGCTGCCTTCGATGGCGTTTATTACATTCTGACTGCTGAAAATGCAGGCTGGTACACCATTTCTGCAAACGGCCTTGGCCTTTACACCGAGGCTGACATCTTTCTTAACGAGGCATTTGAGCTCGCAGCAGGCGAGGTTGTTATTATCAACCTTTACAGCGAGGAGAGCGTTGCAGGCGAGTACACCGCAACTCTTACATACAGCGCTACCGAGCCTGAAGAGCAGGAGCCCGAGTACGATACCACTATAAACAGTGGCTATACCTCCTACGTTCTCGTTGCGGCTGACGGTGCTACTTACGTTACCTTCACTGCTTACTATGCAAGCACTTACGTTATCTCCGTTCTTACCGAGAATGGCGTGCTTGCACCTCTTGCAGGCTTCAACTACGCGGCCTACGGCGCTCCTATGACCGTTACCGTTACCGAGGCCGATCTTGCTCAAGGTCCTCTTACCATTACCTATGAGGTATCTACCACCGACTATCTCGGCGGCGTGATTGAGATCGCAGTTGAGATGCAGGAAGAGGAAGATGATTACGGCGAGTACGTTAAGGATATTACCGTAACCGTTACCGATAATTACCTTGTGGAATACATAGACTTCTACGAATTCACCGCTACCGTTGCAGGTGACTATGCATTCATCGTTCCCGCAGGTCTTGGCTTCTGGATCGACGGCGAAGACGCTCCTTACATCGATTACAACGATCTGATTAGCGGCGGCAATCTTGGCGGCGCTGTAGTAGTTACTATTCAGGCCGGCGAGACCTTCAGATTCTCTGTTGGTGCTGCTACTAAGGGCGATTTCACTATCGAGCTTTATGCTGATGAGCCCTCCTCTACCGGCGAAGAGGACGAGGGATACGTTCCCGAAGATCCCTTCGATGCAAGCTATAGTGCTTCTCTGGGTTCTGCTAGCATAGTCGTTGTCTTTGATAAGACTACCGGTACTGTTACCGTAACTCCCAACACCGCAAATCCTTACACCTGTGACTTCGTTTATGCAGATGGCGTTGTAACTCTTACCAAGGACGGCACCGCTGTGAATGCACTGATGCTCGACTTCACTGTTACCGACGGCGTTCCCACTTCTTGCGTTTACAACGGCAACACCTTCACCCTCACGGCTGTTGAGCCTACTGGTGACGAAGAGGAAGAGGAGCCCGCAGGACTTGCAGGCACTTATACTGCAACCGATGATTGGGGCAACAGCTTCACTGTTGTAATAACCGCAGATACCATCACCTTCACTCCTCCTATGTCTAACGAGGTGGTAGTAACCTACACCTACGAGAACGGCGTAGTAACTCTTTACGCTGACGGTTCGGCAATTACGAATCCCGGTGCAATGTCCCTTACTATCACCGGTGGCGTAGTTACCGGAATGATGTACAACATGACCTCCTACACTCTTGCAGCCGCTTCCGGTGACGAAGAGGCTTCTGCAATCACCGGCGACGGCTCCGAGGAAACCCCCTACGTTGTTGCAGGTGCGGGCTCCGTGGTTATCTCTGCAAACTATTACACTCCTATTTACGTAACTGTTAACGCAGGTATGACTGCTACTCTTGGAACTGGAGCATCCTTCGTTACCGTAGCTGACGGTTCTCTTGGCACCACCGTTACTCCTACCGTAACCACCACTTATATGGTTTATGCTGACAGCATGGCAGGCGCTTTGGTACAGCTTACAGCAACCGGTACTTCTACCGGAGGCGATGTAGAGGATGATGCTGCATTCGCAGGCACAGGCTCCGAAACCGACCCCTACGTTGTAGCAGGTGCAGGCACTATGGACATCACCGCTACTTATTACACTCCTATTTTCGTAACCGTTAACGCAGGTATGACTGCTACTCTTACAGAGGGCGCGCAGTTCATTACTAACGCTGATGGTCCTCTTGGCACCACCGTTACTCCCAGCGAAACTACTACCTATATGATTTACGCTGACGTAAGCTCTGATGAGGGTACAGCGGTAACGCTCACTGCTACCGTAGCAGAAACTCCTGTTGAGCCCGACGGTACTGAGAGCAACCCCTTCATTATCGAGAGCCTTCCCTTTAATGAAACCTACACAGGTGAGCATGACTACTACTTCAGCTACACCGCAACTGCAGATTGTTCGATAATTCTCGTTGCAACTAATGGTAGCGCATTCCCCGCTGATTATAGCCTTGACTACAAGTATGATTATGAAGCCGACAGCTACGTTATCTACCTCAAGGCAGGCGAGACTGCTCTTATTAACCTTTTCAGCTATGAGGCGGAAGCTACTTACACTATCACTTCCGGCGAATATGCGGGTAAGGGCTCACCCACAAGACCTATCAGTATTTCTACTTACAGCTCCAATTCTCTTGACGTGAACGGTGCTGATGCTGACGGTTATGCTTACTTCAATTACACGTCGTATATGCTCGGCACTCTTACCCTTACCTTCACCGGCGCGGTAGACGTTAAGTACGGTACCGACCTTGAGGCTCTTACCTCTGCTTCCGCACAGAACAGCAGTGTAGTTATCGATATTGCCGATGGCGACTTCCTTTACATTCTTGTTAAGGGTGACTCCACTGTTACCTTCAGCGCGGCAACAGCATACAAGCTTGGTACTGAGAACAATCCTATCGTTCTTGAAAACTGGGCAGGTGATCATACCTGTGATTACACCGGCAGCAACGTTTACTATGAGATTACCGGCGGTGCAGAGAGCGGATACGTAACTCTTACCTCCGCATTTGAGGGCGTTTCCCTTGGCGCAATGGCTTCCGACGTATACATTTGGTCTTACAGCAACACCGGCAGCATCAGATTCTACCTTGAAGCAGGCGCGACTGCTACCTTCTTCGTAGGCGATTCTAATGCTTCCGCTTCCGCAACCATCGCGTTCAATCTTACTTTCGCTGCAGGCGAGCACGAGCTTGACGGCTCCGCAAAATATCCCTTCGAGCCCGAAACCGTTACCGGCGACTTCACCTGTAACTTTGGCGGCGGCTACTCTTACGTATGGTATAAGGTTACCACTACCGCAACCGGTTATCTTACCGTATCCTCTGATAACGCGAACGCTAAGTTCGTAATTTCTCCTGCCACTTCCTCGTATGAAGCTGGTGCAAAAGAGGGTACCGGCTCCGTTTCTTACGGTGCTCCCGCAGGCGTTTGCTACATCGGCGTTATGACCGCTGATCAGTCGGCAGGCGAGATTGCATACACCGTTTCCTTCGAGGAAGGCGAGCTTGAGCCCGACGGTTCCAGCGTTCTTCCTTATACCGCAGTTGTAGGCGAGAATACCGCTAACGTTTCCAGCTCTGACGGCGTATGGTACAAGATCACCGTTGATTCTGCTTGCACGATCACCCTTTCTTCTGATTTTGTGTCAACAAATCACGTTTCCTACGATTACTGGCCTCACAGCGAAGATGCAATGATGGCTATCGCTTCTACTGCTAATACTTATGCCGCTGATGCAGTTACCAATTACTATACCGCTCCCGGTGCTGACGTTGTTTACACGGCAACCGAGGCAGGTACTTATTACATCAATATCGGCAATAATTGCTTTGCTTACGATGTACAGGAAGTTACCTTCACCGTAACCGTTACTCCCGCGGCATAATAATATCAGATTGCAAAACGCATAAAAACAATGAGCACCACACCGAGAAATCGGTGTGGTGTTTTTCTCGCGTCAGCGCTATTAAAATGTAAATAATAATTTGCAAAAACTGCATTTTATTGCCGAATGCGGTTGAAATCCCCGGCGAGGCGCGCGGGTGGTTTTGTCGATTGATATGTCGGGCAGGCCCGCTTTTCTTCGGCGGCTTTCGGGCGGAGGGGCGGATTTATTGTTGAGGGTGCTTGCCGTTTGCTTGATGAAAAATTATAAAAAATAAAAAAATATTAAATTTACCCCTTGAAAGATAAAAATATATGTGTTATAATAGATGCGAAATACTATAATTATGCGTAGGCGTGGGTCACGCCTGTGGCAGTAGAGTTTGCGCAGGCGAGGTTTTACGCCTGTGACGGTTTGAATTGAGCGGGCGAGTTTTGATGCCTGCGGAAGGGAGTCCTATGGAAGAGCGTTTTATCAGTCTTTTATATCCTACCGCCGAGGAGCGGGAGCGCCATTTTGATAGGGCTAATCTCCCGGATATTTCCGAGCAGGTCTGCGACGAGCTTGGGCTCACCGAGATCTTCGGGCTCAAGAGCTCCGGCCTTTCGGATTTCTTCACTATGGACGAGGACGTTATCCGTTACCGTCAGCGCACCTTTGCCGATCTTGAGGGCGTGCCCGAGATCCGCGAGACCCTCGCCAAGGTGCATCCGATACTTAACGATATTGCCGAGCTGCGCAGGCTTGACCGTGATTCGGGGAACTCGCCTGCCGACTCTTATCTTTATAGCATTACCGAGATCGAGCTTTACGTCACCTGTATAGATACCCTTGCAGAGGGGCTCGGCGCCGTGCGCGATCAGATCACGGGACCTGCCTTTTCGGCTCTTGCGGATTTTGCCGCAGAGCTCGTCGGCTCGGAGTATTACGCCGAGCTTAACCGCAAGCTCGCGGAGCTTACCTCCCGTGTCCACGAGGTGCGCAGCATTACCGTAGGTGTGAATCTCGACCGGCAGCTCCGTCCCATCTCGGCGGGTGTTATTTCGGTCAATTCCGAGCAGTTCAAGTCGGGCAAGGTCTTAGACAAGATCCTGCGCTTCTCCTTCAAGAACGACGCCTTTACCTGCATTGCGGAGCTTTCTCCCTTTGGCAAGGGGCAGAGCGAGAACAAGCAGGAGGCTCTGGTCGGCGCCTTCAATTCGGCAATTGAGGACGTGTTCCGCTCTTCCGTAAAGGGCTGGCGCAGTATCGTCGGCGAGTACGTGCTGGATAACACCGATTTTCTTCTCAGGCTCTTACCTGAGATCGAGTTCGTTGCCCGCGCATCCGAGCTCGTTCGCAAGCTCTCGACCCACCCGGGCTGCAGGGTCGCTTTCCCGCAGATCGTGTCCGGCGGACGCACCTTCTCCGCGACGGAGCTTTACAATCCCAGAGTCGCTCTGGCTATAGACGATGAGATCGTGACAAACGATTTCGCCTTTGATGAAAATGCCGGTATATACGTTCTGACCGGCCCCAACCGCGGTGGAAAGTCGGTTATCACCGTTGCCGTCGGCGCGGCGCAGGCCTTCTTCCAGCTCGGTCTTCCCGTACCCGCAAAGGAAGCAAAGCTTTCGGTTGTGGACGGAATATTTACTCACTTCCCCGAGGGTGCCGACGACACCATCGACAAGGGCCGACTCGGCGAGGAGTGCGCCAGACTTCGTGAGATATTTGACAGCGTTACCGCCGGGAGTATGTTCCTTCTCGACGAGTCGCTTTCCTCCACCGGCTCATACGAGGCATCATATATCGCCTCCGAGATACTTACCGCCCTGGCGGTTATGCGGTGCAGAGGTATATTCTCCACCCACCTTCACGAGCTGGCGGCGGCGATACCCGAGATCAACGCCCGCTCCGAGGCTAACGGCGGCGTCAGGATAGATACCCTGGTTGCCGGAATCGAGGAGGGACGCCGCTCCTTCAAGATACACAGAGCGAAGCCCGACGGCAAATCCTATGCCAAGGACATCGCAGACAGATACGGACTTTCCTTCGAGGGGCTTATTGCCGGAGCGAAGAGAGAGGAGGCCGCGGAATGAGCGTAGTAGTCGGAATCGACGTGGGCGGAAGCACCACGAAGATAGTCGCCTTTGAGGAAAAGGACGGCGTGCGTAAGCTTATTGAGCCTCAGCTCGTCAGAGCAAACGATCCCGTCACCGCCACCTACGGCGCCTTCGGAAAATTCACCGATGAGAACGGTCTTAAAATACAGGACATCACCCGCGTGATGATGACGGGTGTGGGCTCCTCCCACGTGAAAAGAAATCTTTACGGACTCGACTGCCGCAAGGTGGAGGAGTTCAACAGCATTGGTATCGGCGGTCTTTACCTCTCCGGCCTTGACGAGGCTCTGGTGGTAAGTATGGGTACCGGTACGGCGATGGTCCACGCAAGACGCGGCGGCGAGATGAATTATCTTGGCGGTACCGGCGTTGGCGGCGGTACGCTGCTCGGTCTTACGAAGCTTATGACCAAGGCGGAGAACAGCTCACACATCGAGGAGCTTGCCGCAGGCGGCGACCTTGAGAATATCGACCTTCGCATAAAGCACATGACTGCAAGCGATTCGCTCAGCGCCCTCTCCCGAGAGCTGACAGCGTCGAATTTCGGCAAGGTTTCCGACCTTGCTACCGGCGAGGACCTTGCGCTGGGAGTTATGAATCTGGTTTTTGAAACCGTCGGTATGGTTTCCATCTTCGCCGCCAGGTCGGTAGGCGTGAAGGAGATCGTCCTTACGGGAAACGTTACGCAGTTTGATTACTGCAAGGAGAAGTTCGCCGCCTTCAACGAGATGGGCTACGGCGTGCATTTCTCCATACCCGACAGATCCAGGTTTGCCACCGTTATAGGAGCCGCGCTTCACGGCTTCGGCAAGGAGGATGGCCTGCTGTGAATATAATGAGATTTATCGTTCCCAAGAGCCTTGTCGAGTACGTGACCGAGGATTGCACCGTCAGACAGGCCTTGGAGAAAATGCGGTTTCACCGCTATGCGGCGATCCCCGTCCTTGACTCGGAGGGGAAATTCGTCGGTACGCTCAGGAACGACGATCTGCTCAGGTTCTTTCTTGAACACGGCGGATACGATATGAGAGAGACCGAGAGGGTCGGCATCGGCGTTTTGCTGGATTATGACAATTCCAAGCCGCTTTATCACAACGCGTCGATGAATCAGCTGATCGAGCAGGTCAAGGAGCACAACTTCGTTCCCGTCGTGGACGACAGAGGGTGCTTCGTGGGGATCATTCTCC
>CAZABU010000026.1:0-16585 GCA_964483225.1 uncultured Ruminococcus sp. | reverse complement strand
ACGGGGCTGACTCGAAATCAGTTTGTGCTAACGCACACGAGGGTTCGAATCCCTCCCTCTGCGCCATAAGGAAAAGCCTTGAAAATGCTGATTTTCTCAGTGTTTTCAAGGCTTTTTTGATTTTTGGGTTTGTCCTATTTTTGCAAATTTTGGCGTAGATTTGCGTTAATAAAGATGTCAAAAAGATGTCAAATAATAGGGGTGGTGCGGATGGTAGGTAGGCGGTAGGCGTTAGGTCGTTTCGGTGGTGTATTTTGCGTTGAGCTTTTCGGCGACCTTATCGACGGAGCGTTTGCGGGCGGCGGCGTAGATGTTCATTGTGGTGGCGATATCGGCGTGGCCGAGGGCGTTCTGAAGGTCCTTCGGGTTGACGTCCTCCTCGACGGCTATCGTTGCATATGAGTGACGGAGCTGATGGGCGGTGCAGGTGATACCGACGTCGCGTTTGTAGTCGTTGTAGAGTCTTGTGTAGCGGTGCTCGTAGAGCGGGGAGGAGCCGCCGTCGTCGCTGAATATATATGAGTCGGGATTCCCGCGGCGCGGTTCGAGTCTTTGCTTCAGGATCTGAAGGAGGGGGACAAGTCGCTCGCCTGCCTCGGTCTTGGTAGACTTTATATGCGGCTTCTTGCCGATGTGTTCGACGCTCTTTGTGACGGAGATCGTGTTATCGTCGAAGTCGATATCCTTCCATTGAAGAGCGAGGATCTCGCCCTTGCGGAGTCCTGTCAGCAGGGCGACGAGAGGAAAGAGCCACGGGTGATCCGAGGTGAGGATCTTTTCCTCGTCGGTGGTGCTTGCGGGTGGGCGGGTCTTTTTCGCCGCCTTTGGTACTCTGACAGCGGTACAGGGGTTGTATTGCAGCTCGCCCTCGAGAATGGCAAAGTTAAAAATTTGATTTAAGATAATGCGGTGGTTTGCTATCGTTTTTTGTGCGAAGCTCTGCACCGTCATAGTTTTGAAAAATGCGGATATATCGCGGGGCTGAATGTCGCGGACGGAGGTCTTTCCGAACTCGTCGATCACTCTCTTCAAGGCGGGCTTATAGCCCTTTAAGGTCTGTGGTGCGAGGGTATCGTAGGTTTCTTCCCACCAGATATCCGCAAGCTCGCCGAAGGTTCTGCCGTTTTCTATCTTCTCCTTGTATTCAAGGATCTTTTTGTTTATCTCGCGCTCGGTGGCGCCGTAAAAATAGATCTTTTTTCCCGTTCTCGGATCGGTGATAGCCTTCTGATATCTACCGTCCTTACGGGGCTTTAATTTTTGTCTTGGCATATAAGCTCTCCTTTCTTTGTTACTGTGCTCGCTCTGTGGCGGGCTTTTTTATTTTCACAGACGACTTGGAATTTCAGGGGTCGCAGTGACCGCAGGAGGTGTAACCTGTGTAGCCTGAGAGCTGTGTGCGCAGGATCTTCAGCGAGTTCTTCTCGGAAGGAAGGTAGCTACAATCGGTGCGGTGATATTTCTTCGATGAGGTGTTGAGTATGTAGTAGCGTGTGTCCTCGTATTCTTTTGCAGAACCGCTGTTACGGTCGTTGTTAGACGATTGACCGCAAGAAAAGAAAGAGAAACATAAAAGTGCGGCTAACAGTAGGCAAATGAATTTTTTCATGTAAATGCTCCTTATGAGAAAATTGGAGAGATCAAGTGTAATGTTTCATCAAATATTTTAGGTCTTTATTTTTATACGATGGGAAATAGCGAATGAATTGCCGATAAACATTTAGCCCGTCGGTATGAGTATATGCGACACACCGCAGTGTACTATTACGAGGGTATTGAAGGATTCTAATGCACCGTTGCATTATCAGAATTGCTTCACGAGCTAACTCCTGTTCAGGGGTAAGATGTTCTTCTACTGTGAAGAAAATATCGGCAGATTGTTTGGGTATAGCGTATTTAGTGTTTTTGTTTTTCTTTTTTTTCGTGAAAAATAAAGGTGCTCCACCCAATACTACCAAAGCAATAAAGCCAACGATATGACTAATATAAATCGAGATCGACACATATGCTACACCGCAGAAGATGATATAGGCGATGGCTAAAATATATTTAAATATAGGAGTAGGCGGCGGGAAAAAATTGAAAATTATATTATTCAGATTAGACAATTCCTCTTGAATGAATTGTCTGTCATTTGCATCGAGATTATAAAATGTTTTCATAGTTTTTAGAATTTAGCCCTTAATTCGATGACCTTACCCCAGATGCGGACGGGCTTCTCGGCGATCTCGCGGTTGGAGAAGAACATCGGCTCGTAGTCGGGGTTTGTAGATATCAGCATGATGCCTTCGGGCATCTTTTTTATTTTTTTGCAGGTGGCTTCGTCACCGTTCACCATGACAATTGCGATGTCACCGGTTTCGGCGGTCTCCTGAAGTCTGACGATCACCACGTCACCCTCGGAGAATTTAGGCTCCATGGAGTGGCCCTTGATCTTCAGCGCGGCAAAGCTGCCGGTGCGGGCGAGATCCTCGGTGATCTCCTCATAATCCTCGATATCGGTTATGGCGTCGATGGGAACACCGGCGGCGACGGAGCCGTATACAGGGATCTTGACGCCTTTCTTTGGAGCTATGCCGTAGAGATAATTCAAATCCACGTTGAAAAGCTCGGCAATGGTTTTCATCATTTCGTGATCCGGCATGCGCTCGTCGGTTTCATACATAGCAATCGTGCTACGGGAAATTTTCAATGCATTGGACAAGTCACCTTGAGTCATGCCGTGACGCTTGCGTAATTGCTTTAATATATCAGAGAACATATTAAACCTCCTACTGTGATTTCTACAATGTAATAATATCACCATTCGTGAACAAAGTCAAGAAAAAAAGTCACGATTTGTGCAAATGTCACAAAAAAGGACTTTTTGCAAAAATCGCTTGACAAATAAAAAAATATGTGTTATCATTAAAATGTCACGAAAGAGGACAAAGATGGCGTTGCGAAGAAACAAGCGAAAAAAACCGATATTTATGCGATGCCCGCGCCGATTTTTTTACATAAATATCGGCAAAATTATCGCTTAAATAGTTTGCCGAGGCTTTTACTTCTCAAAGATCAGTTGAGCGGTCTTCGAGATAAGTAGTGCCATTTCGTTAATGGTGAACATTAAATTGTTGAAGCCTTTTTTCAGGATTTCTCTATCATGATCACCGATTTCGAGCTGAGACATAAGTTCAGTAATGAATTTTTCAAGATCGTAACCTATAGCACCGGCATCGATCTGAATAGTTCTATAAAGATTTAGTTGCTTTTCGCTCATTGCGTCCCCCTTTCTGACGCGGGCAATTTTATTATAACACAGAATTGACTTAAAATTACCCCTATTTATTCATACCTCATTAACTAAAAAAATGAAAGGAGAAGAATATGAACGCAAAGACGATAGGTGCCAGACTTAGAACGCTACGCGGCGACAAGACCATTCGCGAGGTAGCTAAGGAATGCGGCATTTCTTACTCAGCACTTGCTATGTATGAAAATGGGCATCGGACACCAAAAGATGAAGTTAAGGTTAAGCTGGCGCGCTACTATAATACCTCGGTAGAGGCTTTATTTTTTACGCGATGATGTCACACAAGGTGACTTGGCGGAGCGCAAAAAAATAGCCGAGGTGCTCGGCTTTGATTGGCAGAAATTTTATGAAAAGGAGATAAAAAGGAGATGAACACGTTGATATTATCAGAAATTCGCAAAGAAAAAGGCTTGACTCAGCAATATCTCGCGGAAAAACTTGGTGTCTGCCAAACAACTATTGCTATGTGGGAGACCGGAAAATCCGTTCCTACTATGAAGAACCTTATGAAACTTTCCGAGCTGTTAGATGTGAGTATCGAGGTTCTTTGCAAGTCTTTCCCAAAAAACAGAATTGAATAGGAGGTATTTATGACTAAGAAGGTCAGAGAAGCGGTATATGCCGCGATGAGAGTGCTGGGGTTGCGGTCGGCGCAGTACGTGTACTGCTCCTACGTGTCAAAGGACGAGATCAAGGTAATGCTTGACGGTGACGAGCTTGGCGTCTGGTACGCGAGGGCCCGGGTGTTCGTGAAAGCGAGGTAATGATGAAAACAACATTGACAGCAAACAGGCGGCTTGTCCCCGGGGAGAGGATCGGGATTGACGAGAGGGACGAGCACGGTGCGCTCGTTGGCTCATGGGATGGGTATTACCGTCCTGACACCGGTACGGTGGTGCTTTATCCGCGCAAGGATCCCTTTTGCTATTGGCGGGTGGCGAGGACAAAGCACGAGGTCAGCGATAGGGCAGTACGTGTTGCGGAGCGCGTAACGGCGCCTGCAAAGGCAAAGCCCAAGCCCAAGGAGGGGGTCGAAAGCAGTACGCGGAGGCTGCGGAAGCTGCCGATTGAAGGGCAGGAAAGGATGAAAATATAATGGCAAGAGAGAAGCAATATTACCGCGAGAATCTGGCGCGGCTGGACGAGATGTATCCGGGCAAGGAATATCTTTCGGTGGCTGAGGCTGCGGCGTATTTCGGCGTGGAGCGCAGAGCTGTAACGGCGCGGATCGAGCGCCGTGTGAATCCCCTGCCGGCAATAGATTTCGGCAAGGGCGGCAAGAACCGCGTTTATAGGATCCCCAAGGTGGCGTTAGCTAATTTTACATAGAAAGGATAAGGATATGAAAACAAACATTGAGAGGCTGGCAGAGAGGCTGCTCGATATGACGGTAGCGGAGGTGGAGTCGGTGTTGGCTATGTTCTCCACGGCCGAGAGGGAGGTTATCGTGGCGGCTATATGTGACGGGTGGCACGGTAGGAATGCAAAGGAGAAGGACAATCCCTCAGTCGGCAGAGCCGACAGCTCCCTTTACACAAAGGAGCCTACGAGGAGGGCGCAGACAAACGAGCCGATAAAGCTCTGGCAGTACCAGGGGCTGGTGTACGTTATCAGAGATGGGGTACTTCATATATTCCCGAAGATGCTGGACGCGCTGATATATCTTGAGATCATCAGGACGCTGTTTACGCCGAGATACAAGGCGGTGACGGTGCGCGACCATCTGCACCCGGTAACGAGTCTGTGCGACCCTACGCCGATCGTCAAGCGGAAGGTAATACATATTAGGATCGGAGAGGCTGAGGCGGGGTTGTTTGGCGATACATAGAGTGCCGCCTCTGCAAAATTTTCACGGCTCGGAGAACGAGCGAGCCGCCTTGCAGGGCAAGGTGCTGAAAATTTGTTAATGAAAGGTGTAAAAGGAAATGACGGTTAACGAAAAGGTTGCATTACTTACGGAGTGCATCCGCGAGGCTAGAAGCATTGAGGAGCTGGCGGATATGCTCACGGAGCGCGGGCTTGAGGTCAAGCGAGATACCGCCGTATGGCTTGAAGGGCACAGTACGCAGCCCTGCTCGAATTGCAGGTATCGCGGGAAGAGGAGTTGGAAGTTCTGTCCCGGATGTGGTCGGGAGATGCGACCGGAGGTGCCGCGATGAATATGACGCCGTTATACGCGCTGATGCGTAAGAGCCATTTAACGCTGGAAAGAGTTGCCGACGGGGTTGGCGTATCCACAAGCTCGGTCAGGAACTGGGGTACGGGTAAGCAGGTCCCGAAGGGAAAGCATCTCGAGAAGCTGTCAAAGGTGCTCGGAGTCCCTGTCGAGGCTGTGAGGGCGGCTCTGCCCGGGGAAAAGAAAAGGCCGTAAGCGTGAGGGCGCTTACGGTCTAAGGCGTGTCCAACGTGGTGGTTAGATACGCCTCTATTATACATTATTTCGATGGAAATGTCAATAAAATAATCAAAAATGGAGGTATTTATGGAAAATCTGAAGATTGAGCGGGCTGAGGGGCGGCTCTCGCCGAGATACCGCGTGATTATCGCGGATATGGACAAGGGCGAGGTCGTGCTTGACGAAAAGGTGTATGCTATCGCCGGAGGACTCGTTAAATTTAATTTATTCGAGAACCCTAACTGTAAAGTGTATACTATCGAGTATCATGGCAGATGCCCTGCGGCGGCGTACCCGTGGCTTATACGTGCGATGAAGGCATCGGCGCGGAAGATAAAGAGAATATGGAAGGAGGCGAGGAGGAAATGACGTCAAGGCGAGTTATGTTTGAGAATACAAGGTGCGTCGCCTTGCGAAATTTTCACGGCTCGGAGAACGAGCGAGCCGCCTCGCAGGGCAAGGTTCTGAAAATTTACATGGAGGAGATCGGATAATGGAGAAGAGCGTGGAAAAGATCATAGCCGACGAGGCGGCGGACAAGCTGGAGGCGGAAAGAGCAGTCGCTTTGTCAAAGGACAAGCTTACCGAGTCGTGTAAGGCAAGGCTCAAGGAATTGAAGATGCCTGATAACAAAAACATACTGGATTCCTTCGTGAAAATGCGATCCTCGCTGATAGAGGAGATCTCACGTATGCTTACGCGCTTCTGCTACCAGGACGAGGAGTTTGCCCGTGAGGTCGTGGAGTGCAAGCGTACGGTGGCGGATGCGGTCGATGAAATACTTAAGAAGGTCGGACCCGACAAGCCGCAGCTGTCCGACGTTGAGACTTACGCCGCGGCGGTACAGTTCTATATTCCGTCGGCAAAGGTGACTGTGAGCTTCAGAATAAGTATTCCTTGCGAGCTTGACGATGATCTTATCGGGCTCGGTGACGAAGAGAGCAGCGGGGCTATGATCCTCGATCTGTTCAACGCTTTTCCCGAAGGAGAGGTGTAAGTATGGGGCTTTTTGTATACAAGATGTTTGATAAAGGTCTTAAATGCAGGGGCTATAAGTTCAAGGTAGGTCTTAACGTGTGCGATCACGCGACCTGCGTAAAGGAGGGCTTCCACGCGGCGGAGAATCCACTCGACTGTCTCTCTTATTATTATGATTTCGACGGCAGCGAGTGTTGGATCTGTTACGCTGACGGCGAGGTCCACGAGAACGGCTCGGATACTAAAATCAGCTGCACGAGGCTGGAAATTCTCAGACGTCTGACAAAGGCGCAGTTCGTTGCGGAATCGGTAAATTATATCCTCTCTCATCCGAGACGGCCGCTCAGTACGCGCGTGACGGTGCAGGAGAAAAAGCGTAGGGTGGCAGAAACAAATTCAAACGGATTTGCAATAGTCGTAGGCGAGGAGCCCCGTGCGAGGGCACATAAAGACGGGGAGATAATTGCGCTTCTCGTTACGGCGCGAAGCGGCCACGGCTATGAAAAACTGGTCTTTCTTCATGGCGAAGAGGTAAAGGCGGGAGTTATATACAGAGCTTGGAGGGATCCCGATGAGTGCGAATAAGTGGACGAAAAAGGAAATATGGGCTTGGTATCTATCCGAGAAGGTGGAAAAATACAAGCTCGGTAGAAAGAAAAGCGATAAGGCGGAGGACAGGTACAACATCCGCCTTCGTGCGGTAATAAACGGCGACAGGCTTATTATCGGCTTGTGGCAGGGGTGCAAGGGAGATCGCATCGGCGTCTACTATCTTACTGCCGGCTCCTCTGCTAACGTGTGTACCGACGGTAAGAATTGGAGTACGGGAAAGCTCGAATATATCCCCGTCGGTGGATATACCTATTGGGGCAGTACTTACAACTACAGATTCAGACTTATCTCCGGGGAAAAGGAAGCGGAGGCTTGGCTCAAGGCGAAGTTTGGAGATACCGTAGGCAGATACTGCGATTACGACGTGGTTGATTACGTCGGCGCGGTCGAGGCTTCGACGTCGAGACGTCGAAGATTTTTGACCTGCAAGCGCAAGCGGGAGCGGATCAATAATTGGCTGAAGGATCTGCCGCCTTATCCCGACGATATACGCGCCTTTATAGACGATACCGTTTTCGGCGGGATTCACTTTGCCTTTGAGTGGGGGGTGGGTACGAAGAAAAAGCCGAAAAAGGAGTATGCATGCTCGGTGTGCGGAAAGCGGTTTGAGCTTCCCGAGATGAAGCACGGAAAATATTACGACTGTCCTCTCTGCGGAGCGCGGGTCAGATGCGACAAGCGGTGTAAAACAAACGATCGTATCTATTCTTCAAGAATAACGCTGATACAGCCATATCACGACAGAGAAGGGGCGCCGTGTCCCATCAAGCGGGAGATGTACGTTTCAAAAAGATTTACCTCTGAAGGGGAGACTGTCTGGATAAACGAGGGCTCTCTTGCCGTATTGACCGGCGCAAAGCACCTTGAGAACGGCAAGGAGATCTTTTTCTATGCCTCCGGCGAGTGGTGGGACAAGAATACTTGGGGATTTCAGTACTCGAAAGGATACTGCTATCCCGACGTATCCGCCCTCAAGGGGACAAGGTACGACCTTCACACCGTTGAGGCGGCGGCAAAGGCCGGTTGGTATTTGCAGTACAATAATCTGTTGCAATACATCGACGAGCCGAGAATGGAGTATCTCGTAAAGGGCGGCTTTTACGGATTGGTTTACGATCTTACAACTACCTGTTCCGAGGCGCATCTGATGCCGGGTAACGATATTAAGAGCGTGCTCGGTCTTGATGGTCAGGGTGTTGCAAGGCTCCGAGAGAATAAAGGCGGCGTGGTTTATCTCGCGTGGCTACGGGCTGCCTTTATGTGCGGCTATAAGCTCCCCGAAAAGACAATACAGTATTTTTGTGACAAAACTATAATGCCGAGTGAGGTTGCAGAGCCCTTAAATCACGGAGCCTCACCCGAAAAGATAGCAAACTACATAGAAAAGCAGAGAAAGCTCTGCGGTACAAACGCGCATTACATTGCGGTAACGTGGCGGGATATGCTCAATATGCAGGGCAAATACACCCAGGGCGGCGGCAGCTATACCTTGTTCCCGAAGAACGTCAAGAGGCGTCACGCCGAGCTGTGCGGCATCAGAGATATTGAGCTGCACAAGGCGCAGATGCAGACGAGGCTTGATACGATAGACGAGCATATAAGCGGTATGGCAAAGGAGGTCCGCACCATTGAGGAGCGGTATCCCGGCGTCAAGGCGGTATGCGAGAGGGTAAGCAGTACGTTTGAGTGGTCGGACGGTACCTATTCTGTCATTGTACCTGCGGGAATCCAGGACGTGCTCGTGGAGGGGTATCTGCTCGGTCACTGTATTGCAAGACCGAAGCACGACGGTACTTATCTCTACTTTGAGCGTATCGAAGAAAACGAGAGCTTTATTTGCTTTTTGAGGAAGAATGAGCGACTGAACGCGCCCTGGTACACTATGGAGGTTGAGCCGGACGGCTCGATACGGCAGCTGCGCACCTATGGCGACGATGAGGGCGTAGATCGCGCAGAGGCCAAAGAGTTCCTTAAGAAATGGCGCAGAACGGTCAAGTCGCGGCTTGGCAAGGCGGATATAAAGGCTGCCGAGATCAGCCGAGAAAAGAGGCTCGCCGAGTTTGCAGAGCTCCGTCGCGGACAGAACAGGATATATAACGGAAAGCTGAGAGGTCTGCTTCTCGCCGATGTGCTGGAGGCTGACTTCAAGGAATTTAATTCAGATGAATTTGCCGAAACGGCATAACAGAAAGGATCATACTATGGGAAACGAAATCACAAGAAGCGCCGCGGTTATTGCCGCGGAAATCAACGCTATAAAAACGCAGACGTCGGGGATTTTAGATGCGGCAATCTCTTATGCCCGTCGATCCTGCTTCGAGATAGGTAAGAGGCTCGTCGAGGCGAAGGAGATCGTACCCTTCGGCGACTGGGGAGCATGGCTTGAGAGCAACTTTGAATACTCCGAGTCCACTGCCGGTAATCTTATGAGAATATACCGCGAGTTCGGAGCCGAGCAGATAGATATGCTGACGGGAAAATCGCCCGCTGAGACCTTTGAGGGACTGTCGCAGTCCCAGCTCGTCGAGCTTTTTGCACTCCCGAAGGCGGCGCGCGCCGAGTTCGTAGAGGAGCACCGCGAGGAGCTTACCGACGGGGAAATGTCTATCCGCGAGATGCGTGAGCTCATCCGCGCGCAGAAGGAAATCATCGAAAAGCAGGAGAACGATATCCACGATAACGACGTGAGCTACGGCGAGCTTGCAGATCAGAAACGGGCAGTCGAGGCGGAGCGCGATAAGCTTACCGAGAGGGTCGCCGAGCAGCAGATCGAGATCGACGGGCTCAAGGATAGACCCGTAGAGCAGGTCATCAAGACTGTATATGAGCCGTCGAAGGAGCAGATCAAGGAGATCAAGGCGGAGGCGGTATCAAAAACCGAGAAGAAATACAAGGCAGATATAGATCGTCTGACAGAAGAGCTGAAGGGCAAGGATGCCGAGAGGGAAGAAGCTCTCAGGGCTGCCGAGGAGGAGTCTCTGCGCAAGCTCCGACAGCTCACGCAGAAGGCGGATCCCCACGCAGGTAAGATCTCTTACTGTATGGAGGCGATAGGTCGCGCACTTTCAGACATTAACAACGAGGTGGCCGAGATGGACAAGGAGAATCCCGGATCTGGCGCTAAAATGCGTATGCGCTGTGAATCTACGCTCCTCGGGATCCTTAACAGATTGGGGTGGCAGGTATGAGAATCACGAAGAATACCGGCATACTTGCGGAGGGCACGGTGGTGTGCCTTCCCGGCGGGGACGAGGTTTGCGAGATACGCGAGTACATAGAGTCTACGGAGCGTTACCGAGTTGTATTTCTTGACTTTGACGGTGAGGACTTCGTGCCGAACGGTGACGAGCGGTTTATGAGTCCCTACGAGCTTGTGGGAGGTACGATATGAAGCGTACACCACCGCCGGAGAGGGAGTGGAGAATCACGTACAGAATGGTGCGCAAAGAGCATAGTATGGTGATCAAGGCGTCCTCCAAGTACGACGCGAAGCAGAAATTTTACCGCGAGCACCCGAGGTGGGAGATTGTGTCAGTTAAGGAGGTGGAATAAATGCAGAATGAAGAAATAAAGCGGGCTTTGGAGATTTGTTCCACGAGAACAGATCTGTACGCCTGTGAAGAATGCTATTGTCACAAGGCAGGTTTGCGACAGTTTTGCCACGTGAAATTAAAGAAGGATGCCCTCACGCTGATCAAGTCGCTGGAGGCGAGGGTCGCGGAGCTTACGCCGCCGGTGGAGATCGGCGACACGGTAAAGTGCGCCTGCGAGGAGCTGGACGAGTACGGGAATCCGACAACTGTGCTGGTGCCGTATAAGGTATACGGTGTTCTGCGCATGGGTGACAAGTGGTACGAAAGAAGGGCTTTTTCATTGAGGGAGCTCTTATGCCGGCGGAGGTTGCCTGCGCCGAGCTTGCCGACCACCTATCGGACATGGGGGAAGCCATGAGAGAGGCTATGTCTGCGGAAGCATAGAGTGCTCTCTCAAAGAGTTTTTCTTGTCAGGAGCGACGAGCCTGACATCTCGCTATGCGAGCCCGAAAAACTCGTAATAAATAAAGCTGAACCGCTTTGTCAGGTGGCAAGGCAGATCTGTAACACCTCATCCGTCGAGGAGGAATAATCCTCCTCGCCACCTTCCCCTCAAGGGGTAGCGAAGCGGCGCGAGGGTCTAAGAAAACGATTGATAATCGTTTTCCCACGAGCGTGACCGAGCCGAAGCGAGAGGCTTGACAAGTCGCATATACGCGAGTGTATGCGCAGGCAAGAAGCTCAGAGGTATAGAAAAATAAAATGCTAATTTTCGGGACTCGCGGTAGCGAGACGTCGGAGGTCATCAATTCCGACGGCGAAAATTTTGCAGGGGCCGCGTGGGCTGTTCGTGCTCGCGCTGCCGGCCTCTGTGTTTGCCGGTGCTGTTCTTTACATTTAATTAAATATGCATGCCTGATGCTCGCGCACGCACGTGTGCGAGTTGAGGCTTGTATCAGGTATTAACTTAACGACCACGGTGTGGGTCGGGGAAGGAATTTTTCACAAAATGCAGGACGGAAAAATTAAAAACGGTGCTACTGCGCCCGGCGTCCCTCATTCCTCCCTCCCTCCTTTTTCACGCTTAAGCTTCAGCGAGGCGATAGGAAGGGTGGCGGAGCAGGTGGGATATGCTGATATCTGCTTCGATGCAGGGCGGGAATGTCTGCTTGAGCGGGAGCTGTGCGCGATCATTGCAGAGGTTTATATGCTTCGGCCGGATCGGGAGATTCGGATCTCAGGGGAATGGCTGGATGCGGAGATGGTGCAGTCGGTGTTCCGCGAGCTTCGACGCGAGCACATTGAGGCGGTAGCGACAGAGTTCGGGCGGCTGACGGTAGAGATACGCAACAAGAAGGCCTATCTACGGACGAGCCTCTACAACTCGGTGTTCACGCTGAGTGCGCATTACACGAACAAGGTCAATTTTGACCTGTCAAAAAAATAAGCAAAGGACGATGGAAAAATGAGAATGCAGTATAGGGAGAAGGTATACGAGTGCGGGGACTATCTGGAGGTAGACATTTATCCCGTATTCCGCGAGCAGGGCGGCAGCAGTCGCCGCCGCGCAAAGGCGAAGCCCACCCGCGCGGTGCAGGAGAAGCTCAACCAGCGCAACGCCGAGCGCAAGCTGATACGCATTCTCAACGGAAATTTCACCAAGGGCGACATACATATCACCTTGACGTACCGAGCCGATGCGCTGCCCGGTACGTACGAGGAGGCTCTGCGCGACGCGAAGAATTATTTGCGCCGCGTAAAGCGCGTAAGGGAGAAGCAGGGGCTCCCCGAGCTTAAATACGTGCTGATCCCCGGCGAGGGAAAGTTCCATTTCCACATCATAATGAACGGCGGGCTGTCCCGCGACGTGCTTGAGGAGCTGTGGGGCTACGGATATGCCAACACAGAGCGCCTGCAGTTCACGGAGAACGGTCTGGCCGGCCTTGCAACCTATATCGGCTCGCAGTTTATTACCGAGGAGGGCAATAAGCGCGAGAAGGGGCAGAAGCGTTACAGCTGCTCCCGGAATATCGTTATGCCCGAGGGTAAGGAGCGCGACGGCAGGATCTCTCAGAGGCAGGTATGCGAGCTTGCCACCGTGGATTCGGAGTCGAGAGCCGTGTTTGAGAAGCTGTACCGCGGGTATACCTTTGTGGAATCCCGCCCGTTTTACAACGATTTCAACGGCGGCTACTACATAACCGTGCGAATGCACAAGAGCGCGCTGAGGCTGGATAATAGGAAGGAGAGGGTAAGCAGATATGGGTAGAAAGCGAATATGCCCTGAATGGGACGTACCGGTGGACGTGGTAAGGCTGGTGCGCTTTTTCTGCGCGGGCTACGAGCGGCGAGCGCGGTCTATCAAGTATAAGACCTTCTCGGATGCCGTGCTTGAGGAATATCGCCGTCAGAACGCCGCTATTGACGCGGCGCTATCGGCCGTGGAGGAGGATATGCGAGCCGCGCTGCTCTCGGACATAGCCGACGGGAGGGGTTACAACAGATCGGACGCGGTGTGCCTATGCGAGTCTGCCTATATCAAGCGCAAAAGGCGCGTCATACACGATATCGCCGTGAATCTGAGGTTGATTTAACGATAAATAGGGGTAGTTTTCAGTCAATTCTGTGTTACAATAAAGAAAAAAGCAAAAAATACAGAGCCGAGGACTATAAAGTCCCGTCGAGAGACAGAGCCACAGCACCTAAACAAGGGTGTAGTGGCTCTTTTTTATGTAACCCAGAGAAAGGAGGAAGGAAAAATGGCAGATAGAAACGCTAAAGGGCAGTTTGTAAAGGGAAATAGCGCGGGGCGGCAGTTCGAAAAGAACAATACCGTCGGCACAGAGACCCGATTCAAGAATGGAAATACCGCCGCAGTTAAGTATAAAGCGGAGTACGGCGACCGAATGCTTACGTATTTCAGAGAGCATACGGGATACCCGCAGTTCGAGGAATTTGCCGATAGTATAGGTGTTACCGTAGGTACCTTAAAGAATTGGGCGGATGCCCGTCCCCGATTTGCGGCTATTCGCGACAGGTGCGCGGAAATACAGTGCGCGAAATTAAATGCGGGCGCGCTTGCGGGGCGGTTTGACTCGTCCTACGCTAAATTTATTGCCGTAAACCATCACAATATGAGGGATAAGATGACTCAGGAGGTCGAGACCGTTAAGCCCTTCGAGATATCGCTGTCGGTGATAGACAAGGAGGAGAAGGTATAATGGCAGACCTTGACCTGCGTGTAACGAGGCGCCAGAAGGCTTTCCTTGATGCTACGGCAGACGAGGTGCTGTACGGAGGTGCCGCCGGCGGTGGAAAGAGTCACGGACAGTGTATCGATGCTCTTCTTTACGCGCTGAAGTATCCGGGATCGAAGCAGATCATATTCCGACGGACCTATCCGGAGTTGGAAAAATCAATCATCAGAACAATGCTTGAGTTTTATCCGAGAGGGATATACAGATACACCTCTACCAATCACACCTTTTCCTTCATCAACGGTTCAATCATTGACTGCGGCTACCTCGACCGCGATAACGACGTGTATCAGTATCAGTCTGCGGAATACGATATGATCCGCTTCGACGAGCTGACGCACTTCTCGGAGTTTCAATATACCTATATGCTGACGCGACTGCGCGGAGCAAAGCCCTTCCCGCGACAGGTCAAATCCTCTACAAACCCGACGGGCGCGGGCCGAGTGTGGGTCAAGCGTCGCTTCGTGGATATCGGAGCGCCAAACACGGTCTACGCCATCAGCGAGGGCGGTGGCAGACCTCGTACGCGCGTGTTTCTTCCCGCGAAGGTGAAGGATAACCTGTTCCTTATGGAAAACGATCCTAACTATATTGACAGGCTTATGGCCGCACCCGAGGGGGAGCGCCGCGGTCTGCTTGACGGTGAGTGGGATTTCTTCGAGGGGCAGTACTTCGACGAGTTCAGAAGAGAGGATCACGTTTGCAAGCCCTTCGAGATCCCTGCGGAGTGGCGCCGTTACCGTGCCTTTGACTACGGTCTGGACAGGCTTGCCTGCCTCTGGATAGCCGTCAACTCGGAAAGACGGGTATTCGTATACCGTGAGCTGGGCGAGAGTAATCTGACGATATCTGCCGCTGCGAGAGGGATGATAGATATGACGCCACCCGGCGAGAAGATCTACGCCACGCTGGCGCCGCCTGATATGTGGGGCAGAACTCAGGAAACCGGAAAGAGAAAGTCCGACCTTTTCTATGAGGCGGGGCTTACGCTAACAGAGTCCTCTAACAACCGAGAGGCCGGCTGGCTGTCTATTAAGGAGCTTATGAAGCTCGATGCAAACGGGGAGGCGAGGCTGCAGATCTTCGATACCTGCACCGAGCTTATAAGCTGCCTTCCGGAGCTCCAACGGGATAAGCTCCACCCTACGGACTGCGCGACCGATCCCCACGAGATCACCCACGCACCGGATGCGCTGAGGTATTTTTCCGTTTATTGGTCGAATCCCGCTATACAGGAGAACGTCGCTCCGCGTAAAAAGTGGAGTGCCGATATGTGGGAGGACTGGAACAACGCAAGCGATAGCGAGCGAGAATATTTAATAAGAAAACACGGAGGTAAACCGCTATGATAGTGGTTAAAAACAAGAACGAAAGACTTGCCTTTTTCAAGGATCTTTACGAGGAGGCAAAATCAAAGACGGCAGATCAGTTTGCTCTGCTGGACAGGCATCTGTCGCAGTATAAGGGCGATAAGAGCATTGACGGCGGCGTTGATGCGGATATAGTCAGAAATATCACCTACGAGCTTATAGAGTCGCAGGTGTCTTCTTATATACCGAGAGGGAAGGCAGACCCGCGCCGCGCAAGCGAGCGAAGCTTCAGAAACGCCAAAAGCATCGAAACCCTTCTTGCACAGATAAGAGATAGGCTCCCCTTTGAGGCTATGAACGATCTCGACGAAAGGTACACTTACATATACGGCGGCTCGGTTTGGCTCGTGGAGTGGGACGAGAGTATTATCACTCATTCTACGGTTGGTGACGTGCGCGTAACGAACATCTCGCCGCAAAATTTCGTACCACAGCCGGGTATATACAATATCCAGGATATGGAATATTGCTTCATTACCTTTACAACCACCAAGGAAGAGCTTATGCGCAAGTACGGCGTGGAGTGGGAGGTAGCGGAGGAAACGCAGAACGACGAGGATACCACCGCCGATGAAACCGCCACCGAGTACGTCTGCTATTACAAGGACGAGGAGGGCAGGCTTTGTCAGTTTATATGGAGTGACGACGTGATCCTCCTTGACCTTGAGAACTACTATTCACGCAAGCGCAAGTACTGTAAGCTTTGTGGCAAGCGCGAGCAGCTTTGCAGCTGTGAGCATCCCGAAATAGAAACCAGGGATGAGGAATTTGAGGAGCTGACGCGGGATATAACGCTCTCTGACGGAAACGTGATCCCGGCGGAAAGTCCTGCCTTTAACGAGGTCGGAGAGCCTATAACGGAGGAAATAGAGGTCCCTGTGATGGCTCCCGACGGCGGCATCGCTCTCGGCGCTACGGAAACCGGGCAGATGCTGCCTATGTCGCAGACGGTAGTCAGGCAGAAGCTTGAGCAGACGAGGCTTCCGTTCTACACTCCGTCACTCATTCCTATCGTAATCAGAAAGAATACCTCTCAGGAGCGGAGCGTGCTCGGCCAGTCTGACTGCGAGGCAATAAGACCGCAGCAGCAGGGAATAAACAAAATTGAATCACGTATCCTTCAGAAGCTCCTCCGCGCCGGCATA
>CAZABU010000025.1:0-16596 GCA_964483225.1 uncultured Ruminococcus sp. | reverse complement strand
CGGTAGTGCCGAGGTGGCCTATGTGGAAGGGCTTTGCAACGTTGGGTGAGGAATAGTCAAGGACGACGGTCCTTCCCTCTCCGTCCATAGGCGAGCCGTAGGTATTACCCTTTGCAAGCACGTCAGACACGACTCTGCGCGAAAAGGCGGTGCCGTCGATCTTGAAATTAAGATAACCGTTTACGGCGGTGACGGAGGAGAATTCCTCACACATTATACCTGCCGCAAGGGTCTCGGCGATCTGCACGGGAGAACGGCGCAGTTTTTTTGAGAGTCTGAAGCAAGGGAGAGCGATATCGCCCATGGTCTTATCCGGGGGATATTCAAGCATAGCCTTTATCTCCGCGGCGGAGAGGAGTCCCTCTCCAAAGGAGGCGGCTACGGTGTCGGCTATAAGCGCCGCGGTTTTATTCTTCAAGGTTAACATATCTTTCTGCCTTTCTATCAAAGGGAATTTTTCATTTTTACGTATTCGCCGACAGGGGCTGCCGAAACGAGCTTTGCGGGAATGAAGGTCTGCATATTGAAGGAATACGCAAGGGCGGACTCAAGACCGTCGATAAGATAGAACTCGCCGTCGCGCTCACAAACCGTAACCTCCGGAACGCTCTCTCCGCACTCAAGTGCTGCGGAAAGGGCGGCGATCCTATCGCTGTCAGACGCCTCGTCGGGGAAATTAAGCCTTTCGGGACAGATAAATGCGCGGGAATACTCACCGACGGCCTTCCATTCCTCGAAGGAATCCATTATTCTCTGCGCTACCTCTTCGGGAGTGGCAACGGTGGTATCAACGATAAGAGAATAGTTGGTGAGATCCTTTATATCCACGCCGTACTGGGTCATATAACGCTTCTTTTCGCTCTCGCGTCTGGCTCGGGTGTCGCACACGGTCTGCTCAAGAGACTGCGCGTGCTCGCCCTGTCTGTGAGCATTCATAATGCGAAGGGCGCTGGTCTCTATATCGGTGGAAAGGTAAACCTTAAAGGTGCCGCGCGTAAAATGCCAGGCCATTCTGGAATCTATGATCAGGAGCTTGTCCACGTCACCGAGGGCTCTGAGGCCGTCGTCGATCTCGTGATCGATTTCGGGGTGAGTTTCCATATAAACGTTAAGCTCCACGACGGTCATACCGTGCTTTTCCGCTATAGAACGCACGATTGCTCCGGTGGAATAATACTCGGCTCCGAGCCTTTCGATAAGGATATTCGATACGGTGCTCTTTCCGCTGCCGAGATCGCCTGCGAGGGAAATCTTTTCCTTCATTCGTTTCTCCGTTCTGCCCCAAGGCTATGTAAACTTTAACCAAATAATTATAATATATTTTTATCATAATGTCAACACCCGTTAGAGATAAAAATCCGGGATTTAGAGATAAAAATCCGGGATTTTTCAAAAAAGGCAAAGCATTTTTCTTTTTTTCGTATATTTTTGGCAAAGCGAGGCAAGAATAGCCACAGCACCAGAAAAAGGAAAGGAAAGAAAAATGGACAAAAACATCAAATTCAGCGAAAGACCCATGAAGGAAAAAATCATCTACGCCGTGGTGGTCGGTATTCTGTGTGTGAGCGCCATCGTCGTAGGTATCGTTTCCGTCGCCAACAGAAAGGATGACGAGCTCCCCGAGGACAACAATCCGCCCGTTGAGGGAACCGAAGGAAACGAAAACGAAGGCGGTGAGGGCGAAGGCAACGGCGGCGAAGAGGAAAACAAGGAGCCCGAGAAGCTCACCTTCGTTGCACCCCTCGTAGGTTCGGTGGCGAAGAGCCACTCCACCGATGTCCCCGTATTCTCCGATACTCTCGGCGAATGGAGAATACACACCGGCATTGACATCAGCGCAGACGAGGGCGCGCCCGTTTATGCGGCGGCAGACGGCACCGTAACGGGAGTCTACAAGGATCCTCTGCTCGGTAAGACCGTTGAGATCACGCATCGTGACGGCATCGTCAGCTGCTACTCCAATCTCGCCTCCGAGGTCAGCGTTTCGGTAGGTGACGAGGTGAAGTCCGGCGACGCTATCGGCGCGGTGGGCGATTCCTCCCTCACAGAGCTGGCAGACGAACCCCATCTTCACTTTGAAATGAAGGTAAACGGCGTCAGCGTCAACCCTCTGGACTATATTTCCGAGGAATCGAAGAATGCGTCCCTCGGAATTGTCGATCTGTGAGAAAACCTTGCGAAAAAATGCTTGACAAGGTAAAACGCGTGTGTTATAATTAACTTGCTCAGGCGGGGCTTCGCGGAGGCGAAGCCTCATTTTTATGTTTTCAGCCATCGAAAGGAAATCAAAAGTAATGACTAACATCGCAATACTCGGCTTCGGCGTTGTGGGCGGCGGAGTTGCACGTCTGCTTACCGACAATGCCCGCGAATGCGAAAGACTCGGCGGCGACGGGATCAACATTAAATATATTCTTGATCTTCGCGATTTTCCCAACTCTCCCTTCGCGGATAGGATAGTTCACGATTACAATATTATACTCTCCGACCCCGAGATCAGCTGCGTTATTGAGGTTATGGGCGGCTCCCATCCTGCTTACGAATTTACCGTAGCGGCTCTTTCTGCCGGCAAGAGCGTTATCACCTCCAACAAGGAGGTCGTTGCCAATTTCGGTGACGAGTTCCTCGCGCTCGCAGAAAAAAACGGAGTCTGCTACCGTTACGAGGCGGCAGTCGGCGGCGGTATCCCCGTGATTTCCCCGATGCTTTCCTGTGTCGGTCAGAACAAGCTCACCGAGGTGCGCGGCATTCTGAACGGTACTACTAATTATATACTCACGAAGATGTTCAGCTTCGGCGCGGGCTTTGAGGAGTCGCTTGCCGATGCTCAGGAAAAGGGCTATGCCGAGAGAAATCCCGACGCGGACATTCTCGGTCACGATGCTTGCAGAAAAATTGCTATACTCGGCGCTATTGCTACGGGTAAGCTCGTTCCCACCGAGGCGATCCATACCGAGGGCATCATCGGCATCCGCAAGGCGGACGTGCTGGCGGCGGCGAAGATCGGCAGAAGGATAAAGCTGCTGGGCAGATTCTTCATTACCGAGGATGGTGTGCTTCCTATGGTTGCCCCCTTTATGCTTCCCTCCGATGCGGCGCTCTCCGAGGTGTGCGGCGTTTACAACGCTGTTGAGATCGTCGGCGAGCCTATCGGCAACGTGATGTTCTACGGCCAGGGTGCGGGCGCAGGCGCTACCGCCTCCGCCGTCGTTGGTGATCTTATGCAGATAATGCGCTCCGGTACTCACGCAGCGTCGGTACGCTTTGAAAGGACCGAGGGCGGCCTTCTTCAGTTCTCGGATCTTGTTTGCCGTACCTACGTTGCCGTCAAGGGCGCATCCCGCGAGAGCATATACGAAGCCTTCGGATACGACGTTACCATGCTTGACGGCGAGGAGAGAGCCTTCATCACTCCGCCTCTCAGCGAGGATAACCTCGACTGTGCTCTGAAGACCCTCGTGGAGACCGACCACGCCGAGATCCTTTCAAGGATCCGTCTTCTTTGATCATTTTTAATTTGCATATGGCAGATAGGAGATATCATGACTAACATTCCCGCAAAATATAACCTTGAGCTTATCAAGGCTGTAAATCCCGCGCTCAGATATGAGGGCGGCGATTTCAAGGCCTGGCAGACCGAGGCAAGAGCAAAGCTCGCGGAGCTTCTCGGTATGAAGAATCTAAACAGGGCCGAGGACAATAAGTTCACTATCGAGTATGAGAAGAAGTGCGAGGGCTACACCGAATACCGCTTCACCCTTTCCTCAGAGGAGGGCTATTTCTTCCCCTGCGTTCTGAGAATTCCCGACGGAGTTGCCGCTCCCATTCCCACGGTAATTTGCCTGCAGGGTCACTCCACCGGCTTCCATATCTCTCTCGGCATACCTAAGTTCGAGGGGGATGTAAATTCCATTAACGGCGGCGACCGCGACTTCTGCGTAAGAGCTATCAAGGAGGGCTATGCGGCTCTCGCTATCGAGCAGAGGAACTTCGGTGAGTGCGGCGGACTTGCCACCGGCGGCCCCGACTGTCACGTTTCTTCTATGTCTGCGATAATCAACGGCAGAACCACAATCGGCGAGCGCGCGCTTGACACTATGGTTGTTATCGACGCCCTTGAGGAGCACTTTAAGCAGCTGGATACCGAGAACATCGTGCTGATGGGTAATTCCGGCGGAGGAACTGCTACATATTACACTGCTTGCCTCGACGAGCGTGTCAAGCTGGCTATGCCCTCCTGCGCAGTCTGCACCTACAAGGATTCTATTGCAGCGATGAAGCACTGCGTATGCAACTTTATCCCCAACATCGCAAAATACTTCGATATGGGTGACCTCAGCGGACTTATCGCTCCGAGAAAGCTCATCGTAGTTAACGGAAAGGACGACCCCATCTTCCCCGAGGCGGGTGTTATCGAATCCTACGAGATCATAAAGAATATGTACTCCGCGGCAGGCGTTCCCGAAAACTGCGCCCTGGTTACCGGTAACGGCGCTCACAGGTTCTACGCCGACGATGCCTGGCCGGTGCTTCACAGAATGATGAAGAAATAATCTTTGAGGACGGAGAACGTATTTGTGAAAAAGACAGTTTTTATTCTCGGTGACAGTATTTGTATATACTACTCCCCTTTTCTGATCCCGCTTTTGGAGAATGATCTTAATTGCCTTACGAAAAAGGGCCGCGCCGAGGCTATGAAGAATCTTGACGTGCCGATCAAGGCAAACGCCGGTAATACCCGCGACATTCTGAGCTTCCTGGCTATGGAGGAGGAAAACGGCAATATCACCTACGACTATCTGCTGTTCAACTCCGGAATGCACGATTTTGTTTATCCCTTCGACAAGGAGGCGGGAGTGCTCAAGGACGCGCCTCGCGTTTCTATCGAAAAATACCGTGAGAATCTTCACCGCATTTTAGACAAAATGAGCGAGCATAACGTAAAGTCGGTATTTGTGACCACGACCCCGGTAGAGGACGAAAGGCACAATACCCGCGTTGCCTTCCACCGACACAACGCAGACGTTATCAGATATAACGACGTTGCAAAATCGGTAATGGCAGAGCGTGGAATCCCCGTTATTGATCTGTACGGTTTCACCGACAAGCTCGAGGGCGAAAAGTATCGCGACCACGTTCATTATCTTGACAGCGTTGCGGAAATGCAGGCTCGCTTTATCAACGAAAAGTTCAGAGAAATTACAGAGAATTATTGATATTTTTACATAAAAAGCATCGGCTTTTAACGAGCCGATGCTTTTTTGTTTATTCAATGCCTAACAGCCACCCAACGGTAACGTCGAGGATCCTCGCCAGCTCCCGCAGCTCATAATCGGCGACGAATCTGGTACCGATTTCAATTCTCGACACGCTGTCGCGCTCAATTACAATGCCTGCAACCTGTAATTTTGCCGCCAGATCGCTTTGGGTAAGACGATGCTTACATCTCGCCTCGTGAACTCTGTCGCCGCAGATGTTTTTCTTTCCATTGTAATCGTAAATTTTCATAAGATCTCCTTAACTACAATTTTTGACAAAAAATTAGATAATGTTCAGAATTTATCTTGACTTTAACATATTTTTGCTGTATAATTGTGTTAAAGATAAGAATTTGCAAAAAATCTATTTAAGGAGAATCTAAAAAATGAAACAACCTGTTTGTGAAATGTGCGAAGGCACGAGCTTCGTTAAGGAGGGCGACCTTTTTGTATGTCAATCCTGCGGTATGAAATATCCCGCCGAAGAGCTTAAAAAAATAATGAGAGATATGGAGTCGGCGCCCAAAGAGGCAAGCCTTACTGTCCTTCAAACGAGCGATAACAGCGGCCTATTAGACAAGCATCTTGCAAACGCAAGGCGCGCCAAGGACAGAGAGGACTGGGAGGATGCGGAAAAATACTACAACAAGGCCGAGGAGATTGATCCTGACAATACCGAAGCCGTATTTTATTCCTCTTACGCAAAGCTGATGATACGCCTCAGAGAAAACGACTTCTTTAAGCGTGAAGCAGCAAAAGTAATTAAAAACGAAATGCGCCTATTAGCAGAAAAATATACACCAAGTGATATAGGAATAATAAAACTATATCACGACGACATATTGAAACTACATGATACAAGTTTCGTATACGACGGATTGTCTAACAAAAAAAGCGAAACCGAAAAGCTATTTGCAACCGTACTACTCTTTTGGATTAATATGCTGTACTCAATTTCGCAAAAGGCAAGAACCGACGATGAACGCCGACAAATATTCTTAATGACTACGGTTCCAGTAGAGAAGTTGTCATCAGAAGTATCAATTCTCGATACAGAATCTAGAAAGAGCTTCGAATCGCTTTGCGACAGCATCGAAAATTGGTTATTAACCCATGATAAGGATTACCTGATCACAGAAATTGAAGAAACGAAGAAAGAAGTTGCTAAAGCAGAATCGCAACTCGACTATTGCAAAGAGCAAATTGATAAAGATATCAAAGTTGCAAAAATCGAAAAATCCTGCGCTTATTTTTGGATAATTCTTGGAGGCTATTTTTCAATTGCGCTCATCGGAATTCCGGTTTTGAAATATGGGCTAAAAATGAAAAAGGAAGCCGTGGCAAAGTTGACAAGACTGGAAGCATCAAAGAACGACCCCATTGAAGCAGTATTACCGAAATATGCAAAAACGATAAAGCGGTACAAAAAACTCACAAACATCTACACCACCTATTACGCCGAGGACGCGAAGAATCACCCTGAAATCATGAAGGCCGACTTTGTGGACAAGCAGGTGTAACTTACCCCGTTTCATATAAAAAAGGACGAGAAATTCTCGTCCTTTTTTCGTTTATTTAGTTTCCGCGGCGAAGCGGTGATAGATGTCCTTTACGGCAAAGTAGGATGCCTTGGGGTTGCGGTGCTCGTTGAGAAGGCCTTTATTATTATAGCCTCTTGCACGGGTGATGCCCACCTCAAGGCAGGTGCGGATATCGGTAAACTGCCAGATATAGGAGCCGACGATTTTGGGATCGGCGTGGAAGAGCTCAAGGCAGTGGGAGATCAGGCGCGCCTGATAATCCTCGCTCCAGCGGATCTCGGTATCAAAGCTGCGATGACCGTAGACCGCCGCGGCGCCGAACTCGCTCATTATGATGGGCTTGTGGCTGATGCAGAGGGACTCTGCACGCTTGTGGAAGCCTTCAATGAAGCCCTCCCAGGTGTCGATGCCTCCCTGATACCAGCCCTCGTACTGATTTATGGAGATCACGTCGCAGTATTCGAGGGAAATATCGGTCATAGCACGGCTTGTTGCATAGGTCACAATGCGGTTGCCACCTATCTCCTTTAAGAGGTTATAGTAGATGCGGGACATTTCCTTGCCGTTTTCGGTATAGGACTTTATCTCGTTGTGCATACCCCAGATAATGATGGAGGGGTGATTGTAATACTGCTTTACCATCTCGCGGTGCATCATCTCGCCTCGGGAGAGGACCACGGGATCACCCAAGGCCTCCTCGGAGAAGCCGCCGCCCCAGATCGGGATCTCCGACCAGAAGGTAAGGCCGCACTCGTCGAGCATATCAATGAATGCGGGGTGGTTTGGGTAATGGGAGCCCCTTATGGAGTTACAGCCGAGGTCAATGGCGATATCAATATCGCGGCGCATAAGTGCCGGGGGAAAGGCCATACCGAACTCGGTGTTTTCCTCGTGGCGGTTGACGCCTCTTATTTCGTAGGACTTACCGTTGAGAAGTATCTGTCCGTCCTTGACCTCAACCGAGCGGAATCCGACTCTGTCAAAGAGGTCATCGGTGGAGGTGGCTATACGCACCTCATAGAGCTTCGGTGCTTCGGGCTGCCAGAGCTCGATGGACGAAAGGGGCTTATATTCGGTTAGCAGCTCCTTTGTTTCACCGGCCGCAAGGGTCACGTCGAGCTCGAAGCTCACGCCGGCTACGGTGATGCAGACCTTGTCCGAAAGCTGCTCGTCTGCCGCATTGTAGAGCTCTGCGGCAAATCTGCCCTTCGCCTCGGTGAGGGCGGTATTCAGCTCATATTCCATTCTGTTGGAAAGCACGGTGATGCCGTTAAGGGTTTCAAGATAAACCGAGCGGGTTATGCCGCCGTAATGATACCAGTCCACAACCTTTTGAGGAATGGACTGACCGTCGAAGCGGTTATCCACGCGGAGAGTGAGGCGATGGGTACCGGCAGACACGCCGCGCGCTATCAGATCAAACTGACAGAAGCCGCCGTAGTGGTAGCCGAGCTCACGGCCGTCAAGATATACGGTACATTCGGTCATTACCGCGCCGAAAACGAAACGGAGAGCTCCGCCCACGGTATAAAAATCGCGCTCGTACCAGCAGACGCCCTCATAATCGAGGAGCCCCATTTTCGTATTCCAGCAGGAAGGAACCACGGTCGTATCATAGGAAGGGAGTCCGTTCTGCCAGCCCGAGGCTACTCCTATATCATCCCTATCTGTGGAGAATCGCCACGCGCCGTCAAGGGACGTTGTGCGGCGGATATTATGCTCAGTAAAAAGTCTCATAAATTCGCTCCTTTTATGGGTACAATAAAATACTCGCTTACATTATACATAAAGAGGATCGAAATTTCAAGGCTTTTGGGATTTTTTATACTTCTCTTCGGTTATCAAGGATACAGACAGTGACAGCTCCCTTATGCGGTCGGACGACCTGACGAGCACGAGAACCGTGAGAACCGTCATACAGAAAATAGCGAAGTCAGTAACTGACAGGATAACCCGGGATTCGCCAAAGGCGCCGGCAATAGTGAACACAAGGAATAGGATAAAAAACGGAAGCCGCGAGCGAGGCCCGAAAAGATAATCCGAGCACTTGCCTCCGTAATAAAACCAGCAAACGATGGTAGAATAGGCAAAAAGGAAAATACACACAAGGAGCATTACGCCGGAGAAGTTACCGAGTGTACCGACGAAAGCATCGGTGACGAGCGTCATTGGAGAAATATAGCTTTCTTCATTCGGAATAGCGGTAAGCACGGCGAGGGCGGTCAGCGTGCAAAGCAACAGCGTATCAAAAAAGACCTCACACGCACCGCAAAGTCCTGCCACGGCAGGTGGGCGCTCGGTGGCGCGGGTGTGCGCCATGGCAGAGGTACCCGTACCTGCCTCGTTTGAAAGGATCCCGCGTGAGTAGCCCTCATGCAGCGAGCGCGAGGACAAAAATGCGAGCAAGCCACCGCCCGCGGAAAGGGGCGACATAGCCGAGCTGAATATCTCAGAAATCACCGCGGGCAAGCGTTCGAAATTAAAAGCAATTACTAATATTGACATCAAAATGTAAACCACGGTTGTCAAAGGTATCGCAAAAGCTGTAAATTTCTCTATTCTTTCCCCACCGCCGATAACGCTCGGTATCAACAGTGCGGCAAGCAAGACCGCAACGGCAATCGGTGAAATTCCCGTTGTAACGTTAGCCACGGTCACAACGCTTGCGCTTTGCATTGTAAAGCCCATAAACAACCCGAGCACCAGACAAAGGGCGGCGTACAGCTTGGACAGCAAACCGCCTATGCGCGGAAAGGACGACAAGAGAACGAGATGCATACCGCCTCCCTCTACCGTGGCGGTATCTGCGGCGAGCACGGTTTCTGCGTATTTTATTATCATAGCAAAAATTGATGACACGAAAAGCCAGAGTACACTTCCCGCCCCGCCAATGATTATTCCCGCGGCAACTCCGAAAACGTTGCCGACGCCAAGAGTCCCTGCAAGTGCAAGCGAGAAGGCGCGAAAGCTGTCCTTCTCCTTCAAGGTTCCAGCCAGCGCGCGAAACGCCCGTAACGGATGGGCAAAAAACAGCCCCTTCAGTTCAAAAAGAAAATATATTCCGGCGCCCGTGACAAGTATGGGCAAAGCTACCGACAGATTCATTTTTCCTCCGTGAGGCGCAAAATAAAAAAGCCTCCGCACAAATATATGCGAAGGCTGGTTTTGCAATTACATCAAAAACGGCGACTTATACCGACGGAGCGATAGATGCCGTCGACGATCAGCTGTGTTCTTTCGGTAAGCGCAAGGTAGGGCGCGGGATCACGCTTTCCCTCCGTCATATCGCGGAAGGCTTCAAGCTCAAAAATCATATTATTATCGGGGGTGTTGAAATCAAGCTCCTCGCTTGGCGCACCGCGCAGCTTCAGAGTAAGGCGGGTGGGAGCGCTGATCTTGTTGATCAGAAGCGAGCCGAGCTCACCCTCTATCACCGAGGGATTAACGCTGTCGGATATCTTCGAATACACGATATTCGCGGTCATATCGTCATAACCGAGGGTAAGCGTGCCTGCCCCCTCAAAGCCGTTTTCCATGAATACCGATGCTCCGCTCGCGGTCTTTGGTTTACCAAAGAGGGACACCGCAACGTGAAGCGGATAGATGCCTATGTCAGAAAGCGCGGAATTCTTGAGCTTGGGATCAAAGGCGTTTGTCAGCACGCCATCCTTGAAGCGGTCGTATCTTGATGAATACTGACAGAACTCAAGGGTTGCGCGGCGTATCTTTCCAAGTCTTGGCAGAGCTTGTCTGACAAGATCATAGGCGGGGTCGTGAGCGGGGCGCATAGCCTCAAGGAGCACCCTGCCGGTTTCCTCTGCAGTCGATCTCATCAAATAAAATTCCGGACAGGTCGCCGCCATCATCTTCTCGCAAAGGACGTGCTTTCCCGCACGCATCGCCTTTACCGAATGGGCAGCGTGGTAGAAGGTGGGAGAGGCGATGTACACGGCGTCTGTCGTGGATCCCGCAAGCATTTCATCAAGGTCGGTGTATACCTTTTTTATACCGTTGTTTTCGGCAAAGGCACGGCCCGTATCGAGTCTTCTCGAATAAACCGCGGTGATCTCCACGCCGTGGGCAAAGCGAGCGGCGTCGCAAAGCCTGTCGCTTATGAAATTCGTTCCGATTATTCCAAGCTTCATCAGGCGAGTCCCTCAATTATCTTCCAGACAACGAAGGCCACGGCACCGATAACTGCGCCGAGGGACACCCAGTTGAACCATTTATCAAATTTTTCCTGCTTTGCGGCATCCTCTGCATCAAGGGCCTTATCCTCCTCGGTTTCGCGGAGCTCCTCCGGTATCTCGTCAAAGGTCTCCGCCTCTGTCGCTTGCTCGTCCAAGGAAAAATCGTATTCCCCTGCGCTTATCGCCTTCGCTCTCTCTGCGGCAGACTCAAGCAGGCTGCCCAAGGTGTCGTAGGTCTGCTTATCGGGGTCGGTATTGCTCATTTTCTTACCAAGCCTCTCCATGGCCGCAGCTATGCTGTCAAAATCCCTGCCGAGGGTGGCCGTGTCAAGATCGGAGGCGCAATCGGGACATAGGTACTTCGGATTTCCGTAAGCACCCATAACAAGTATCGGAGCGTCCTCGCTCTCAAATTGATTTTTACATACAGTACAGAGCTTCATCTGCTTTTCCTTTCTGTTTTACGGCATCAGCTGCCGGGAAGATCCTTGCCGTTATTTCCGCGAAGCGCCGCGCGAAGCTCGCGCATATATTCCTCTCGCAAAAGTTTTTGCTCCTCGCGCTCCGAGGCGGTAAGCTCGCGCTGCTTTGAGAGTCTGCCGAGCTCGTTTATTCTGTCTATCTTTATCTTTTCCATCACACACTTCCCTTTCCGTAATGCTTGGCAAGTCCGCCGATAGCCGTTTCCCGATAAAGATGGGAAAGATCCTTGCCTGTTTCGTACATAGTTTTTATCACCAGATCGAGGGATATTTTACGGGAGCCCGAAAGGAAGTTCGCAAGGCTCATCGCATTGATGGCGCGCATAGCGGCAACGGCGTTACGCTCTATGCAGGGGATCTGAACAAGACCGCAGATCGGGTCACAGGTAAGCCCAAGATGGTGCTCTATCGCAACCTCGGCGGCATACTCTATCTGGTCAATACCCATCTCAAAGAGCTCGCAAAGAGCCGCAGAGGCCATCGAGCAGGCCGTACCTATCTCGGCCTGACAGCCGCACTCGGCGCCGCTTATAGAGGCGTTGGTTTTAACAAGGGTTCCTATAAGTCCCGCAACTGCGAGGGCGCGAAGGACCGCCATATCGGAAAAGCCGTGCTTCTCCTGCATATATTTGAGCACCGAGGGGAGCACCGCACAGGCGCCGCAGGTGGGGGCGGTAACTATCGTGCCATTGTCAGCGTTCTGCTCGCTGACGGCGTAGGCATAGGCGCAGACGACGCGGTTTTCACGGGTGACGGGGCTCTCGTCAATGTGACGCTGGTTATACAGATACTGCGCCTTACGCTCAACCTCAAGTCCGCCGGGGAGAATGCCCGAGGTTGTCAGACCGTCGTGAATGGCGGCCTTCATAGCGTCCCATACGGTATAGAGAAAGTCGTAGATTTCTCTTCCCTCTCGCAGCTCCACGTACTCGGAGAGGCGAATGCCCTGCTTTTTGCAGAAGGCGGATATCTCGGTGAAGGTGGTCTCGGGATATATCTCGTCAGCACCGGAGGATGCCCTACCCTCGATCCTTATATCTCCTCCGCCAACGCTCATCACGCGCATTTTCGCCGTGACCTGTCCGCCGCTCAGAGCAAATATATCCATAGTATTCTCGTGGGGGAGCTGTCGCTCCTCCGTATTGAAGATTATCTCTACGGGCTTCTCGGTAACGGTCTCAATGGCTTTATCGGTGCCGTGTCCCTTTCCCGTATCGGCAAGCGAGCCGTAAAGCACCACCCTGTAGCTCTCGGCATCGGGATTCTCGGTAACGAAGATCGTCATCGCCTTTGCAGGACCCATTGTGTGAGAGCTGGAGGGGCCTTTACCTATTTTGTATATATCCTTAATCGATTTCACAGTCGTATCACTCCCGAAAAGAGGTATTTTATATTATTTTACCATACATTTTTCAAATATGCAAGAGCATTTGCACCGATTAATATTAGTTCACTTAGGTAAGAGCAACCTAAGTCGAACACGCCTAAAGCTATAGAAATCCACTCTACTCCTCGAAATCTCGCTCAGAAAGTTGCGCGATACTTTAACGGAGAGCTCGCTCTTGACAAGCGAGGCCGTTATAATTATAATAAAAGTATAAGGTATTCGAAAGGAAGGTTCAAAATGAGACAAACCGAAGCGCAAGGCAAGTATCTGTACGAGCTATCCAGACTATATCCCACAAGAAGCGCCGCGGCGGCAGAAATAATCAACCTCGGGGCGATACTGAATCTCCCCAAGGGAACGGAGCATTTTTTAAGCGATCTCCACGGTGAGCACGAGGCCTTTTCACATATCAGACGCAACGCATCGGGAGTTATCCGAAAAAAGGTAGACCTGCTGTTTTCGGACAGGATGTCCGTGCAGGAGCGCGCCGAGCTGTCAACGCTCATCTATTACCCGGAGGAAAAGCTTGATGAGCTGGCGGAGCGTGGCGGCGACGACGGGCTTTATATTACGCTTATCAACAGGCTGATCGAGCTGCTCCTCGCCGTGAGCGAAAAATATACCCGCTCCAAGGTACGCAAGCGTATTGAACGGGTTGCGGGAGAATACGAATACATTATTGAAGAGCTTATATACGACAGAGGCGAAGGGAATCGGGCAAAATACTACGAGAATATACCTAAATCCATCGTTCGACTGGGTACCGCGCCGGAATTTATAGCTATCCTCTGCTCGGCGATCAAGGCACTGGTCATAGATCACCTGCACATTGTCGGCGATATTTTCGACAGGGGCCCCCGTGCCGATATGATTTTAGAGGAGCTGACACGGGAGGACTCCATCGACATTCAGTGGGGCAATCACGACGCGCTGTGGATGGGTGCGGCGGCAGGCTCAAGAACCTGTATCGCTACGGTCATAAACAATTCCATCACCTACAAGAATCTGGACGTGCTGGAGATCGGCTACGGAATATCTCTGCGGCCTCTGACGCTGTTTGCGGCGGAAACCTATCGGGATTGCGACGTTTCCGGGTATATGCCTAAAGGTGGGTCCGAGGGGGACTTCCTCAGAAGGGACGACGACCTGCTTATAGCAAGGATGCACAAGGCCATAAGCGTTATACAGTTTAAGCTTGAGGGAGCAACTATCCTGCGCAACCCGAGCTTCTGTATGGAGGACAGACTTCTGCTGGATAAAATGGACACCGAGCGTGGAACGGTTATGATCGGCGGGCGCGAGTATACGCTGACCGACAGAGATTTCCCGACGGTTGACAAGTCGGAGCCTTACAGGCTCACCGAGGGTGAAGCCGAGGTGATGAAATATCTGAAGCTCGCGTTTATGCGCTCGGAAAAGCTCGGCAGGCATATAAAATTCCTCTTTGAACGCGGCGAGATGTATACCGTATTCAACAGAAATCTGCTCTTCCACGGCTGTATCCCCCTTGACGACAACGGCGAATTTCTCCCTCTTGCAGTTGCGGAAGGCAAGCGCGGCCGCGAGCTGATGGACTACTGCGACAGAACTGCAAGACTCGGTTATTTTGCAAAGGAAGGGTCAGCACAGAGGCAAAAGGGCAAGGATTTCCTTTGGTTTTTGTGGTGTGGAAAGGATTCGCCCCTTTGCGCGAGGAAGCGTATAACCACCTTTGAGCGATTGCTGGTTGCCGAGGAGGAGGCAAAGGTCGAGCCTAAGAATGAGTATTATCGCGCCTGGGAGGACGAGCACACGGTGGATATGATCCTCGCGGAATTCGGACTCGGCGGCGATGGCTCACATATCATCAACGGCCACATTCCCATCGGTAAGGGTCAGGCGCCGATAAAGGCGGGCGGTAAGCTCATCGTAATTGACGGCGGCTTCTGCAAGGCCTATCACGGCAAAACCGGAATTGCAGGCTACACGCTGATATACAACGCGGAGGGGATCAGGCTCTCTGCCCACGCCGCCTTCCCCGGAAAGGACGCCGCCATTAAGAATAATGCGGATATAATCTCCGACACCGTTATTTTCGAGAGCGCGCACGACAAGATAAGAGTAAGAGAGACCGACGTCGGCGCGAAGATTCGCGATAAGATAACAGACCTTATGCTTCTTATAAAGGAATACGAAAGCGGACGGCTAAAGGAAAGAAACGCATAACTTACCTTTTTTCGATTTTTTCGATTTTTTCAACACAAACAACAATTTACTATTTACAATCATCTCAAGATGTGTTATAATCGCAGTAAAAAACGAAAGAGTGGAACAAGTTATGTCCGAAATTCTTGAAATTATTATGATACTCAGCTTTGGCGCATCCTGGCCCATGAACGTTATGAAGTCCTACAAGGCGAGAACGACCAAGGGAAAGAGCCTTGCATTCCTCTGCCTTATCTTCTTCGGTTACATTGCGGGAATTGCTTCAAAGCTCACCAATGCAGCTTATATGGACGCCTTTGCATCAAAGTGGTACGTGCTGGTGTTCTATATTCTGAACCTGATTATGGTTGGCGCGGATCTCTGCATTTATTACAGGAATTATATGCTTGACAAGAAGGTTTTGGAGGCTGAAAATGCAAACAATACTTGACATTAAGTATGTAGATGGCGGTAAAAATGCCCAATCGCTTGATCTTTACTTGCCCGATAAAAAAGGCTTTCCTGTGTTCGTATATTTCCACGGGGGCGGGCTTGTCGCCGGCGATAAGGCGTTCGAGAACAGACATTTTATGGTCGAGGATTTTATCCGTCGCGGGGTTGCTGTTGTCAGCGCGAACTACCGTATGTACCCCGAAGCAAGCTACCCCGACTTTATAGAGGATGCGGCGGACGCCGTGGCTTGGGTACGTGGTCATATAAGGGACTTTGGCGGAAACGGTGACGTCTACGTCGGCGGTAGCTCGGCTGGCGGATATATTTCTATGATGCTCTGCTTTGACCCGAAGTATCTCGGCGCCCACGGCATACTCCCCACCGATATTGCAGGCTACGTGCACGATGCCGGACAGCCCACCACTCATTTCAACGTGCTAAAGGAGCGCGGTGTTGATCCGCGCAGAGCTATTGTGGACGAGGCATCTCCCCTCTGGCACGTGGGGCTTGCCGAAAGCTATTCCCCTATGATATTCATAGTGGCACAGCAGGATATGTTTGCACGCTACGAGCAGACAATGCTGATTCATAAAACGCTCGAGCACTTTAAGTACGATATATCAAAGATACTGCTCGAGGTCGTCCCCGGAGCAACGCACACCTCCTACGTGCCGATGCAAAATCCCGACGGCACGAACACCTTGACCGAGTTGGCGATGAAGATAATCAAGACTTGAATTTTTTACATAAGAAAAGGGGCGATTTTTCATCGCCTCTTTTAATTTCGGTTTTGCCTAAATGCGGCAGCACCTTGTTTTTAGAAATTGAAGTATCTCTTTGCGTTATAGTATGCAACGCCGGTGACGATACGCTCAAGAGCCTTGTAGTCCTCGGGATATTCACCCTCCTCGACCCACTTGCCGACGAGGTTACAGAGGATACGCCTGAAGTACTCGTGACGGGGATAAGAAACGAAGGAACGGCTGTCGGTAAGCATACCTACGAAGGTTGCAAGCATACCGAGGTTTGCAAGAGCCTGCATCTGTGCCTCCATACCGTCGCGCTGATCGTTGAACCACCAGCCGGAGCCAAACTGGATCT
>CAZABU010000024.1:0-16669 GCA_964483225.1 uncultured Ruminococcus sp. | reverse complement strand
CGCTTTTCAAGGGCTCGGACATTCACGTAATGCTCGGCAACTTCAAGATCACGGGTGGTAACTTCGCCTTCTACGTCGTCTTTGACGGCAAGATCGTCGGGCAGGTCACTCCGAGCGGCGAAGGACTCTCCGAGTTCATTCTTGAGGACGTGGATAAAACCGCCTCGCTCGAATACATCATCGCAGGCGAAAGTGCCGGCTTCGAGTTCGTCATCCCAGGCGGATTGGAATAAGATACAACCCAATAAAAAAAGAGCCTGCGACGCGCAAAATAAACAATATATAACAGGAAGAAAACACTATGCAAAAAAGAATGCAACAACCAACGCCCCCAAGCAAGCGACACCCAAGAAACCCAAGCTCCCGTCCATCGACGTGAGAATCGACTCACTCGTTGACTACGAAGGTAGCAAAACGAAAGCCTTTGCAAGCGCGAACATAGGTGGCGCGTTTGCCATCCACGGACTCCGAGTCATGGACTCCGAAAAGGGCTTGTTCGTGTCGATACCATCAAGAAAAAACGGTGAGAATTACCGAGAGGTATTCCACCCCGTATCAAGCGAAGCGAGAGAGGAACTCAACAAGAAAGTCCTCACAGCTTACAAGCAGAAGCTCACCGTGGAACAGAGTCAGGAACAGGACGAAACGGAAACGCTTTCCGAGGATGAATCGCAAGCCCCCGTCACGCAGACGATGTGAGAACGCACGTCAGTTTAACTCCAAACGAAAAGAAGCGAAAATATCTTTTTTGTCCGCCCTTCACTCTGTGATGGGACACGGCAAAGTCAGACGTTTTCGCAAAGCGGAATGCCGCCATTCTTGACGGCGGCAAGCTTCTGCCCGCCCGTCCCATCAATGCGAAGAATTTGCTTAAAAAGAATTTTGACGACATAAAGGATTTGATTACCTTCGAGCAGTCAAAGCTCGCATAACTACATAAAACATGCGCCATTCGCAAACATAACGTTGCAAATGGCGCGTTTTTATTTGATTATTCGCTTATAGCCGTGATGTCGTCTATGTATATAAGGTTATCCATAGCTCTCGGAGAGAATATACGGAAATACTGAGGAGTCAGAGTTTTTACGTCGACGCCCTCGGCAACCTTATCGGTCCAGAAGGATGTGGAGGTGTACTCAACAACATCCTCGCCGTAGGTAACGGTGACAACGGCCTTATCCTCGTCCAGAGGCATCTCAATTCTGAGGGTTACCCACTCGTCAAGCTCGATACCGCTATATATCTCGGTTCCGGCAGAGGAGCCGTTGAACTCGCAAAGAGATACGGTATTGCCGACCTTCTTGAAGCAGACTGCGAAAATTCCGTAATTTGAGCTCTTGTCGGGTCTGACGGAAAGCTGCAGGAAGCCTGCGCCCATCTCTGTAATCTGAGCAAAATTGAAGCTTGCCTCAAAGATATAGTTGTCACCGCCCGCCTTGTACTCAACGCCGATAGTGTTACCGCCGCTGTCTGCAGGCTCGGTACGGAGCATCATCATCTTGTTTTCATCATTCTCGGGATCCTCTACTATCTCAAGAGTGTTTCCCGGCTCATTATTGAGCATGGTGTAGAAGCCCTCGGGAATATTGATTCCAAGAGACATATCGTTGAAGTTCTGGATACCGGTATAAAGATTGGTTGACGGAGCATTTTGGTCAGGAGCTATCGTCGGGAACGAAATTCCGGGGTCGGCTATCTCATCACCGGACTCATCAACGTAGGTCTTTTCGATATTAACAGCGGCCACGTCATCAACGTAAAGCTGCTGCTTTGTGGCGATTCCGAATACGGCAAAGGCCTTGCTAAGAGTAGCCTCGGAATAGAACACATCGGTATAGGCGCTCTCGTCACCGTCAAGATAAACGATGCCGCGGCAGTAGGAGTAGTCCTTATCGAACTGGTAAATGTAATGCTCCACGGTCAGCTCGAACCACTCGTCGGTGGGAAGTCCGTCGATAACTACGTCCCCCTCACCATTCTTAGTATATTCGACGAGCCGGAGGTTATTGCCGTCAAGCTTCAGCATATAGGCGATGAGCGCATCATCGAGCGTCGCTCCGCCGAGCCAAAGCGTTGCCACCTCGCCGGTGGTGCTTGCGCTATCCACGTAGAATCTCGCGGTAGCGGAGGCCACGTTGTAAGAAAGACTTCCGATGCCGGAATAAATCTTAACAGTATCGTCGGCGGCGATCTTGAGCGCCTTGTTGCTGCTACTGTCGGGAGCGATGGTAACGGTAGTGCTTGCATTACCCGCTATGTAACCGCTGTCAGAATCAAATCCGTTGGCGGTATCCGTATCGGGCATATCCGTTACATTCGCGTCGCCGTGGTCGCCAAAGAGGTTGTCAAAGTCTGCGTCGACGGCAGTCTTGCTATCCATGAAGAACAAGACGGTGGTAAAGCTTGTAGGGGGAACTGTGTTAACGTGCGAGCCTATGTAATTCTTGTTAACGGAAATGAGCGCACCGTTGACGTATACCTTCGCAGTACCGGCGTAGTCACCCGAAGGATAATACTCAACGCGGATATTATGCCACTGATCAAATCCGAACTCATAGCCGAAGAGGTTGGTCGCACCGTCGGAGCCGTGAGAGGTCATGCTTCCAACGACAAAGCCGTTATCGCTGCCCCTGAGAAGAAGGTTATAGCAATTGTCGATTCTGACCTGGAGATTGTTGTTCTTTCCGAAGGAACGAACGTAAATATCGAAATCAAATACGAAGCAATTCTTGCCGGAGATAGGATATACGGCAATACCGAATTTGTCGCCATTTGAGCCCTCGCCCTTTTTGTTCACGTTAAGAACGAGATTGTCGGGGTCGGTGACGTCTTCCTTGATCGTAACGGTGGAGTCGTTGAATCGGGTACCGGTAAGTCCCATCGCCGCTGTGCCGTCCGCGTCGGCCTCCTCACTCTCGAAATCGACCGCCTGATTCTCAAAGGTGATCTCCGCCTTCTGAACAGGAGTGAGATCCTCGATGATATCCATCATAACGTCAAAGTCGCTGTCATTGAACATCGGAACCTTTTCTCTGCCGATGATCTTCTCAATTCCAAGAGCCTCTGAGATCTCACGGGTAAGGCTGTTGGTGGCAAGAATAGCTCCGTTCACCTCGCCCTCAATTGTACCGGGAACCGCAACCGTGGTACCGTAAAGCGAGGAATTGACCGCCTCGGTAGCATATCTCATTCCGTAGGAGCCGTCATCCTGCTTGAACTTCACTATCTTATCTCTGGAGACATTGATCATTCTGACCGCGTCGTCGCGGACGAGTTGCCTGAGCTCGGCTCCCTTTTCAAGATCGCCTGCCGCTTCGATGGAGTCGATAAGTCTGTTCAGGGTGATCCAAGGGTTGTAAACGGTGATAACCGCGTTCGGTTCAACGTCGTCCACGTCCTCGCCCTCAAGGACGATGATCTCGACTACGCTGGCAAACGCTTCCTCGGCGTAGTTTATACCCATCTTCATACGCTCGTAAACGGCGCAGATCTTCATCAGACCGTTCACGCCGTCGTAGCAGGTGACTGCGTCCCACAGGCCGTTGGGCTCAAGGCCGTTTGCGCGTCGGAGCTGCTGGATCTTTTCCTGAAAATCGTCAAGATACGCAATGAGATATTCGCCGTAGCCCGCCGCTATTACCTGATCGGCTATAGCATCGATCTCACCGCCAACGCCGGAATAGCTGGTGCCGGATCTGTCGTTTATGTTGGTGGTAGAGGGCCAATTGTAGCTATCCAGCTTTTCCTTAAACGCCTCCTCGGACTGCAGGTATGCGGGCAGATGACTCGTAGCCTCTGCTGCAACCACGTAGGAGACCGCGCTGACGCTGGAGCGAGAGCCAAGAGATGCGGTCATCTCGCTGCCGGGTGCGCCGTACAGACCCTTGTCGCCTCTGGGAGTGTCCCAATAGGGCTTGGCACCGAGTGTGCTGAGCAGATTCGCTCCCCACATCAGGTCACGGCCCTTTCGGGTTTCGCTGACAAAGCTGCCCCACTGTGGGTGGTAGAAATATCCGTCTACGGACGACTGACAGCTTCTCGCAAAGGCGATCATCTGCTCCTTCATCCAGGCGGGAAAGGCCTCAGACGCCTTGTTATTATACTCGTATAGCATTCCCGTGCCGGAGAAGAAGCCGAGGAGCTGCACCGTGGACTCCAAATCGGGAAGGAAGCCCTGAGTGGCTCTGGCGCTGTTGGAATAATAGAAGCCTCCGCCCGCGTAGCTACCGTCGGGATTCTGTACGCCGGGATCGTAGAGCTCTGCCATCCACTTGTAGAGTCTGTCGTCGTAGATGCCATAAAGCTGCTGAAGTGCAACCACCGTATCGTGGCCAAGCTCAGCCTCTATTGCAGCGTACATCTCCTCGGTGGCCTTTGCTTCTTTGGCGCGCTTATATTCAAGGCTGGATATTACCTCCTCCTTTTTGAAGCCGCCCTCAAAGCTGACGTCCTCAAGAAGCAGGCTCTCAAATTCGGAAAGCGCCAGCTCGCGCACGAGCTCGTCTGACCAATATATCGCTACGTCCTCGCCCTCGGCGTAGATCACATAACCGCAGGCCTTATCGGCCGACTCGGAGGGCACGAACTTGCTCATCGCTGACTCAAGGCTGGACAAGGCAGTTGCTGAAATGCTTCTGTTGGTTTTTCCGACTACTATTGAACCACCAAGAGTAGTTCCGGAATCTCCGACGACGAACAGATTGACACCAAAGTTGTCCTTGATGATGCTTTGAAGCTCCGAGAGGTCCTCCTCAAAATCAGCGCCCTTTACTATGGCTCCGTAGGGGAACTCATCATCGCCACCGTCGTTTTCGCCACCTTGATTGCCCGGCCCGTTTACGACGAGGCAGGAGGTGAGAAGAAGCGCCGTTGTCGCAAGGGCGACGAGAAGTAATAACAGCCTTTTCTTCATAAATTTTTCTCTCTTTCTTGTTTTTTCGATACCGCACCTACGATCCGTACAGTTTGACATTTTTCTTTATTATACACCGCAGGAAATCTTATGTCAATTATCTTTTTCGGTACAAATTTGTAAAAAACGCAACTAAATTTCGATCCTTGCTATTATTATATCACTCGGTAATTCATATTTATATAGATTTTTTATCATTTTTATATGAGATTTCCATCATCTAATTTTAATTGACCTGATTTCCCTTTGCCGTTACGTTATCGATATAGTACTCGATATCGGCACCCTTAAGCGAGAAAATACGGAAGCTCACGGGAGTGGGCAAGGGCTGTGCATCGGTCTCAAAGGTAGTATTGGTAACCGTCGCGAGGGGTTCTCCGTCTGCATCCAGCACCGTCATAATCCGCGCCTTCAGGATTTCTCTTATCCGGCGCAACCCGGGGATAGGGATTTCCGGGATCGGGCTGCTCATCGCCGCCCGGAACGACCAAGCAGGCTGCCAATGCAACCAGCGTCAGCATCAGCAAAAATATAAATAAAAGTTTCCTTTTAATCGTATATTCTCCCTTTTAACAAAATCACTCTGCGAGCTCCTCGGAAAATTCAACACGCACGTTGTCGTGGTAAACCGCACCGATAAAGCGCTTGAGCTGGGTGATCTTAATCATTATACCGCCTTCGGGAACGTAAGCGGATACGGTGCCGCCGTTACCGTCGTCGGTCTTGAGGATATAATCGCCGCAGAGCAGCTCATCACCGCCGCAATATACGATTACCTGCTCTCCGTCGGAGAAGTCAAGCTCCACGCTGAAGTCATAGGTCGTATCGTACTCAAGATCCGTCGCGATAGTAGCGACAGCTACCTCTTTTGTTCCCTGCGTTTCGTAGAGGTAGAGATTGTAGCTATCCGAGATGCTGCCGGAGACGTTTGCTACTGCAACGAGCCTTAAAACCTCGGCCGTACCGGTGTAGATGGAATACTTCATAATGATCTGGCTGGAGTAATCGGTGGCGTGGAAGAGATCTCCCGCGATCTCGTTATAAACTCCGTTGACGTTATTATCGACAGAGGGAATGTGCCAATCGAAGCTCAGGGTCTTCGTAACGGATGCCGGTGACTGAGCCGAGAGCAGAAGGTCAAGATAACCGGTCTTTGTTACACTCTTATCGGTAGCAGAGAGCGAGAGCATATGGTTATCGGCATTTGTAGGATCGGTCACGACCCCCATAGAAAGGTTTGTGCCGGAGGGAGCAAGGGCGCCTGCGCCGTTCTCAAAATCGTACTCGTTGACGACCAGCTCGTGGACATATTCTTTATTTTCACAGAGGACGGTCAGATTGTCGATAAGAAGGGACGCGGTAGCCGCCTTCATTCCCCATACCGTTACATTCTTGAAGTCATCGGCAGGAACGGCATCGGCAACCTCAGCACCGACGAAGTTCTCGCTGTAGCCTACGTACTTGTCATCCTGATAAACCTTGATCCTTGGGCCGTCCTCGGTCTTGTAATACTCTATTCTGATATTGAACCACTGACCGAACTTTGCGGAAACGTTCAGCGGAGTGCTTATCGCACTCTTACCGTCACCGCTCTTATCTACGACACTGACCGTGTCGCCCGATACGACAAGCTCGAAGCGATAGAACATTGTATTATCATCGGTGTTGCCCAAGCGGATCGAGAAAGGAATCTCATAGTCGTTGTTTTCATAAAGACAAAGATCGGCCTCGAAAACGTAGCAGTTCGACAGACTTGAGGTACCGTGAGCTTTTACAATTACAGACTCGCCTGTGCCTGCAACGGTAGCAAAGCGGTAAACGCTCTGAACACCGGTAATGGGGTCGTCCACGATTTCGCCAGTACCTCCGCCCTTCAAGGACGTGGTGAGCGCATAGGGAACATCATTGAATTCATAGGGGTCACCCGAGGTCAGGGATATCTTCTGCGGCGGGAGCATGGACTGACAGATATCGATAAACTCGTCAAAGTCCTCGTTGCCGTACGGCTCGACATACTCATATCCCAGCGTTTCAAACATATCCCGATACATACCGAAAGCAAGAGCGGTGGCGTTAACGTCGCCCTCATCAGAAAGGCCAAGACATACGGAAACTCCCTGAGTGGTAGCTGCGGCTCCCTCGACAAAGTAGGAGAAGGAGCCGTCCTCACGACGGAAGAGATTAAGCTTCCTTACGGTATTGTATATCATATCGGGAGCGTTAACACGGGTAATCGCTATCATATCCTCGTAGAGCTCGGCGTTATATTTATTCATATTAATGAACACTCTGCCAAGTCCTGCCCAAGGGTTATAGATGTAAACCATTTGCTTCAGGGGATAATCGGTGTAGTGAGCCTCAACAGGAATGTTTATAGCCTCTACTGCCGCCTTCACCATATAAGGTATATATTTTTCGTCAATCTCGCGACCGTAAGAATTATACATACCGACGATCTTGAAGCATCCGGACATAGACGTATAATCCTTCTCGGGCTGCCAGAGGCCGGATGGCTCGGGATTGTTTTCCGGATCGGCAAGATGCGCCGCCATCTGGGTCTCAAAGACCTCCGCCTGCATGGCGTCGAGATAGTCGAGAAGCTCATCCATATAACCTGCGGCGTTGATCTGTGCTCCGGAGGAAGAAAAGGCGTGACCGAAGGTGTGGGACGTCTTTCCCTCTACGGTCTCATTGACCCACGCCATAAAGGACTCGAGGGACTCGAAGCGAGAATCGGTCGCAGCCGTGGCAATCACCTTTGATACGGCAACGACGGCAGAGCCACCCAAAGGAGCAGTTATAGCATTATCCGACTTATAGGACACCTCAAAATCATCCTCGTCAAAGTTGCCCTCAAGGCGATCGTTACCCGTAGAATAGAGAGGCTTTGCGCCGAACATCTTGAGCACGACAAGAGCGTTATTCTGATCTCTGCCAAGGCGCTGAGTTTTTATATCGGTACCCCACTGAGGATGATAAAAATATCCGTCCTCCGCAGACTGAAGAGACTGTGTAAAGGAAATGAAGCCTTCCTGCATATCCTCGGGATAAGCGGTCATTGGACTCTCATATCCAGTGAGATATCCATTTTCACGAATGTAACGGAGAATTTGCGAGGTGGACTCGATATCCGGCAGGAAGCCGTCGTAGTCACGCGCAGATACCGAATAATAGAATGCTCCGGTGGACGGATCGTAAAGCTGAGCGAAATAATCGCGAATCTTTTCTATTTCATAGAAATTAAGAGCCTCGCGAAGGGCGGCAGCGGTCTCGGGAGAGGTCTCCTCTATCGCCGCCCATTTCGCCGCATCGCTGATCACCTTGTCCTCATTAGCGCGAGTGAGAAGAGAAAATGCGTCGAAGGAAACGCAACCGTCTTCGATTTTAGCGTTTTTATCGGACAAAAGGGTCACGAGCGCATTGAACGCAAGGTCCTTTGCATAGCTATGGCTCCAATAGACCGCAAGGCTGTCATCCTTTGCATAAATTATGTATCCCGCAGCAACGTCGCGATCGGAAGCGAGCGTAACCGAGGAGAGCTTTGCCGAGAGATCGGACTTTGCAGATGCGGTAATATCTCTGCCCGTATTTCCGACTATTATTTCCGAGCCCGCAGAGCTACCGGAATCGTTATACACTGCAAGAGCATAGCCAAGGACGCCCTCCAGTGATTTCAACAGCTCGGTATAGTCCTCGGTGTCGGATGCGTCCTTTATGAAAAACGCATAGGATGAATCCGAGGGTTGCTCTTTTTCGCCGCCAGAATTTTGTGGCGTCACGAGGCAGGCCGTCAACAGCAAAAGCACCGTTGCGGTGAGCAGTGTGAGGGAAATGATCTTTCTTTTCATTGTGTTTCTCCTTCTCGCGGGTACGTGTGCACGCGATATAAAATATTTTTTCACAATAATTATATCACAAAGACCTTTTCTTTTCAATTGACGAAAGCGACAAAATAAAAAACGCAATTTTAGCATAAATGACTAAAATGCGTTTTTGCGTTTTATTACAATGATTTATGAAGCGCAAAGAAAACCGATGTCAATCTTCTTATTCTGAAATATGAAAATAGCGAATTTCGCAAAGTTTAATTTACAAAATCCGCTATTTTATTATCAAATCACTTAATAACAGCCTCGGGATGTTTTTCAAGAATTACCGAAAGTGCCGCCTCGTCGGCGCAAACGGTAACATCGGGGGCAAACTGAAGGATGGATGCGGGGACCGCGGGAGTAACGGGACCGAAGAGCGAGCGCTCAAGTATCTCTGCCTTGCCCTTGCCAAGAGCAATGAGAAGGATCTTCTTAGCCTTCATGATCTGGCCAATACCCATAGACAGTGCCTGAGTAGGAACGAGATCGCGGGATGCAAAGAAACGGGAATTTGCATCAATAGTAGACTCGGTCAGGTCAACGAGGTTAGTGCCCTTGGTAAAATGATCGGCGGGCTCGTTGAAGCCGATGTGTCCGTTATTTCCGATACCGAGCAGCTGAATATCAACTCCGCCCATGGACTCAATGACGGCATCGTATCTTGCACACTCTGCGATAGGATCCTCGGCAACGCCGCTGGGAAGATTGGTATTATTTTTATCAATATCTACGTGGCTGAAGAGGTTGTCGTTCATAAAGTAAGCGTAAGACTGATCGTGGTCGGGGGTAAGTCCTACATACTCGTCGAGATTTACGCTCTTGATATTCTTGAAGGAAAGCTCGCCCTTGTTATAACGGGCGATAAGCTCCTTATACATACCGATGGGCGAGGAGCCCGTGGCAAGGCCGAGGACGGCGTCAGGCTTATTCTTTATAACCTCAGACATAACGTCTGCGGCGTTCTTTGATGCGCAATGCTCGCACTTGCCGAAAATAATCTTAATCATTTCAAAAATCTCCTTGTTATTTTACACTAAATATATGCTTTTGCTCCGGAAGGTATGATAAAAGTGTCGGATCACTTTGCGTACTTTGCCACGATGGCGTGCATCTCGGGCAGGCACTTCTCCATATCGGCAACGAGCTTGAACTGGTTGCGGGCACGGTCAAGATTATGCTTCTCGCGGGAGATTCTGAAATAAGTATCTCCGGAGAGATAGTCGGTAAGGAAACGCATTCCGCACTCAAAGGTCATCATTATAGCTCCGATGGGCATCATCTCGAGCTCGCCCTCGGAAAGTCCCCCCTTTGCGCCCTCGATAAAGCCCTTAACGTATAGCTCGTAGAGAGAAATATCGAAATTGACCTTGGAAAGATCGGCCTCGTCCTCAAGGGCGGTGGTTGCGCCGAATCTGATGGAATCACCGAAATCGTTAACGGCGTATCCCGGCATGATCGTATCAAGGTCGACAACGCACAGAGGCTTTCCGTTGTTGGCATCGAAGAGAATATTGTTGAGCTTTGTATCGTTATGGGTTACCTTGAGCGGAAGCTTGCCCTCTGCGTGAGCGCGCTCAAGCGTGCCTGCAAACTCTTCTCTCGCCTTGGCAAATGCTAACTCTGCCTCCACCTCTGCAAGTCTGCCGCATTTATCGGCGGAGGCGGCCTCCATAAGCTGGCGGAATCTGTCGGGAGTGTTGTGGAAATTAACTATGGTCTCATGCAGTGTAGCCGCAGGATACTCGCGGAGAAGGTACTGGAAATTACCAAAGGCCACGGCGCTGTCATAGAACTGCTCGGGCTTCTCAACCTTATCGTAGCTGAGGCTGTCGGTAACGAATACGAGAAGTCTCCAATATTCACCGTCTGCATCGCAGAAATAGTTTTTGCCGTCGCGGGCCTTGATGACGTTGAGAGTTTCTCTGTCGGGATCGCCGCCGGCTGCTATGATCTTCTCACGAAGGAATGCGGTAACACCGACGTAGTTCTCCATAAGCTCGGGGGGATTCTTGAAAACGTTCTTGTTGATCCGCTGAAGTATGTAGGGGCGCTCCGTGCCATCCTTTGCAAGCTTGATAAGCAGAGTTTCGTTGATATGTCCGCTACCGTATTTCTCGGCCGAAACGATCTTACCCTCTACGTTAAAATTGGAAACGATGCTGTTCACACGTGCGTTCATTGTTGAAATTTCCTCCTGTTTTCCTAAAAGTGCGCCGCCTATAATGCCGGCGTCGTTCATAAATTTAGCCGCTACCACGCGACATCTGCCGCCCTTTACTCCGAAGGACAGACGCTCTACCTGCTCCCGCAGGGGTCTCATAAGACGCTCACCCTCTGCGGATATTCCTCCACCGATACATACGACGTCCGGCTGAAGGACGTTGATTATATTGGACACTCCGATAGAAAGGTATTTCGTAAACTCGAATATAACCTTTCTCGCCGCGCGGTCACCTCTGTCCGCCGCCTTGAAGGGGGTCACGCCGTTTACGCGGGATATATCCCCTGAACACATTCTCCACATCAAGCTGTCGGGATAAAGCTTCATCATTCTGCGGCAGTCGGCGACGAGGGCCGTAGCCGATGCGTAAGCCTCAAGACAGCCGCGCTTACCGCAAGGGCACTCTCTGCCGTCGGCATCTATTATCACGTGACCGAGCTCTGCGGCAAAGCCGTTTGCACCCTCGAATATCCGCCCATCAAATACGATACCGCCTCCAACGCCGGTTCCGAGAGTCAGAGCAACAAGGGATTCACAGCCTGCTCCCACACCCCATATTGCTTCAGCGTACGCCGCCGCATTGGCATCGTTGGCAACAAAGGTTGGAACGTTTGAAAGCCGCTTCATAATATCCGCGAAGGGGGCGTTCGTCCAACCGAGATTGTCGGCCCGCACCACCACGCCGGACTTCACTATTCCGGGAGTCGCAACTCCTATCCAACGTATATCGGTAAGCTGCATATTCTCCGATGCGACAAGACTGCGGCAAAGCTCGATTATATCACGGCAAATCTGCTCACAGGGACGCGGAGCCATGGTCTTAATGCTCGCCTTTCTGACTATCGTTCTCGCGGAAAGATCGACGATACCGACAGCTATGTTGGTACCGCCAAGGTCAACTCCTATACTGTATTTCATTTTTCTCTCCCTCCCGCATCTGCGGGATTTTTTCTTTATCTTAACATTATAATTATATAACATCCTATTGACAATTACAAGAGAAAATTGTATAATGTTTTGTAGAATAGTGTATTTTTTGTGGTTCTTTTTTACAAATTTGACGTATTGCGAGGAAACACGTATGAATAAACATGAGATCGTAACCGTACTTCGGGAGCTACACAAAATATGCGGCTTCAGAGTGTCGCTTCACGGCACGGATTTTGAGGAGATCGCGGCATATCCCCCGGCGCCGTTACCCTTTTGCCGCAGGGTGAACGAGATCGCGCGCGAGCACAACGCCTGCGTTTGCGGTGACAGGGCCGCCTGCCTCGAGGCCAGAGGTAAGGGAAGCACCTGTATATATAAATGCCGTTACGGCCTTGTGGAGGCGGTCAGCCCGCTTTATAATTTCGGGGCACTGTCAGGCTTCCTGATGATGGGACAGGCGGCTGAGGACTACGAGGATGCGAGGGAAGCCGCAAGGCTGCTCTCGGAGGCCTGCAGCGAGAATTATGAAGCGCTTGCATCTCAGATACCCACGGTAAAGGCCGATATGATAAAATCATACGTCAAGATCATGACGATCTGTGCGGAATATCTCACCCTATCCGGTGCGGTTTCCGGTGGCAGACCCACAGTTGCCGAGCAGGCGAAAAAATATATCGGAGAAAACCTTGGAAAGAAATTCGTTATAGCCGATATATGCGCTCAGCTCGGTTGCTCAAAATCCACCCTGCTCTCCGCCTTCAAGAAAAAATACGGGATCACGGTCAACGCCTACGTTACAGATACGAGACTTGAGAAGGCAAGGCAGATGCTGCTGGTCGGAGAGCATACGATAAACGAGATCTCCTCGGAGACCGGATTTTCCGATCAGTCATATTTCTCCAAGGTATTTTCCGCAAAATACGGAATATCCCCCAGCGATTACCGCGCCGCCAATCAGCATTGACGGCCTATATCACAAAGAAAAGGAAGCTTCAAATGAGAATAATACATACATCAGACCTGCATCTTGATTCGCCTCTGACCTCAAGGCTGCCGGCAGATAAGCTACGGGAGAGAAAGCGTGAGCTTGTGCGAGGATTTTCCCGTCTTATCAGTCAGGCAAAAAGCCTTGGTGTCGCGGCAATTATAATCGCGGGCGACCTTTTTGATTCGGAAAACGTGACGGTACGCACGCTTGATACCGTTATGGATGCAATTACCGAGGCTGGGGACATACATTTTTATTACTTATCGGGAAATCACGACGCCGACTTTTCCGCCGGAACGCGCCCCATGCCGAAAAATCTTCACGTTTTCGAGCGCGACAGATGGATCGCATATGAGGCGGGCGAGGGCGTATGTATCACCGGAATTTGCCGCACGGGCGACGAGCTCTACCCCGCTCTTGACGGGCTTTTACGTCGGGACGAAATAAATATCTGCGTTCTCCACGGAGAGCTTCGCGACAGGGGATACGGTAACGAGGATATCGGCAGGGCGGCAATATCGGGGCACGGTATAGATTATCTTGCGCTCGGACATTATCACAGCTACAGTGCGGAGCAGATAGATGACAGACTTACCGCTGTTTACTGCGGTACACCGGAGGGGCGAGGCTTTGACGAATCGGGTGAAAAGGGATTCTCTCTCATTGAAATAGAAAACGGACGGCTCTCCCACCGATTCGTGCCCTTTGCAAAGCGACGGATCCACATAATTTCTCTCCCACTTTCCGGCATTACCCGACAAAGTGAGCTGATCGAGCGGGCAGAGGCGGCTCTGCGCAAGATACCCGCGGAGGATATCGTGAGGCTTGAGCTTACCGAGGGATTTACGCCCGAGCTTTGGAAGGACTGCGAGGGTATCCGTGAGCACTTCTCTTCCCGATTCTACTACTTCGAGGTCAAGGATTCCTCACATCTTGAAATAAACCCTGAGGATTTCAAAAACGATAAAACACTCAAGGGCGAGTTTATCCGCACGGTATTGGCGGAAGCGGGACTTGATGAGGAAAAAGCGCGACAGATAATAAACTGTGGCATCCACGCTCTTATGGGCGAGGAATTTTCTCTGTAAGGAGGAAAAAATGAAGCTTATCGAATGTTATATAGAAAATTTCGGTACCATTTCCGGCGAGCATATCGTCTTTGATGACGGTCTTAACTGCATAAAGAAGGATAACGGTACCGGAAAAACCACGCTTACGGTCTTTCTGAAGGCGATGCTCTACGGTCTGTCAGACACGAGAAAGGTCGGACTCGATGAAAACGAGCGCAAGCATTATCTACCCTGGCAGAGTGGTGTTTTCGGTGGATCGCTGACCTTCGCAGCACGAGGCGGCACATACCGAGTTGAGCGCAGGTTTTCCGCAAGGCCCGCAGAGGATACCTTTGCACTTTACGACGTCAAAAAAGGCAGCATCAGCACGGATTTCCCCGAAAATATCGGCGAGGCCCTTTTCGGTATAGATGCCGACGGCTTTGAGCGCACCGTATTTTTATCAGAACGCGGTCTCTCACCGAAAACCGACAACAAATCCATCGCCGCAAAGCTCTCTGACCTTGTGGGAACCGACGGCGATATCGGCGTTATGGACGATGCAATGAAGGTTCTGGAGGTTCAACGCAAGCTGTACGCAAAAAAAGGCGGTGGCGGAAAAATAACCGATACTCGCACCGAGCTTGCCGGAGTCGAGCGTGAGCTCTGCGAGCTGGAGCTGCTTCGTGCTTCCATGCCGGAAAAGGGGCGGCGGCTTAGCGATGCAACAAAAAGGCTTTCCGATATGGAGGAGGCGGCGCGCCTGCTGGCAAAAGAGCACGCCGAGGCTACGATGCGAGAATCGGCGAGCGAATATGAAAGCCGCTACGAGCGAATGAAGCTCGAGCTTTCGCACGCAGAGGAACGGCGCCGCGAGCTTTATGAGTTCTTCGGCGGTAGGATCCCCACCTTCCGCGAGGTTGAGGAGGCGGCGTACCGCCACGAGCGCGCAAACCAGATCAAGAGCCAAAACGTTTCCGACGGCGGAAGCGAGCTTGACGAGCAGAAAAAGCGATTTGCACGCGCAACAGCGGAAAAGGCCGAGGAGCTTCGGGAGGCAACCGTAAGGATACGCGCGCTTGAGCAGGCCATTGGCGATGAAAAATTCGCCGAGCTTGCAGAAACGGCCGGTGCCTTTCCTACCGCGGACAAGCTCGATGAGCTGAAGTCAAGAGCGAATAAAGCAGAAAATAAGGGCATAAACATACCGATCGCAGCTTGCGGAACGGTGCTATCAGCTGTCTTACTTGTTTTAGGCTTCGTTGTTCACGCAGTATTCATTGGATTTGCCGCAGCGGCGATTATTATAACAGCCGGCATACTGATGCTACAGAATATAGGGGCAAAGAAAAGAAAGACCTCCCTGGCATCGGAGCTCGACGGAATCTTTACCGTGGTCATGCCGTCCCGCTGTCCGATCTCGGTCACCGACATAGGTCTGCGTCTAGAGGAGCTTCACGGCCTCACAAGGCTGTACAGCGAGCGAGCGGAAATAATCGGCAAGCTCAATTCGGCGCGCGCAGATACAGCACGAATATTGAGCGAATTCTGCACCGACGAGGTAACTGCCGAAGATGCGGAGCACATACTTGCAGACTACGAAAGATACACGGAAAAGCTACGTATCGCTAATTATCGCAAGGAAGAGGCCGAAAAGGATGACCACTTAGCCGCAAGCTTGATCAGGCAGGTCGATGAATTCCTACACGGCATTAAAGTGACCGAGAGCGAGCCCTTCGAGCAAATAAGACGCGCTCTGTCGGAATATACGAGGCTGCTCGAGGAAACCGCGGCAAAGCGCACCGAGCTTGAGAATTACAGAGCACTTCACGGTGTCGGAGCAAAGCAGAAATCCGGCCCCTCGGTAGCAGAAATAGATATGAAGCGCGGAGAGCTTGACGCAAGGCGTCGCGAAGCCTCCGAGGAGGTGGCTCTGCTGCGCAGGGAGTATGACAGAGCGGAGCTAACGCTTAGCGAGATCGATGGGTTGAGGGCGAAAAAGGAGGAGCTCGTCGAAAGACTTGACAAGTATGAGCGCACGTTGGATATAATCCTACTTACTCAAAAATATCTTACGGCAGCAAAGGACAGCATGACCTCAAAATATCTCGGAAAAACCAAGGCTGCATTCGAGAAATACATGAGTCTGATTTCCGGAGAGGCAGGCGAGTACGATATGGCAACCGACTTTGGTATAGCAAAGCGCGAGGGCGGCTCAACCAAGGTAGCGGAATACTACAGCAAGGGAACGCGCGATCTGTTTGATTTGTGTGCGAGACTCGCGCTGGTCGATGCACTTTACGAATCCGAAAAGCCGTTCCTCGTGCTCGACGACCCATTTATGAGCTTTGACGACAAGCGCCTGACGGCGGCAAAGAAGCTGCTCTCAAGGTTATCCGCAGAAAAGCAGATCATCTATTTCACCTGCGCCGAATCGCGGGCGTCGGGTATCTAAATTGGTACTTGACAAAGTCGTAAAATTTTAGTATAATACTTTAGACCGAGTGGGACAATCGCGCCGTATGTTGGCGAAAGCTGTTACGGTGAGGAAAGTCCGGGCATCATAGGGCAGGATAACGGATAACGTCCGTCTGGGGCGACCCACGGGAAAGTGCAACAGAAATAAACCGCCACGGCTTTCAGCCGCGGTAAGGATGGAAAGGCGAGGTAAGAGCTCACCCACTTCTATGGTAACATAGA
>CAZABU010000023.1:0-16722 GCA_964483225.1 uncultured Ruminococcus sp. | reverse complement strand
AAAAGAGAAACCTAATCTACACAAAGTGGTTCGATTTAGGTTTCTCTTGGTGGAGATGACGGGAATCGAACCCGTGTCCAAAAACCGATTAATACGACCTTCTCCGTAGGCAGTCAATCCTTTGTGTTTCCCCCTTTGATGCGCCGATTGACAGGCTAATCTCGGGGTAGCCTCTTAATGCCTGACCGTTACAGAAGCAACTCGCGATTCAGGTTCACTACTGATTTGACGCACGGCGAGAGTCGTAGTCCTCTCTCGCGGTACGGGCGGCTTAAAGCCGCGTCACAGCTTACGCTGCAAGAGCAACAGTATTGTTGTCGTTTATTTTTAAGGTTGGACATTTTAACGGGATTATCCTGCCCGCCACGCTTATCATGCCTCAAGACCCCCGTCGAAACCATTGCGGCCCCATAGGCAAGTTATATTATACCGCGGCGGCTTCGATTTGTCAAGAGCGAATTCGCTGTTATTTTGTGGAAATTGATTTTGCGTGCTCGAAAATTCTTACCGCGCCGATGGCCGTACAGCCTTCCACCTGCTCGTCGGTCAGCATCGTAACGGGACAGCTCAGGCGCTTTTCAAGGATCGCGGCACTGGCCTCTCGCAGCTGACGCTTGCCACCAATAGTGACACGGGCGGGAGCCGCCGCGATAACCTCGCGCAGTTCTCCGTAAAGGACCGCACCGAGGAAGAAGCTATATACGCACTCCGGCGACTTGCCAAAGAGATTTTTCATTATGCGCACCTTAAACAGCGCTGAATTTATGCCGATACTCTCGGCGGCATTGTAGCCCATTTCAAGAGCGTCCACATCAATGCTCGCACCGAGATCCACCGCGTCCTTCAAAATCGTTGACGAGCAGAGCGCGTGTATCATTTCGCCGGTCAGCATAGTACAAAAGTCGGTAATTCTTCCACCCTCATCAACAAAAATAAGCTTCGAATGAGAACCGGGCAGAAGATAAGCCCCGGCAGGAGCGGCGCTCATAATACCTATAAGCTCGGTTTCCTCGCCGCGCATCATATCTGTGTCAAGAAGCTCGTTTACCGTCTTTACGCCTCGGATAAAAACGAACGGAATTGCGGAAATGTCGGGAAAAGTACGCATCTCAATACTGCGGCTTAGCTCGTCTATTCCTGCGGGTGTGCTAACGTGTGGGAGCTCACAGAGCCCATGCTCGCAGGTGATCATACCGGAGGCGATCACGCATTCAATATCTGACTCGCAAAGCCCCGCGTCGGTGAGCAGCCTCGTGATTCCCTCGCGTATAGCCGCCTTCAAGGGCTCCTTGCCGTCGATGCTCGCCCTTGCGCCGATAGAATATTTCAAAGTTGCCGTGACGCTGCCGTCCCTCACCAGAAATAGCCTTGTGTTAGTTGTTCCGCCGTCGATAGTGATATAGCATGCCATTAACCCAGCGCCTCCACGTATTTTTTCGCGAGCGCCGTGATTGACGTATAATCCCCGGCCGCAAGGAGCTTCTTGTCAACTATGTTGGAGCCCAGGCCGAAGCCCGATACTCCCGCAGACAGATATTCTGCCATATTCGACAGATCCACACCGCCAACCGCCAGCAGCTTCACCTGCGACAGGGGTGCTCTGACCGCCTTTACGTAGTCCGCGCCCAGACTCGTTACAGGGAAGAGCTTGACGAAGTCCGCTCCCGCCCTGTGTGCCGTCATGATTTCGGTAGGCGTAAGAGCGCCGGGCATAGATACGAGCCCCATCTCGCGACTCTTTCGGATAACATCGGGATTTGTGTCCGGAGAAATAATAAATTTTCCGCCGGCCTTTGCAGTGAGCGCCACCTGCCCTTCGGTGAGCACCGTACCGGCACCGATGAACATTCTGCCGTCAAAATGCTTTGAGAGCATAGAGATATTCTCTGCGGTTTCCTCGTCGGTCGTGCTTCCGTTTGCTGAATAAGTGATCTCAAGCAAACGTACGCCGCCGGCATACATAGCCTCTGCCAAAGGGATAAGCTGCTCTGAGCGCACACCGCGCACGATTACGATAAGCTTATTTTTTTCAACCGCCTCTATAACGTCGTTTCTCATCATTTCCAAAGCTCCCGATTTATATTTGGAGTAAGCTGTGCCAGCATACCGCCGTCAACAGTCAGCTCGGCACCGGTGGTGTTCCTCGAAAGATCGGTAGAGAAGAACCACGCCGCATTTGCGATATCCCTGAACTCGGCAATATCCTCAATAGGCGTATAGTTGGCAAGATAATACTTGCAGTTATTAACGTTGTTCTCCCAGCGCTCGGTCTTGATCATTCCGGGCAGAATACAGTTTGAGCGTATTCCGTATTTGCCGAAATCTACGGCAAAGGATTTTGACATTCCGAGTATGGCGCTCTTAGATGAGCAGTAAGCACAGCGGTTTTCGGTAACTCTGAGCGCGGAATTGGAGGTGATGAACACCAGCGTACCGCCGCCCTTCTCCTTCATCTGAAGAGCCGCCTCGCGTGACATCATAAAGTTCCAGGCCACGTTGATGTTGTAAACGCTCATAAATTCTTCGATGTCGACCTCAAGACTCACCTGTCCAATACCGAGATTCGCGGCGTTGAGCACGAGGGAATCGACAAGATACCCCTGTGACCTTATATCCGCAAAGATCTCGCGCACCTCGGCTTGATCAAAGGTGCTCGTTACGTAGCCCTTTGTGTAAATGCCGTATTTTTCAGAAAGGGATCTTGCGGCCGCCTCAACCTGCTCCCCGTTTCTTCCGCTGATAAATACGTTCCAGCCCTCTTCGGCAAAGCGCTCCGCAATTGCATGCCCGGTACCGTATGCCGCACCGGTGACGAATACAGTTTTTTTCATATTAGCCTCTCAATAAATAAAGGAAATGTCGATGATTGTAAACAAATCTGTGTTTATATTATAACACGCAGATCTATGATTTGCAACAGAAGGATTTTGATATTACCAGTCGGCGATCGAGCCGTCCTCGTAGTACTGTCTGGGTGTCGACCACTTGCCGTCGTAAATCTTGTCGGCGAGAGCCGCCTCGTCAAGCTCGATACCGAGTCCGGCACCTGTAGGTGTGTCGATATAACCGTCCTTGATCACAAAGGGGGTCTTTATATATCCAACGCCGAGATCCGAGTAATCGGGATTGCCGGGGTGCTCCTGAACGAGGAAATTGGGAATGCAGGCATCAAGCTGCAGACAGGATGCAAGTGAAATGGGGCCGAGCGGATTGTGAGGTGCTATGGACGCGTAATACATCTCTGCCATAGCGGCAACCTTTCTGCCCTCGTAAATACCGCCCACGTGGCATATGTCGGGCTGCACGATGCTGACAGCCTGCTTTTCGATAAGCTCGCGGTACTGCCACTTTCCGAACAGACGCTCGCCCGCCGCGATGGGTACTGTGGTCTTTCGCGCAATGTTTACCATGCAGTCCACGTTTTCGGGGAGGCAGGGCTCCTCTACGAACATAGGATTATAGGGCTTGAGCTTTTCGATAAGCACGTTTGCCATAGCGGGAGAAACCCTACCGTGGAAGTCGATAGCAAGGTCGACGCCGTTGCCGATACGCTCGCGTACCTTTGCGAAGCGCTCAATATGGCTCTCTACGTTTGCAGGGCTCTCAACCGCCTTGATGGGAGGAATAATGGAATATTTAAGGGCGGTGTATCCCTCGGCAAGACGCTTGTCCGTGATGGCCAGCATATCTTCAATAGGGAAGTCACCCTGCGTACCGGCAATCTTGATGTGGGTATACATTCTGATCTTATCGCGGCACTTACCGCCGAGCATTTCATATACGGGGCAGTTGTAATACTTTCCCTTAATATCCCACATTGCCTGCTCAATTCCGCTGATCGCAGAGAGCATAAGAGGACCGCCACGGTAGAAGCCGCCTCTGTAAAGCGCCTGAACGTGGTTTTCTATCTGCATCGGGTCCTTACCGATGAGATATTCCTCAAACTCGCGGATGACCGCCTCAACCGCGTTACAGTGCCCCTCGAGAACGGGCTCGCCAAGGCCGTAGATGTCGGTGTCAGTATACATTTTGAGGAACATCCAGCGGGGCTTTACCTTTATAATTTCAAGTCTTGTGATTTTCATATTTTCTCCTCCGTAAGGTAGATTTTCATAATGTATTCCTTCGTTTTGCCCGGCTCAATGAAATCAAAGCCGGCGTATTCTCTGTCGAAGGGGGAATTCTGACAGTTTGCCATAGATCCAAGGGGCTCAAGGCAGATAAAGTTCTTGGCGCCGCCGTTATAAATTAGTCTGAAGGGAAGCTTCTCGTCGATCTCATAGCAGAGCGCAATCTTGCGTACATTATCTATAAGTCGCACCTCTCCCTTGCCCACCGCCTTGTAGTGTCGGCTCAGGGTGTGCTCCGCCGGCTTTAGTGCTCCTGCGCGGATATCGCTTGTAATTTCATCCGGGTCGGATATTCTTCCCGTTGGCAGATACACGCTCATATCGCGCTCGATCTCGTCGCCAAGCTCACAGTAGAGTGAGACGTCCTCGGGGTGGCTACCCTCGCAGAAGGGAAGATTAAAGGTGGTGTGGAATCCGAGGAAGTGAGGCATATTCATATCCGAGAGGTTGGTGACCGAAATTCTATGTATCAGCGCATTTTCCGAAAGCTCGTGAATCATTTCTATTCTGAACCTATGCGGAAAGCCCACCCGGCCATCCCGCTCGGTAAATGAACGAAGCAAATGCGTACTACGATCTGTGGCGTAAAATTCCGTCGAATGCAGGTCTCCGTGAAGGTGACAGCCGGTTTTAGGCTCGTTTATCGGGAAGGTATAACGTCTGCCCTCGAATATAAATTCTCCGCCGGATATTCTGTTTTGAGGATAAAGAAGGGGGATCCCGTAAAGGAAGGGGTTGTCCACTCCGGCCTCGTAATCCGGCTCCCTGATTATCCGCGCGCCGTAACGCGCATCTCTGAGGGATATGCAGCTTGCTCCGCGGGAGAGATTTATCCGCGCGGTAAGCGCTCCGTTTTGCAATTCTATAATATTTTCCACAGTGCGGCCTCCTTACAATTATATTCTATCAGAAATAATAGATATTTTAATGCAAAAAATCGGCAATTTTTAGAAAAAATAGGAATAAAAATTGACATTATCGAAAAATGGGTGTATAATGAAATAAAAAAGCAGCGGAGAGGGAATATGGACGTTATAGCACTTGAAACTCCCGAAAATACTATAAAATATACGGCGCCGCACATAGATGACCCCGAGCCGTTTATTTTTACAGAGTACGGCAGAACAAAAAAAGGCGTACCCTGCTACCAGCTTCGTATGGCCTCACACGTTGCCTGCCTTCAGTACGTGGTATCGGGATCGGGTGTAATAATTTGCGATGATAAAATATATACCGTCGGTACCGGTGATACATTTCTTCTTCGAGAGGGAACAGATCAGATATATTACTCTAACCCGGACAATCACTTCGAGCGTATATGGTTAAACTTCAAGGGGCAGCTTGCGGGGTCGCTCCTATCGGTCTACGGACTCGGCCGGCGTGTTGTTTTTCACGGATGCGATACGGAGCAGCTGCTCATTTCCGTACACGAGCGCCTACGCGAGGCTGATCCTGAGGAATATCACGGCCTTTGCGCGCAACTCTTTTTGAAGATCGTGCAGACGTTGTCAAGGAGCCGAGAAAGCGAGCGGTTAGCCCCAAGCTCCGTCGAGCAGATAAGACTTTATCTTGATCTTCACATTGCCGAGAACATAAAGCTTTCCGAGGTAGCAAAAAGCCTTTCCTTCAGCAAGGAGCATATTATAAGGCTGTTCCGCCAGACCTACGGTATAACGCCCCATCAGTATATAATTCAATCCAAAATGCGTATTGCTATGATCCAGCTTCAGGCAACCGACAATACCGTGGAGCAGATATCCGAAAGCCTTTCCTTCTCCGATCCCCATCATTTTTCCGCCCAGTTCCAAAAATACGTCGGTGAGCGTCCCTCTGCTTACAGAGCCAGAATGAAGGAGCTGGGGAAATAAGATTTGCGCTATTTGCAAACTTAACCTTGCAAATAGCGCTGCTTTTTTATAAAAGAATACAGATGAGGCCGCCCGCTCCCTCGTTGATTATTTTGCCGAGAGTTTCTCCCAATCGCTCGCGGGACTCGTCGGGCATATGCTCAAGCTTTGCTTCCATTCCGTCGGTTACCATATCGTAAAGAGATCTGCCGAACATATTGTAGCTCCAAACCTCCTCGGGGTTTTCGTTAAACTGCTCGGTAAGATATTTGATCACCTCGCCCGACTGCTCCTCGGAGCCGATAACGGGGCAAAGATCCGTTTTTATTCCCGTTCTTATCATATGGATGGAGTCGGCATGGGCAGAGACCTTTACGCCGTATCCTCCCGCCTGCTTTATAAGCTTCGGCTCGTCGAGCTTCAGCTCTGCCGCCGTAGGCATTACTATGCCGTAGCCCTTCTCCTCCACGTCTGCGAGTGCCTTTTCCACCTTTTCGTATTTGCGCTTCATCTCCGCAAGTCGACCGACGAGGGCGAACAACGCACCTTCGTTTTCGATCCTCTCTCCGGAGAGCTCGGACAACGCATTGTAGTATTCCTCCGATTCGACGGGAACGGTAAGCGATGCGGTGCCGTCGCCGGCATTGATCTCGCCCCTTATAAATCCGTATTTTTCATATTTTCTTTCTACATCTCCAATGCATTCAACCTCCTCCGAAAAGGCGGAGATGGAATTAAGGATCTCGGCCTTTAAGCGATGGCTCCTCGGCAAAGCGGATGTCCATTCCGGTAGGGAGAAGCGCATTTCCTTTATTGGAAATTCCGAGAGCACGAGTCCAAGTATTTCACGGATATCGTCGCCGTTAAGAGCAGTACAGTTTATAAGCGCCACAGGAGCCTCGTATTTTTCCTCCAGCGCATGAGCCAGCTCCCGCGCCGACTCGCTTTCGGGGCTCGCGGAGTTCAGAACTATCGCAAAGGGCTTTCCGCGCTCGCGTAGCTCCCGCACGACGCGCTCCTCAGCAGGTACGTAGCTATCTCTCGGAATATCGGCCACGGTACCGTCGGTAGTAACAAGTATAGCTATGGTGGCGTGCTCGCCGATGACCTTCTCGGTTCCAAGCTCTGCCGCCTCTGCAAAGGGCATAGGGCTCTCTGACCAAGGGGTGATAACCATTCGCTCCTGTCCGTCCTCCTCGCCGCCCAGCGCTCCGTCTACCATATACCCAACGCAGTCAACGAGCTTTACGTTAAGCGAGATCCCCTCCACAGGAGATATCTTAACCGCCTCGTCGGGCACGAACTTCGGCTCGGTGGTCATTACCGTCCGTCCCGATCCGCTCTGCGGCATCTGATCTACCGTTCGAGCTCTGTCAAATTCATCTGATATAGACGGCAGGACGGCATTCTCGAGAAATTTGTGAATAAAGGTCGATTTTCCCGTTCTCACCGGTCCCACGACTCCAACGTAAATGTCCCCGCCGGTCCTTCTTGCAATATCCTCGTATATGGTGTCACGCATAAAAAATCCTCCGAAAAATTCATTTCATAATTACTCTATGCGCAACTTCCTCGGTTTATGACAAAAGTAAAACGTGCATACCCCGAAGGATATGCACGCATAGTGCTCAGAAATCTCTCAGCAGCATCGCAAAGCATCCGCCCTGAACGGTGCGGTTGGCAAAGTTCCTACGTACACCCGTATCTGCGTAATAATAATCGCCGAAGGGAATTCTGTCGGAGCCCTCGGTCATATATACGCAAACAGTGCGGAAGATCTCGCGTCGCAGCAACTCGTTTTCAGTAACTGCCGCTACCCAGATAAGCCAGTCGGTTTTCGCCCTGCCGGAGCGGCTGTCAAGCGCGACTCCGTATTTATCTAGTCTGCGCAGATATTCCGCGCTTTCTCTTTCAATACATTCAGAAGAGAAAAGACCGAGCCCAAAAATCTTGTCAAAGAGGAGATTGTACTTGAGGCTGAAGCTCTCCTCGCCGTCGTCCCACGTGAGAGGAATGTGAGTGTATTTCCGCCCGAAGGCCTCGATCTCGGCGGCAAAGCTCTCCGCAGTAGCGCGGTATTCGGAGCTGTCTTTTTCCATAGCCTCTGCAAGCTTAGCAAAGCAGCCGATGCCCACGGTGGCCTTTATCGCAAGATTCACGTTGTTTGCAAGATGGCCTGCAAAATCGTCGGTGCAGAGCTGATTTTCGGGCTTGAGTCCGTACTCAATAAGATACCTTACCCACTTTTCCAGCAGATCAAAGTTTTCCTCAACAAAATCGAGCCGTCCGTCCCTCTCGTAGCAGGCATGTACCATTATTATCATATTGGCACATTCCTCAACGGGCATCTGCATGCTGTACTTATATACTCCGGAGCCTGCTGGTAACAGGTAATAGTCGGGATGGGTTTCGGGGAAGCCGCGACGGAGATAGGTCTTTCCTTCCTTTTCAAGGCCGTAGACCTGGCCGCCGCAGATAGGATACGTTCCAACGTCGTGGGGCGCAAAGTCGTATTCCCAGACGGGCATTCTCGCAAATTTGAAGATAGGCCGCATCATTCCCTTGACGTACTCGGTGTCTGCGAGCAGATAGAGCGGGATCGAGGGGTAGGAAACGTCCACCGTGCCGATACAGCCATTGGAGTTACATTCCTTGGAGAGGAAGAGCAGGTTGCCTTCTCTGTCCTCCGCAAGCTTGTGGGCGGCGATTGACTGACGGAGAGAACCGTAGAGGATATTCAGATAATCCTCGCCGTATTTTTTTGCGGCATGGCGCAGCTTTTTATCCTCGGCAGCCAGCTTCTCGTCGATGATGCCAACGTTGTCATAGGTCTCGCGGAGAGCATCGATAATAGTCGCTCCGTCCTTGAAATAATATCCGCGCAGATAGTCGCCGAAGTAGACTATGGAAACGAGATCGTCGAATCCCAGCATAACAACGCCGGTGTCAGCATTGTTATAGGATGCTGCCCAGATGTCGTTCCTGCCATCCATGCAGTTGATTCCCGCGATGGGGTAGTCCGTATATTTTACGCTCTCGCCCGATATGTAAAAATATCCCCAATCAGCGCCGATCGAGTCGTCTGCGTGGGAGAGCGGAGCCTGACGTCGCAGTCCGAGCCACGCTACGTCAAACTCGCCCTGCTTCATCGTTCCTCCGCGGAAGCTCGTCTTATCGCAGGTGCGTCTGTTGTAGCAAAGATCGCCGTTTATCGCGACTATGATTCTGGTGTCGCAATTGCACTTTTTCTCCACCTTATATTTCATATAGCAAACGGGGCAGGAGAGCATTTTTTTATCGTCAAGCGGCAGAGGCGATACGAAGCTGACGGTCAGCCTTACCCACTCGTTTTCAAAGCTGTAATCGGTGGTATAAGCGGTAACCGAAATGTCGGTCTGAGGGATGCGTGGCGCACCGAGAGGGTTTCCGAGGAAGGCAAAAGCCATTCCGTTGATCTCTATTGCGCCGACAACGCCCTTCTTTTCACCCGTCCAGAATATGACGTCGGATTCGTTAAGCACGTCACCCGCCGACCAGAGGGAGAAAAAGGGGTCCTTTACAAACAAAGGATAAGCAGGCAGTATTCTTTTCATAATAAAATCCTTTCTATTTTAGCTTCTCTATCCTTATTGATCCGATTTTCAGATAAGAAGGACGCTCGAATTTTTCAAGTCTTTCGCGATAGGGCAGTCCGATCTCGGCCTTTGGATATGAGTACATTACCTCACGCTTTGCAACGATCTCGTTTACTGCGGTGGTTGCCACCGTTAACGTAAATTCGCCGCGGAGCGAAAGTTCTCCGTCGTCTGCGTAAGCATACATCGGTGACATGCCGCAACGAACGGTTCGCTTATCAAGCCTCATTTTAGTATTTCGATCTTGACCTCACCAAGCCTCAGCCCCGGACGTCTTGCCTCAAATACGACCATTTTCGGATTGTATCCGCCCACCTCGGCTATGGGGTGAGATTTTATAACGTCCATTTTGGAGAGTATCTCGTTTGCTGCCGTGTTGGATACCGCAAGCGTCAGCTTGCCGTGCTTGCCGAGCTTTTCGGCCGGAGCATAGGCAACCATGGGCGAGAGTCCGACATCGCACAGATATTCGCCGTCGGCAAGGACTGTGACACTCGTCGCCGTGTCGGTCAGTGTGACTTTTGCCACCTCTTCGGCCTTCGGTGCTTCTGGCAAGGTATATTCTGCCTCATAGTACACGGTTCCCGAGAAGTTCTCGTCAATGGAAGGCACACCGCCGGCACGCACGCTCTTGATGCCTTCATATTCGATGACCGTTCTGTCATAGTACACGGGTGTAGGCTTAGAGATCTTCGCTTCGCAGACAATCTCGTCGCCGTCGGTTACATGCTCATCGTCGGTTGCAAGATATACTGCAATATCACCGCAGGCGAGGGAGAGCAGAGGCCTGTCCTCTTTTGTCATCCTTCCGCTTTGCAGGTCAATGCGGTAAATGTTTTTACCTCCCATTAATGACAGCCCCTCGCAGGCATCATCAAGTCCCTCGTTGAAGATAAGCCACAGACGGGAATTGTAAAGCTTTCTTGTCAAAACGCGCAGATTTTTGTTTTTGAACTCATAAGCCGGCGTACCTGCACCGATGTAAGGCGCAATCTTTTCCTTGATGTCCTCGGGAATATGTTTACATTCTGGAACGACTATGTGTCTGTAAGTCGCGGCACCTATATTCAGTCCGTCGCCGGTGTCGGTAGCGTCACGTATGCAGCCGTCATCGATGATGTCAAAGAGAACGTTCTTATCCTCGAGCGCCGTACCCGCAGCCTTGAAGCTGATGCTTGCCTCGTCTGAATCGGCAGGGCTACCACAGTAGTCGCGGCAGGGATGATACAGTGCAGTGTCACCCTCTGCCTCTCCAAGCCTTAGCAAGTAGGAGAGCCTTGCGTAATATTCGTTTATGTGCTTGAGATTATAGAAGCCGGGCTTCTCGGGACAGAAGGCAGGGCGCATCATCAGTGCGCCGAGGCGCGATTTTCCGTATGGAAGTGCCAGAATGTTGAATACGTTGATTCCTCTTACCGCCTGATAGTTGAGAGCGTATTTGATCTCGTCCGGCGTTACGCCGTCGCCGTATATGGAGAAGGTCTCTGTAAGAGCAAGATTGTTACCCTCGACTCTTGCCGCAGATGGTGCAAGGCGGGGGAAGAAGCCGTAGCCCCTCGTTTCGTCGTCCACCGCGTTTTTGTCATAAGGATAACGTATCTGCTCCCAGATTACGTCAATTCCCGGTACGTGCATTTGTCGCAAGCAGTCGATATGGCTGAAGTATCCCTTTGCCGGGCCGCCCCAGGGGCGGTTATCAAGGTCAAGGTGACCGGAATAATAAACTCCGTTTTTCTCGCACCAATCATGGAGCTTTTTGAAGGTGTTCTCTACGTACAGCCTTCCTGTCAGTACAGCCCAGTCGATCCTTGCCCGGATCTCTTTTTCGGTTACGGCAAGAGTGCCGTTGTTTTCAATCACGTAAACATAGTCGCGCAGGTCATATCCGTATTCTGCGATAAACTTATCAAAGAGGCCTTTGGCCAGCGTCTCGCGGTTGAGGCCGGGCTCGTCGGTGAAGAACAGGGGAATATCCTCGCCAAACATATCGCCGACGGCACGCTTGTATGCCTCGTAGGTGTTTTCGATGAAGGTGTCGGTGGCGGTTTCCGAAGTACCGTCAACACGGCTCCAATCGAGCGTTGTTTCCTTTGCATAATAAACCGTGAGCTTGACGCTTCTTGATGCGATATAATCGTCGGGGAGTCTGCGCTTTCCGTCAAAGAGAGCAACGTATCCTTCCTCGGGGCGGAACCTCTCGTCGCATTCAAGACAGATCTCCCTTTTTGCCAGATCAAAGAGCCTTGCATCAGGATTCTGACGGAACGTAACACCGCAAGCACCGCCGGAGGGCCAACCGCCCTCGTCGTATATCCATGCGCTGATTCCAAGCTCGCGCGCCTTGCGTAACGCATAGCTTACAAGCTCGAAGAACTCCTCCGTCAGATATTCCGGTGACAAAAAGGTGCGAAGCCTTTCGGGACGGAAATCCTTAGGGAGAGGCAGTATGTAAAGGCATTTGATTCCGGCCTTAACAAATCCCTCAAGTCTTTCGTCTATTCCTTTTTTATCTACGGGCGCGTTCCAGTTCCAGGAATACGCCACCTGACAATCCGCAGGCGGATTTTTAAGAAGCTCACGGTTAAATTTTGCACCTGGCTTGACGTTCATATCTTCGTTCCTTTCGGGAGTAATATTTCTTTGCTTTCAAGGTAACATAATTTCATTCTCGTGTCAAGTGATTTTCTAAAACTTTTATAAAAAATACGTGTACGCGAGTTTTTTGGGGGCGTGGTTAACGAAAATCGAAAACTAAATAGATATGGAGAAATCCGCCGAATTTTAACTTCAATTGACACCGGAGTTCATAAAAGTATGGGCAGAAGCACCTTTATTGGTACCTCTGCCCGTTTTTGAGGTTATGCCTAGATTAAATACTGATCACACCAAAGGCGCCAAGCGCCGAGGATATGAGTATTACAAGAATACATACGGGTGCTACGTACCTTATCATCGCATCGTACAGGCGCCTATGCTTAAAGCTACCCGACAGCTCCAACTCCTCCGCAATAGGCTTCGTACCCAGAAAATACCCTACGAATATACAGGTTAGAAGTGCTACGATAGGCATTATCAGGCTGTTACTGACAAAGTCGAATAAATCAAGCAGTGTCATACCGATGACAGTAAAGCCATTCCATAGGCTGTAACCGAGAGATGATACGGTGCCGAGGCAAAGGCAGAAGCCGAGTACGATAAGACAGCAGACCCGGCGGTCGAGCTTTAGCTTGTCGAGCATAGTGGATACCGCCGTTTCCATAAGTGAGATGGCAGACGTCAGAGCGGCGAAAAATATCATAATGAAGAAGGCTGCGCCGATCACGCCTCCACCCGGCATAGACGCAAATATCTTCGGTAGAGTAACAAACATCAGGCTGGGCCCGCTTTCTCCAAGCGCGGTTTCACCGCCAAAGGCGAATACCGCGGGAACGATCATCAGTCCCGAGAGAAAGGCCACAAGCGAGTCAAAGAATTCGATCTGCCTGGCAGAGGCCTTGATGCTGATGTCCTTTTTCATATAAGAGCCGAATGTGATCATCACTCCCATAGCCAGCGACATAGAATAAAACAGCTGTCCCATTGCTGCCACTACCGTCATCATCGAGAATTTTGAAAAATCGGGCAGGATATAATAGAGAGCACCTTCGGTAGCCCCGTCAACGCTGAACAGGCTGTAAAGCGCGATGAAGATGACGAGAACGATGAGCGTAGGCATCATCACCTTGCTGACCTTTTCGATGCCCTTGTTTACGCCGAGTAGTACGACCAGCGCGGTGATACCGATAAATAGAGCAAACCATATCAGCGGCTCGGCGACGGAGCCCGTGAACGCACTGAAATAGCCATCGGAGCTCATCGCTTCACCATGTCCCGTTACAAATCCCGCTGCGTATTTTATTACCCAACCGCCGATAACAGAGTAGTAGGGTAGGATAATAATCGGAACGATAGATGCCAGAATACCCAGAAACGAGAATTTTTCGTTGAGCTTACGAAAGGCTCCGATGGGACTGAGCCCCGTCCTTCTGCCTATTGCGATCTCAGTTATCATAAGCGCCGAGCCGAAGGTGAGGGCTAAGGCTATATAAACAAGCAGAAAAATTCCGCCGCCGTACTTTGCGGCAAGGTATGGAAATCTCCAGATATTACCGAGTCCGACGGCAGATCCCGCCGCCGCAAGCACGAATCCGAGCTTGCCTGTAAACGAACTTCTTTTTTCTTCCATTATTAGAGTTATGCTCCGGGTTTTGATGGTGTTTTAATTATTCTACTTATCGGTGAAAAAAATACGCCCTATAGAATTTTTGACAAAAAGAACGGGCAAAGGCCGTAAAACAAAAGCCTCTGCCCATTTTTCAATTTTTGATTTTACGGTAGGAGCTCAAAACGAAGCTTTACCGGTGAGTGGTCGGAGTATTCGAAGGCTGTATATACGTTTTCTACCTCAATGCAGCGAACGTTATCCGATACGATAAATCCGTCTACGATGATAGTAAAGTTGCCCTCCTCATACGGAACGTCGCAGTTTCGGGAGGTGGGCTCGAGGGTATCGCCCGAGTAGTCCGTGCATTTTGTGAAGCCCTCAGGCAGGAACTGATCTGGGAAGGGCTGTGCCCAACCAAAATCTGCGTTCTCGCCGTTAAGGCGCTTTGAGGAGTCACCGGTGAAATCGTGGTTGAAGTCACCGCCGCATATAACGTAATTTCCACGCTTGTATTCGCCTTCCATATCGTCAAGCAGCATGGTCATCTGAGCCTCACGTATGCTGTCGTTTCCGCCGTAGGCAGAGGCGTGCACGTTGTATATTATCAGCTCTCGACCACCCTCGACGGGAATACGTGTAACGCTGTAGCAGCGGTCAAGGTCGAGGAATTTGGACAGGGACTCGGAGATAGGAAAGCTACGGCGCATAGATGAGGTGATACCGATGCGGCTGAAGGTCGCAAGAGAGCTCTTCGACGCTCCGTGAGGAGAAAGAATCGGATACATCAGATATGCGGAATCGTAATTTTGCGCATAGCAGGAGGAATACTCCGAAAAGTCATCGCGAAGCATATCGTATTGGTTTATGTGATGGCTTCTGGTAGAATCGAGATCCACTTCCTGGAACAAAATGAAATCGGGATCGAGCTCCGCCACTGTTTCGGCGCCCTTTTCAATACAGTCGCGAACGCTTTCAGCACTCTCGGCGCGGGACTCAGTTCCGCCGTCCATAAAGAAGGTGAAATCTGCGGTGTAAGCACCAAAGCCGAGATTTTGAGTGACTATGGTATATTCGGTTCCGGTTTTTGCTTCGTTATCCTGTGCGCTGCCGTCTATATCAAGCGTTATGCCGTCGGGAAGACGGGAGTAGGTGAGTATAACGTAAAGAAGATAGGCGATAACGACGAGCAGTATTGCGCCAAGGGTTATCAGCGCGATTTTTCCGATTTTCTTTAACATCTGAATTCTCCTTTTTGTGTTCACTCTGAAATAATTATACAGTATTATTTAGGGAATGTCAAGGCGAGCGTATTGAAAAATGCCCTCTGATGTGCTATAATACTTACCGGAAATAGTCATAGGGAGTAATTATATGCATAGCACGTTTTTTGATGAAAACTACATAGTGAGCCGCGCGGATGCGGCTATGTCGGTGCCACCGCCTCATATTACCGACAGCAGGGCCTTACACTCGGAGGGCGGAATACACGATTTCTACTCCAACGGTGACTACTGGTGGAAAAATCCCGATACGCCTAACGGCCTGCCCTTTATCAGACGTGACGGAATGAGTAATCCTGACAATTTTTGCGACCACAGGCTCGCCCTTCGTCGAATGCGCACCGCCGTAGCAGATCTCGCCGCCGGATATAAAATCACGGGCAACGAGGCTTATGCCGAGCGAGCCGCCCGCCTGCTTTACGATTTCTTTCTTGCCCCCGAAACCTATATGGCACCTCACCTCAAATATGCTCAGGCGATTCCGGGCATATGCTCAGGGCGCGGCATAGGAATAATAGATACGCTTCATCTCACGGAGATTCCCTTCGCGGTAAAGGCGCTGTCTTCCTCTCCCGCGATGACCGCCGAGCTCAAAGAGGGGGTTTATAAGTGGTTTTCGGAGTATTTAAGCTTTATGAATACTCATTCAAACGGCATCGAGGAGCGCGACTGTCACAACAATCATGCCGTTTGCTGGCACGTACAGGCACTGTCCTTTGCACTCTTTACAGATAACAAAGAGATCGCCGACGAATGTATACAGCGATACAAGACCGTTCTCCTGCCCAATCAGATGCGAGCCGACGGCGGCTTTACCGATGAGCTCGGCCGTACAAAGCCCTACGGTTATTCGATTTTCGTGCTGGATAATATGGTGACGCTCGTTCACCTGGCATCGCTCATCGGTGAGGATCTGTGGAGCTTCACGCTGTCGGATGGAAGGTCGATAATGCGTGGCTTGGAGTTTCTTATGCCTTATCTTGAGGATAAATCCAAATGGTTTTTGCTGCCCGACGTGGAGCACTTTGATGCTTGGCCCGCAAGAGCATCCTTTATGGTTTTTGCCGGACTCCATACCGGGCAAACGCGCTATTCAGAGCTCTATATGCGACTGCCGACAGAGGCAACGGATTCCGAGGTGAGGCGCAACCTTGCCATCAGACAGCCGATATTGATGATATAAAGAAAAAACGCACGATAATTAATATCGTGCGTTTTTACGCAAAATGCAAACTTTTATTTGTATTTTATACCGGAATTTATAAGTCCGGCAAACTTGAAGCTCTCGGGATTGTGTCTGACTATGTAATCAATATAAGAGTCGATAAGCTCCTTTATTCATCAGCAAAAATGTCATTTCTACTAAGAAGTCCCTCTCACCTACTACTCCAGAACAGTTAGAATATCCTATTGAAGAATCCTAATTAGCAAACAGAATATAAGAGCAAACTAAGATAGCCTCAAATTTAGGGTTAACCCATAAATGTTACTGGCATGCCACGGGAGAACTGACAATGTCATTATAATAAGAGTAATAAAAACTATTTCAGCTTTTTCAACAGATGACAGTGAGCACTCAACAGAATTCCACACTTATTTACAACTAAGACAATTTCAAAATTAGAT
>CAZABU010000022.1:0-17539 GCA_964483225.1 uncultured Ruminococcus sp. | reverse complement strand
CCGAAATCGGTCACACCGCCTCTTACATAAAACTGCGTTTCGGGACGTCGCTATTTTTTCCATAATGCCTTTTTCTTTCGGTTATTCCGTGGTTTGCTTTAGGACTTCGGTTTTATATTTTTCGTCGCCGGGGCCTCGATGACCTCGCCCCCCTCGTCGAAGCGCGAGCCGTGGCACGGGCAATCCCAGGTATGCTCGTCCGGGTTCCATTTCAGCGCACAGCCGAGATGGGAGCAACGCCTGAGCCTCGGACAGAGGAAATTCATCAGCGTTTCGCCTGCATTTGCAAAAAGCTGGGGCTTCAGTATGCTTCTGTCCGTGCGGAATATCTCGGCGTAGGCGTTCTTCCTTCCGACCGCTCTGTCCGTCAGAAGCATAGCGCTGACCATACTGCCGCTGATGCCCCATTTATTAAAGCCGGTGGCAACCAGCATATTTTGGGCAGAGCTTGAATATTCGCCGATGTAGGGCACCCCGTCAAGGCTCATACAGTCCTGCGCCGCCCATTCATACTTGACTTTTGCATCGGCGTAATGGGATTTTACGAACTCTCGCAGCTCCTCGCCACCACAGCCCTTGCCTGTTCTTCGCGCACCGCCTCCAATGAGCAGCATGTTCTTGTAATTTCTGAATGAATATCCCTTGCCGCAGGCGTCCATATACATTCCAGAAAGGTCTGCGCCGCCTTCCAGGGCAACCACGTGGGAGCGACTCTGATAAAGCTTCAGAAAATATCCGCCGTAACGGTCGATAATAGGAAAGTGCGTGGCAACGATAATCGTATCAGCCCGAACGCACCCATCGGGACATCTGACCACGCCGTCCTCTATCTCCAAGGCGGGACTGTTTTCGTATATCTCAAGCCGCTTCGATATAGCCGCCAGGAGCTTTAGGGGATTGAATTGCGCCTGGTCCGGGTAACATACCCCTCCCACGGTTTCAAAGGGGAGCGTGTCCACTCGCCTGAACTCGGCGCGCGCTCCTATACGGGACAGCACCGCAAGCTCGCGCTCTATTTCGTGAGCATTATCTCTTGAGTATATATAGTTGTCTCTTGGCTCGAAGTCGCAATCTATGCGTGCGGCCAGCTTTTTTATTTCGTTGCAGGCCAGCTTGTTTGCAAGATAATACCCCTCAGCGGCAAAATCGCCTCTGTCCTCCGAGATTTTCGAATATATAAGGCCGTGACCGACGGTGATTTTTCCCGTTGTTCCTGCCGTCGTTCCGTGACATATGCTACCGCGTTCGACGACTACGGTCTTTACGCCCTCGCGCCCAAGAAGATACGCGCAAAGCAGCCCGGCCATACCGCCGCCAACCACCGCCACCTCTGCACGGCGCTCGCCCTTCAGCCTTGAGAAAGTAGGAAAATGCAAGTTTTCCTGCCATACGGATCTTATAACTATCACCTCTTTCTTCGACCCTTGTTTTTCCCGTTTTTATTAAAATTATACCCGAATCCCGGCTGTTATTTATTGACAAACAGCGATTTATATGTTAAAATATAATATTGACGAAAATAATGCTTTGAAAGGGGGGGCGGTATGTCTGACTTTAATAACGGACGAGATGATTTTTGGGATATAGATAAGCTTTTGCCGAAGAAAAAAGCACCCATGCGCCCCTTTGTTACAAAGCCTATTGCCACCGATTATACCGTCGGAGGCGAGGTGAGCCGTGATAACGCCGCCGAGCGCAAGCTCACCTTTGACGCTGTGCCTGCAGAGTTGAAAATGGAGGAACGGAGTTACGTTCCCGATTCCCTCGGGCTCATAAGGCGGGTTACCATAAAGAGCTTTACCGACAGATACGATTTTTACGGCAATTTCCGTAAGGCAGCGCTGGTCTACTTTGATTATAAGACGGAAAAATGCGATTTCGCTCCCTACTATTCCTATATGCCGCAGTATTCTCAGCTGACCTCCGCGCAAAAGAATTACTATTTCTATTGGCGTGATATGGTAAGACGGGGGAAGTATATAAAGAGCGACTATTCCTACGTATATCTCTACGTTTACGAGATACTCAACCTGCCCGATAAGATAGGACCGGAGCAGGGAATGGAGCAGCTTTGCCGCATTTGGCGCGAGTACAGAGATGCCCTGCCGAGGATAGACTCCTATTTTTCGGTTTGGGTGCAGGATTACTGTATGGTGTACGGCTTGCCCTGTCCTATGGAATATGTCAGAGATTTCATCTTCGACGTTATCGAGGCCTCCGACTTCAAGGAGTTTTATCTCTCTGATGTAAACGAGCTGGGTACAGACGGCGTTGATACCCTCGTGGCCTATCTTTCCTACTACGATTGGCGCAGGGGCAAGTTTGCCGCAGGCGAGCACGCCGACCTTTACCGTCGGCATATGCAGGGCGCTGTACGATGCTTCGTGCAGGAGCTCTACCGTGTCGGCAGGATAACCGAGGGCGCCACCTCTGTAATAACGAGAGACGCATTTGCGCACTCCCTGTGCACTCATGCGGTGAAGTGCAAGCTTGAGATAGAATATGCAAAGCTCTCCGGTGACGAGCAGCTGAGGCTTACGGTCACGGGTGCCGTCAGATATACGGAGAATAAGCTGCGCGCTTTGTTTGGTATAAAGAGCCGCCTTGCCGTGAAGGATCTGCCCGACGGCTATAAGCGGCTGATAGACGGATATTTTGACGATCTGTTTGCCGCAGAGGCGGCGAAAAGAGCCCGCGAGCAGGCTCCGGAATATGAAAAGCTTTACGATGCACCGAGAGATGCCCTGTCCTTTGCCGGCGCCGACGAGATCGAGCGTGCGTCCTGGACAACTACTGCACGGTTGGTTGTCGAGGAGGAAGGAGTACCCGAGGATAGCATAGAGCTACCCGCAGAGCCCGTGGTAACAACTATACCCTCGGAGAACAACGCTGCCGTTTCTGATTACGGACTTTCGGCGGAGGAGATATCCGCCCTTCGCGCTCTTGCGGACGGTGGCGAGCTTACCGACGATGCTCTTGCCGAGAGGATAAACGATGCCTTTGCCGACGGCTTTGGCGACGTTATTCTCGAACCCTGCGACAGCGGCTATATGATAATTGATGATTACAGAGAGGAGATTGGAGAATGGCTCCTGAACTTAACGAAATAAAGGTACCTAAGCGAATACTCAACACCCTGCTCAGCTCCCTCGCCGCAGGCGTTGTGCCAAGAAGCGGTGCACCCTATATCGCCATAGGCAGGAAAGAGGAGATCGGCTCGCTGCTTGACAATCTTGACGACGTGGCTGAGGGTGGCGCGTTCTGCCGTTTTCTCATAGGTCGCTACGGAAGCGGAAAGAGCTTCCTTATTCAGCTAATTCGCGGATACGCCCTTGAGCGTGGCTTCATATGTGCCGACGCCGACCTTTCCCCCGAGCGCCGCTTGACCGGTGGCAGTGGAGCGGGTCTTGCCACCTACAAGGAGCTTATGATAAATATTTCCTGTAAGGCGAGTCCGGAGGGCGGCGCCCTTTCCACCGTCCTTTCCCGTCATTTCACAAAGCTCAAGACCGAGCTTGTGGAGCAGGGAATGCTCCCGGAGGACCCGCGCTTTGAGCAGGAGCTTAAAAAGAAAATATACCTGACTCTTTCGGAGCTGGAGGGCGACGTTGGCGGCTTCGATTTTGCGAGCGTTCTCGGCGCGTACTATATGGCTACGCTGAAGGATGAGGCAGATGTTAAAACTGCCTGCCTCAGATGGCTCAGAGGTGAGTTTTCCACTAAAACCGAGGCTTCGGCGGCTCTTGGATTCCGTGTAAGCACGGTTATCGATGACGATAACTGGTATAACTTTATAAAGCTCTTTGCATCGCTTTCTGTACGCTTCGGTTATTCGGGCCTGGTAATATTCATCGACGAATGCGTTAATCTTTACAAGATACCAAACAGAATTTCCAGAGAGGCGAATTACGAAAAGCTGCTTGCTATATTCAACGACACCCTGCAGGGCAAGGCGAAGAGCCTCGGCGTTATATTTGGCGGTACGCCGCAGTTCCTTGAGGACACCAGGCGCGGTCTTTTCAGCTATGATGCCTTGAAGAGCCGACTCGCGGATTCGAGATACTCCGAGCTTGGGTATCAGAACCTCTCGGCCCCCGTTATCCGTCTGCGCCGCCTTTCCGATAACGAGATTCTTGCGCTTGTAAAACGACTGACGAAGCTCTACGCCCAAAGGGAGGGGACCGACGTGGCTCCGCTTACCGATGCGCAGATAGAGACCTTCCTTTCCCGTGCTCTTGCCAGGGCAGGTGCAGAGGAAATGATAACGCCGAGAGAGATAATCCGTGATTATCTTACCTTGCTTAATATCCTGAAGGACAACAAGGGTGCTACCTTTGAGGGGCTTATGAAAACCGTGACCTTTACGGCGGCAGAGCCGGAAACGGCTGAATCACCCTCACAGAGTGTACCCGATACACCGAGAAAAAAGATAAGCTTATTCGATATAGATATATAATTTTTGAAGGGAGGGGCTTTTATGACCGAGGCTGACAGAGTATTTTCGCGATTTCCCGATTTTATAAAAGAATATATTTACGGTCACGGCTGGTCTGAGCTGCGAGAGGTTCAGCTTGATGCGGCGCGTGTGATATTTGACACGGACAAAAATCTGCTTATATCATCGTCCACGGCGTCGGGAAAAACAGAGGCCGCCTTCTTCCCGATAATTTCGGATATTTACGACGATCCGGATGCAAAGCGCTCCGTGTCCGTACTTTATATCGCACCGCTGAAGTCGCTGATAAACGATCAGTTCTTGCGCCTTGACGAGCTTCTTGATATGAGCGGCGTTCCCGTGACCCATTGGCACGGCGACGTAGGTGTCGGTCATAAGACAAAGCTCTTGAAAAAGCCCGAGGGCATACTTCAGATAACTCCCGAGTCCCTCGAGTCTATGCTGATGAACCGATCCAACGATATCCCCCGCCTGTTCGGCTCTCTGCGCTACGTGGTTATTGACGAGGTGCACTCTATGATAGGCGCGGACAGAGGAAACCAGGTGCTATGCCTGCTTGCAAGAATTGGCAGACTTATCGGCTATCATCCGAGGCGCATAGGCCTCAGCGCCACCGTTGGAGATATCTACCTCACCGCCGAGTGGCTGGGAGCCGGCAGCGGCAGAGAGACCGTTGCACCAATACCGCCGCGCACAGCGCTGAAATGGCGGCTCTGCCTTGAACACTTCTATATTCAGAACGAAAACGAGATACAGACCCCCGAGCCCCATCTCGCCACCGCGCCCGAGGAGGACAGAGGCGGCAGGGCAAGGCTTGACGCGGGGTACGAGTTCTTATACGATGCCGTTTACGGCAAAAAGGCGCTGGTATTCTCTAATTCCAGAGAGGAAACCGAGTACGTCACCGCTACTATGCGCCAGATATCCCGCTCCCGAGGCGATGTTGACACCTTCCTTATCCATCACGGTAATCTTTCGGCGTCCTTGCGCGAGGATGCGGAGTCGAGAATGAAGGACGAGGGCGTTGCAAGCGCGGTAACCTGCGCTACGGTGACCCTGGAGCTGGGTATCGACATCGGCAGACTCGACAGAGTTGCTCAGGTCGGCTCCCCCACCACGGTTGCAGGCTTCCTTCAGCGCCTTGGCCGCTCGGGCAGACGCGGCACGCCCCCCGAGATGATAATGGTGTATAGAGAGGAAACTCCTCTTCCGAACGCACCGCTTCCTCAGATAATTCCCTGGGAGCTGCTTCGGGGAATAGCGATCATTGACCTTTATTCAGACGAGCGCTTCATCGAGCCGCCAAGGATCAAGAAAATGCCCCTATCTCTGGCCTTCCATCAAACACTCTCGGTCCTTGCCTCAGTGGGCGAGCTTACGCCGAAGGCGCTGGCAGAGCGGGTGCTATCCCTGCCGCCTCTTTCGGGACTCGGTAAGGAAACATACCGTGCTTTGCTTGTTTCTATGATAAACGACGACTATATTCAGCAGACCGAGGAAAAGGGCCTCATCGTTGGCCTTCGGGGCGAGAGGATAATAAATTCCTTTAAGTTCTACGCCGTTTTCAAGGACAGTGAGGACTATACCGTCAGATGCGACAGCGAGGAGATAGGAACGATAACCACGCCGCCACCGGTTGGTGACCGCTTTGCCCTTGCGGGCAGGGTATGGGAGGTAAAGGAAATAGATACCTCCCGCAGGCTTGTCTTCGTAAAGAGCGTTGACGGAAAAATGGAGGTATCCTGGCCCGGCGACGGCGGCGAGATACACACAAGACTCCTCGTCGCTATGCGTAACGTGCTCTTCAACGGTAAGAGCTATTCCTTCCTTGGCGATAATGCGAAGGCGCGGCTTGAAAACGCCCGCAGAGTAGCGAAAAACGCGGGGATGGATAAGAGCACCGTGATATTCCTCGGCGGACAGAGCTACGTTCTGTTCCCCTGGCTCGGTACCCGTGCCTTCCGTACCGTGAGAAGGCTTATGCAGAAGTATTCCTCAGAGCTTGGTATATCCGATATTCAGAGCGAGGGCTGCTGTTATATAACCTTCAAGTCCAAGGACGGCGGCGTCGGGCGCGGACTCGCCGAGGCGCTTTCCTCTATAATCGAGCGCGACGGACTTTCTGCTCACGAGCTGGTGTCCGACGGAGAATGTCCGATTTTTGATAAATTTGATGAATATATACCCGCAGAGCTTTTGCGGGACGCCTATGCCGTGGACAGGCTTTGTCCCGACGAGGTTATAGAGAGATTTTGCACAGAAGGAGGCGCGCTGTGATATACGACCTGCTTGCGCCGTTTTACGACGCTATAAATAAAGATATAGACTATTCCGCCTGGGCCGATTTTATTGAGGAGATATTCCGCGGAGAATGTAAGAGCCGACCGGAGCTTGTGCTCGACCTTGGTTGCGGTACGGGCAGAATGACCTTGGAGCTTGCGGATAGAGGCTATGATATGACCGGAGTGGATTATTCCACCGAGATGCTGGATATCGCCCGTAGCGAGGCGGAAAAGCGTGGGCACGACGTGCTATGGCTCTGCCAGGATATGTGCGAGTTTGAGCTTTACGGCACCGTAGACGCCGCCGTCTGTTGCCTCGACTGTGTAAATCATATAACCGAGCCGGGACGTCTGCGCGACTGTCTTGACCTAGTGCACAACTACCTTATCCCTGACGGAATATTCGTATTTGACATAAACGGAAAAGGGAAGTTCGAGACCGTATATGCCGATCGCTCCTACGTTATGGAGGAGGAGGGCGCCGTATGCTTATGGCAGAATTACTATAATGAAAAAAGCCGCCTCTGCGACTTCTATATAACCCTCTTTGAGGAGCAGGAGGACGGTAGCTACGAGCGCTACGACGAGTGTCAGAGGGAGCGTGTGTATACTCTCCGCAGTATAAAAAAACTGCTACGCGATGCGGATTTAGAGTTTATCGGCGCCTATTCCAACTTTGAGTTTTCTGACGCCACCGACTCCGATGAGCGTATCTATATCGTTGCAAGATGTAAAAAATGAAATGGAGAAAGAGATGAAAAACGATAAAAAAATCCCCACCTCGACCATACTCAGAGGAATGACGAGAGACGGTTCTGCCCGGCTTTTAGTTATCAATTCAAAGAAAATTGTCGACGATATGATAAAGTTCCATAAAACGGCCCCCACCGCAACCGCCGCCCTCGGCAGATGTATCACCGCTGCCTCGATGATAGGCACGATGCTTCCCGAGGGGGGTGACAGTCTTACGGTTTCCATATCCGGCGAGGGCGAGGCAGGTAAGCTAATCGCCGTTGCCGACTACTTTGGGAATGTAAAGGGTTATATACAGAACCCGGCCGCAAATCCCCCCAAAAAGCCTAACGGCAAGCTTGACGTCGGAACGGCCATCGGCCCCGGTACCATTTCCTTTATTAAGGCGGTTGGTGCAAACGAGCCCCAGATAGGTACCATCGAGCTTGTCAGCGGAGAGATCGCAGAGGATATTGCTACCTACTTTGCAAAGAGTGAGCAGATACCCACTCTGCTTTCCCTCGGAGTCCTCGTCGACAAGGATTATTCCTGTCTTGCCGCAGGCGGCGTGCTGATCCAGCTTATGCCGTTCCCCGACGAGAATACCGTTGACCTAATAGAGCGCAACGCCGCTGATCTCGGAAACATCTCCCGTATGTTTGAAAAGGGACTTACAAACGAGCAGATAGCCGAGATCGCTATGCGCGATATCCCCTACGACGTCTTTGACACTCTTGAGGTTTCCTACAAGTGCGATTGCTCCAGAGCGAGAATGAGGAAGAAGATAAAGAGCCTCGGCGATAAGGAGATAAGCACTATGCTCGACGAGCAGCAGGCAGAGGGAAAGGCACGCGAGCTTACCGCCGTATGCCGCTTCTGCAATACCGAATATACCTATACCGAAGCCGACCTCATAAAAAAATAATTTAACAAAAGATCCTTGTCCGACTTATACTGTGACAAGGATTTTTTATTTTGGAGGTGCGGATATGAATACTGCCGCTATGCGCTCGTTTTTGAGCGACTGCAACATAAGACAGCACGTGGAGCATCTAAGACACTTAAAGCTTTTGCACTCGGTAAACGAAAAAAGCTTTCCGGAAATCAAGGGAATGCCCCCTGCTGAAATTTCCCGCGCTCCTTTGCCTAAAAGGGAGAAGTGGGAGATCCTCGGTAATCTAAAAAGCATCAAGGCACACGAGCTATATTTTTCTTCCTTTACCGAAAGACCTGCGGCGGTAAAGGCTCTGCGACGGTATTTTTCTTCGGAGGAGGCCTTTCTCTACGAGGCGCTGGAGCTTGGTAAGGGGGGGGGCTGCAGCTTTCTTTACGTGTACGTTGACGGCAGAGGCAGACCCGCCCTTTCGGTAAGCCGTCCGGGCGATGACTTTTTTATACGCCGCGAGCCTCTTTTGGCAGTAGATCTTTTCGAGCACGCGTATTTTTCCGACTACGGCTTCGACTCCGAAAAATACCTGAAGAGCGCTCTTTCTCACCTGGACCTCGCAAGACTTGGAAAGTATCTTTCCGACTGACGGAATGTCCTCTTGACAACCCTGTCATAAAAATGTATAATAAAAATATACATTACATTAAGGCAGGTATAGCTTATGAGCATTTTGATAGGTAACGCGGTAGTCGGTCAGTCCGGAGGTCCTACTGCGGCAATAAACGCTACCTTGTCGGGCGTTATTCGCGGCGCGCTTGAAGCGAGGGAGCAGGGAATAATCCCCGCGGTTTACGGTATGAGAAACGGTATTGAGGGCTTCCTCAGAGAGGATCTTATCGACCTCGGCGAGGCGGTAGCCGACGAGGCGGCCCTTCGTACCCTCGAGGCGACCCCTGCGGCGGCCCTCGGCTCCTGCAGAAAAAAGATGAAATCTCCCGAGCAGGACCCCGAAACCTATGAGCGCCTGATAGAGATATTCAAAAAGTATAATATCAGATACTTCTTCTACATCGGCGGTAATGATTCTATGGACACCGTATCCAAGCTCTCGAAATTCGCGGCAGAGCATGAATATGAGATGCGCGTCGTTGGTGTTCCCAAGACGATAGATAACGACCTTATGGCCACCGACCATACCCCCGGCTTCGGCTCTGCGGCAAAGTTTGTTGCCACCACCGTAAAGGAGATACTCCGCGACGTGTCGGTTTATACCGTCAAGGCCGTCACCATCGTCGAGGTTATGGGCAGAGATGCGGGTTGGCTTACTGCGGCGTCGGCATTGCCCGTCGTGTCCGGCGGAATGGGTCCTGACCTTGTGTATCTTCCCGAGCGCAGCTTTGATCCCGATGAGTTTATTGCATCTATCAAGGCGGCGATGGAAAAGCACCCCGCGGTACTTGTGGCCGTTTCCGAGGGCATTCGCTTCTCTGACGGCAGATATGTGGGCGAGGGACTCGGTGGCAGAAAGGTTGACGCCTTCGGTCACGTTGCGCTCTCCGGAGCGGGCAAGGTGCTCGAGGAGCTGGTAAAGGATAAGCTTGGCTGCAAGGTACGCTCCATAGAGCTCAATCTCCCCCAGCGCTGTGCCTCCCATATAGCCTCCGCTACGGATATTTCCGAGTCCGTCGGCGTGGGACGCGCCGCTGTCGTTGCGGCAACCTCGGGCAAGACCGGAGTTATGATGACGATAGACAGAGCACCCGGTGCTGAATATTCCGTCACCTTCGGTGCGGCAGATATTTCCAAGATCGCCAACGAGGTAAAGCAGGTTCCCGCAGAATACATAAACGAGGCCGGTAACGGTATCACCGAGGCGGGGCTTGAATATCTGCAGCCCCTCATTATAGGCGAGCTTCCCGTTGAATACGAGGCGGGAATGCCGAAGCACGTGGTTTTATAAAAAGAGGAAAGACAATGATCAAGGTTTGTGGTGTTGTTAAGAAATTCGGTAGCTTTACCGCCTTGCGCGGCATCAATTTTGAGATATCCGACGGCACCGTCTACGGCCTCGTCGGAATAAACGGCTCCGGAAAATCCACGCTTTTGCGTATTCTCACCGACGTATATACCCCCGACGAGGGCGAGGTCACCTACGACGGAGCTCCCGTGCGGGATAACGAGGCTGTAAAGGGCGATATCGCCTTCGTCGCCGACGATCTTTATTTGCCCAACAATATGAATATGTCCACCCTCGCCGCAAAGTACGACCTTATCTACGGCAGATTCAATTATGCCAAGATGGGCAGACTTGCCGCAGAGTTTGAGCTGGACACAAAAAAGTCCTTTAATACCTTTTCCAAGGGTATGAGGCGGCAGGCGTCCACGATTCTCGCTCTTTGTCTTGAAACAAAGTACATATTCTTTGACGAAACCTTTGACGGCCTCGATCCCTTCAAGCGTAATTATATAAAGTCGCTTATCCGAGAGGACGTCAAGGAACGGGGAACGACTGTGATAATCACCTCGCACTCCTTAAAGGAGCTTGAGGACGTATGCGACAGGCTCGCCGTGCTCAATTACGGCAACCTTGTTCTGGAAAGTGACGCCGCTTCGCTTGCTATGGGCGGTATCAAGGTGCAGATCGCCTTTGCCGAGGAATACGGCGCGGAGAAATTCGCCGAGTTCGACGTTGTTAAATTTACCAAAAACGGTAGCGTCAGCACCGTTATTATACGCGGCAACGCCGAGCATATCAAGGAGCGTCTTTCCGAAATGAATCCTATACTTATGGAGGCGCTTCCGCTCTCGCTTGAGGAGGTATTCTCCCAGGAGCTCGAATCCCTGGGCGTCAATTCCTTCAAGACGAACACGGGCGAGCCCAAAGCTGATGGGGAGGTGGTAGAGTAATGATGAAGCATCTGTTCTCACTTCCTTATTTTAAGGACACTCTGAAAAGGTGCCGTGTCTTTATCTTCGTCTGTCTCGCCATATCTATCGTAGGTGTGGCCGGTAGCCTTGGCACCTATTACGTGATGCTCTCCCAGTACCTGAAGGGGAATCTCGCTATGAGTCCCGCATATATGACCCTCGGTGACGTAAACTCCTTTGCGTCCCTCTTTGCGGAGATACTGGCTCCTATACTCACCGTTACGTCCTTCTCCTATCTCACGAAGCGTAACGAGGCGGACTTTTACGAGTCCTTGCCCATATCACGCAGGGCGCGTGCTGTGACGGGTATGATAACGGCTGCGGTTGCATCACTTGTGATCATACTTGCATCGTCGCTCCTTGCCTTCGTCGGTGTTTTGCCTTGCCTTGGTAAGGTTATCAGCTTCGGCTTCGGAATATCAGTGCTTCAGCTCCTCGGTTATATACTCATAACCTTGCTGACCGTATCCGTCGCCACTCTTGCGGTGGCACTTACCGGAACTGTAAAGTTTGCGCTGCTTACAGCCTTTACGGTGCTTGCCGCCCCGAGGATCATCCTCGCCTGCGTAAACGGCGCGGTAGGCTCTCTTGAGCCCACTCTCGTCAGCGGACATATAATACCTCTCTTTGATAACGGTTATAATCTCTTTACCGCGGATATAGTAGGGAACACCGAGGTCTTTACCTCTCCCTTGGCATTTGTATATACGCTCCTGCTTGCGGCGGTCTACGCTGTACTTGCGGTATATACGTTTGAGCACCGCCCCAGCGAAACGGCTACTCACACGTTTTCGAAAAAATGGGTCAGATACGCTTATATTATCCTTATTTCTACGGTACTTTCCTCCCTCGGCCTTCTCGTGGCCTTCCTCGGAGATTTCTTTATCGCTCTTGGCATTAGCCTTATCTTTTTTGCTGCGGTGGTCTACTTTATTATTGCCGCAGTGCTTGGAAAGGGCGAGAAGCACGGAGCATCAACCGTCAAGGCCTTCGGTATATTTGCCGGAGTCAACGCGGTGCTCGTCGCGGTGATACTGATTTCCGCAGCGATCCTCGGTGCATATTCGCCGAGCGCTGACAGGATAAAGTCGGTGTCAGTGATAAGTGATGCCGCCCCTGCGAACGTTTATATCACCTACGAGGACTACGTGCTTCTGCGTGCCGATGATATCAGACTCGATAGTGAGGAAACGAAAAAGGCGGTTGCAGCCGCCCTCGACCGAGGTTCGGATATAAACGCCGTCGATCATCTTCCCATTACAATGAAGATCAGAACCGGGCTTGGCTCGGCTTACAGGACGCTTTACTTTACCGACAGTGAATATGCTGTGGTGATCGGCGAGCTTAGCTCTAATGAGGAATACCGCGCTCTCTGGCTCGACGTGGAGGGCGAGGCTGAATATCCCTCGGCAGACGTGGCCTCGCGCTACGTTCTCAGCGACGAGCTGCTTTCGGCCGTTACAAGGGACGCGGAGCGTATGGGCTTTGACTCCTTTTACAGCGAGGTTTGTGAAGGCTCCCGGACGAATATGGAGTTTTCCTACCTTTATCGTGGCAGTTCTCTTACCGTCACACTCCCGATAACCGAGGGTATGACTGAAACCTATGAGGTTTATAAGAAGCTTTACAGCGAAACGGTTTCCGGATATATTGACGAGATCAGCGAAAAGCTTGACCGCGCGGCGCGCGGTGAGTCGGAGCATCTGTTCTTGCTAGTGAGCTATTTTGATAACGAAGAGAATTATTACTTCGAGGTGGAGATCTCGCCGTCGAATACAAAGTCCTCTGCGACCGTCGAGCAGCTTATCTCCTTTATAGGCACGGAGTACACCGAGAATACGCAGCTTGGCGTTGATATATACGAGGAAAGCCTTTTCGGTGATTGGAATTCTTATTCCTTCGGTATAGCCGACGGCGTGACCTACGATGAGCTGATGGAGTTCTTCAAGAGTTACGGCGCCGATAGCGGCGAAGATTATTATTTCTAAAATGAAAAGGGGCTGTCAATACGACAGCCCCGAATGTGTTTAAGATTTATTCTTTCTGTATTCCAGCGGCGACATTCCGATAATTTTCTTAAATACCCTGCTGAAATAGCAGGCGTTTTCAAAGCCGAGCAGGGTAGATATCTCGGTGATGGAGCATTCCCGATCGAGGAGCAGCTCTTCGGCCTTCCTGATCCTTAGTGCGTTCTTGTATTCCACCGGAGACATACCTATCTCGGATTTGAACAGTCTGAAAAGATGAGCCTCACTGATGTAGCACATTGACGCAAGCTCGGCGATATCCGCCTCCTCGGTATAATGCCCCTCAATATACTCGATGGCCGCGCCGATACGGCCGTTGAAGCTCCGCTTGACTGTGTGTCCCACAAGGTCAAGCAGCTCGGCGAGCAGAGAAAGGCTGCGGAAGGTGCCCCCTTCGGAAAGGGTTGCCCTGAGCATATCCTCGCAGATACCGAAAACGCCCTTTGATGCGTCCTTCATCACCGGCCACGGTTCCTCGCAGAGGACGACCTCCTCGCCGTCGGCGAGGTCGGTAATCGTAAAGTTGATGCGATAAAAGTTCAAGCTCCGTTCCTCGGCCTCGACCAGATGTCGGGAGCCCTTTGGCAGGTATATAAGTGCGCCTCGCTGAAGCTCGGCCTTGCCGTTTTGCCAGATATATTTGCAGCACCCGCGGTCAACCAGCAGAAAGCCGTTCATCTTTCTGCCGTCGGTATTGTTACAAACAGACCAGTTATTTGTTTGATAAATGACGGAAATGTCGGTAAAAGCAAGCTTCATCGTGAATATATCGGAAAAAGCCACCGTTTTCATAAATTTTCAAGCCTCACTTTCGTCGAAGGTCGTTTTCATTAAAGATTATATCATGCGACCTTACATTCGTCAACCCCAAATGATAGTTTCGTTCAAGAAAATGCAAATATTAGTCATTTACTTACGCTACGGATAATGCTATAATGTAACCAGTAAAACAAATTGGAGGATAGCTTATGAAATATAAGTATCAGGTCAGCGGCGGCTGCGTGCTTTGCCTTATGTGTGTTTACGAATGTCCCGTGAGTGCTATAAGCATCAAGGAGGACGTCTCCACCGTTATCGACGGGGAGAAGTGCATCGGCTGCGGCAGCTGCTACAGAAATTGCCAGACAGGCGCTATTGTAAGAGAGGAGATTTCAAAATGATAAGCTACGTTAATGAAAACGGAAGCATTCTGACTCGCGGGGAGCAGATTCCCGTTTACGGTGAATACGACGTCGTAGTCGTCGGCGGAGGTATGGCAGGTACCGGTGCCGCTATCGCTGCGGCAAAGCAGGGCGCGAAGGTTATGCTCGTTGAGAATACCTCGGCTCTCGGCGGAATTGCTACCATGGGTCTTGTAAATATTCCTCTCGACTTCGTTTGCGGTGTCGGTATGGAATTTTTCGAGGAGATGGACAAGATCAACGGTCTTCGTAAGAGAAATTCCGATCCCGAGAAGCATAAGCTCGTTTTCGATCGCCTTGTGCATAAGTACGGCTGTGACGTCCTTCTCGTTACCCCTCTTATTGACACTATCGTTGAGGGGAACGCGGTAAAGGGTATTATAGTACATACCAAGAAGGGCAAGCAGGCCATTCTCGGTAAGACCTTCGTCGATGCGTCGGGCGACTCCGACCTCGTATTCTTCGCCGGCGGCGAGACCATGACCGGTAGAGAAGAGGACGGTATGTCCATGGGCTGCTCGCTTGAGTTCGTGCTCGGAGGCGTTGATTTCGATAAGTATTACGAATCCGACCTTAATAAAAACGACCCCAAGTGGTATAAGTTCATTCCTGAGCAGCTTGCAAAGGGTAATCTCCCCTACGAGATAGACAACCACCTCAACTGGCTCACTCACATTCCCGACCGCCCCGAGCATTGCGGAATGGACGAGGTCAGCATCTGCTTTGCTCATTCCAGAAACTGCTATCCCACCGATAACGCCGACCTTACCAGAATGTATATTGAGGGCCGTGAGCAGGCCGTCATTCTTGCGAAGTTCATTCGTGAGAACGTTCCCGGCTTTGAAAAGTCCTATCTTTCCTATACCGGCTCGCTCCTTGGCGTTCGTGAGAGCCGCAGAATACTTGGCGAATACGTTTTCACCGGCATGGATATCGCATATGCGAGAAAGTTCGACGACGTTATCGCCATCAGCCAGCACGGCTTCGATCTTCACGGCTTTAAGGTCGCGGGTAATATGAAATGGTTTAAGGGTACTCTCCCCGACGGCAGAGAGGCGTATATCGCCAACCGCGCGGGCTGGGGCTCTCAGATGCCGCCCGACGACGGCCTTCCCAGAGTAAATATGGTGGAGCTCATCGAGAAGGGAAGCACCTACTGCTACGATATCCCCTATCGCTCCCTCGTTCCCAAGACCCTCGATAACGTGCTTGCCGCAGGTAGAAACATTTCCGCGGATATCCCCGGTCAGTCGGGCACAAGACTCGTTATGTGCTGTATGTCCCTCGGTGAGGCGGCAGGTACCGCCTGCGCCCTTTCCTTAAAGCAGGGCGTTAAGGTGCGCGATATCGACGTTGGCGAGCTTCAGCGTACCCTCGTTAAGAACGGCGTGAACCTCGGTCAGCGCTTCCGTCAGATTCCCGCGCTTGGAAACAACGCGGAGGGCGGCGAGGACAAATACCGCATTATCGGTACTTATAGAAACGACTAAATCAAATAGGGCTGTCGGCTGACAGCCCTAAAGGTGTTTTTAGGAGGAAAAGAAAATGAACGCAACTCCCGAATCAAGAGGCGTAAGCTCTGCTACTCTCGAGCGCTTTATAAATAAGCTTAACAGCCGCAGGATACCGATGCACAGTCTTCTTTTTGCTCGCGGCGACGATATTATTCTGAACGCCTATTGGGCTCCCTTTAAGCGAGAGACCCTTCATAGGCAGAACTCGGTCACCAAGAGCTTCGTGGCGCTTGCCATAGGCCTGCTTATCGACGAGGGCAGAGTGGCGCTTTCGGATAAGCTTGTGGATTTCTTCCCCGAGTGTAAGGATTACTCGGTAGATTCCGAGCGCGCGGCACTCACCGTCGAGGACGCGCTGAAAATGCGTACCTCTTACGTTGCCGTCGGGGGCGGCCATTGGGTCAGAGACCGCAAGTACGGCCGCATCAAGAGCTTTTTCGAGACCCCTGCGGTAAAGCTCAACGATTCGATGTTCTTCTACGATAGTACAGGCTCCTATATCCTCGGTTGCATTGTCGAGAGGCTGACGGGCGGCCCATTTATGGAATATCTCAAGGAAAAGCTGCTCCTGAAGCTTGGCTTCTCCGCCGATTCCTGCTGTATTGCAGGCGGCGAGGGCTATTCCTGGTCGGATTCCGGCCTTCTTTGCACCGCGGAGGATCTCTATAAGGTAGGAAAATTCATCAAAAACGGCGGTGTCCATAACGGCCGGCGCCTTATGAGCGAGGACTTCCTCAGGCGTGCTACCAGCCCCCTTACCTCTACAAATGAAATCGGCTGTGATACCTACGGTGCCCACGGCTACGGCTATCAGATCTGGTGCGAGTCCTACGGCGGCTTCGGCTTCCATGGAATGGGCGGGCAGTTTATGTTCTGCTGTCCCGAAAAGGACTTTTACATAGCCTGCAACGCCGATACCCAGGACTCAAACGACGGTAGAGTCATACTTTGCGATATGATCCGTGATCTTGTGGAGTCCCTTGGCGCCGACGAGCCGCTGGAGGAGGATAGAGAGGCCTACGAGAGCCTCTGCCGCACCGTGGCGGGTCTGACACTTACCTCGATGCCCACGGGCGTCAGCAGCGATTTCGCCCCCTCTGTGAACGGTAGGAAATATTTCCTCGAGGAAAATCCTATGGGAATCGAGTGGTTCTCCCTTGATCTCGATAATCTCGTATTCAATTACAAAAACGCCGGGGGGCAAAAGGCGCTGCGCTTCGCAATAGGCGAGAACGCCTTCTCCGAGTTCCCCGAGGATGGCTACTTCGATATGACGGTAGGCAAGGACGGCCACTGCAGATATCCCATCGCCACCTCCGCCTCCTGGCTTGAGGACAGACTCCTTGCCATCAAGGTGCAGTTCATCGGCAAGCACCTCGGCGGCCTCTATATCCGACTCGGCTTCACCGCCGACGGCAGGGTAGCGGTGAGCTTCAAGAAAACCACCAATTGCTTCCTCGATGCCTACAGTGGCAACGCGATTGGAAAGCCTTCTCCTGTAGGAGAAGGGGGACCACGTAGTGGTGGATG
>CAZABU010000021.1:0-17897 GCA_964483225.1 uncultured Ruminococcus sp. | reverse complement strand
GGTGCCGGGCTCCCCGTGTTTATGGGTATCCCCGGAGAGGGACTGAAGGGCGTTTATTCGGCAAACGAGTTCCTGACTCGCTCGAATCTGATGAAGGCATATCTTGGCAACCCCGTGACACCCATTATGAAGGGCGGCAAGGTCGCTGTCGTCGGCGGCGGAAACGTGGCTATGGACGCCGCAAGAACCGCGCTCCGTCTTGGTGCGGAAAAGGTTTATGTCGTATACAGACGCTCTATGGACGAGCTTCCCGCAAGGCGCGAGGAGGTGGAGCACGCAGAGGAGGAGGGAATAGAATTCCGCCTGCTTTGCAACCCCGTGGAGATTCTCGGCTATAACAACCCCGACGACAGGCGTGACCCTAAAAACGGCTTCGTTACCGGTATAAAATGTATCCGTATGGAGCTGGGAGAGCCCGACGAGCGCGGTAGACGCCGCCCGGTTGCCGTACCCGGTAGCGAGTTCAAGCTGGAGGTTGACACCGTGGTTATGTCCATCGGAACCTCGCCCAATCCCTTGATCAAATCCACCACCGAGGGCCTTGAGGTAAATTCTCGCGGCGGTATAGTAGTCACCGAGGACGGCGCAACTACCAAGGCGGGCGTCTTTGCCGGCGGCGATGCCGTTACCGGCGCCGCTACTGTAATTTCCGCTATGGGAGCAGGTAAGCTTGCAGCGAAATCTATTGATGAATATATCAAGAATGCAAAGTAAAGTTTACAAAATCAAAAAACGCAGACGAAAAGTCTGCGTTTTTTCACTATTTGCGTCGGTGAGCCTTCAAGTCTAAAATGAAGAATAAGACCGTCAAAGGGATAAATAAAAGGTGAAAGGCGAGAAATACAGCCCAATGAACCTCTGTGAATATAACCAGGGCTACGCTCGTCGCAACGGAGCAATAAAGAAATATTATCTGCATTACCTCGTAGAAATTAAGTGGCTTTATAAAAAGCAGCAGGTGGAGTGAGGGAACGAGCATAGGCAGATAACAAAGTATTGCCAACGGAGTTTTGAAGTCAAAAGCCGCGACGAGGAAAAGCGCGGTGCAAAGGACAAACCATAGAAAGAATAAAATCAAAAGCACCGCCGGCTTGGATTTGATGAAATTACGGAGAGTTCTCATATGTAATCTTCAGGCTGTTATTTCGCAGTTTTCAATCCCGTATTCAAGCAAGATATTAACTACTTCGTTTCTTGATCGGTTTGATTGTGCAGCCAACTCATTAAGCTTTTCTACAAGATCATCTCTCAGGCGCACAGAAAAGGTTTTGTGCCCATCTTCGCCTTTTAACTCCTTTTTGCTTATTACGATTTTGTCAGTCATTATTGATCACCTCAATACAATTATATATCGACAAAATCGCAATTTATATGTTATATTTTAGCACATATTATGATTATGTTTTGTAACATAAAATATGTTATATGTCTTTATAAATGTAAATGGACGTCAGGGTGAGGAGATTGGTTTCTGTTGCATAAGCCTACCTACGGGAGGGAGGTGGATTTGCCGTAGGCAAAGACGGTAGGAGTGGCGTTTGTATACTCTGACAAAGCCTCGTCCTTCATTCGCTCACTCCTTTCACCACTTCGCGGTCCCCCACCGCCACCGGCGGACGCTTCGCGCCGGCCCTTTTGTCTGCTCCGCAGACATTTCCCCACACCGTGGGGAATCACCCTTTACACAAAGGGGTCTATGGCAAATCATAGCGGCGAGCTCCTTCGTAGATCCTTCGGACAGCGGAAATTTGAATTTTGCTGATCTGGCGGTACATGGCAGACTCAGGATGACAGGAAACGGCGCTTCGCTACCCCTAACAAGGGGGCAGCATTGAGGCTCAAACCTGGAAATGTGTTAAAAGAAAAAACGCAGACGGAAAGTCTGCGTTTTTTATAATTGTTAGGGCGAAATGTAAAATACCGTTTACATATATTGCTTAATTCTCGCTATCCTGGGCGAAGCTCCACTCGGAAATTGTGTAAAGGTTTTCGATGCCCCCGGCAACGTAGGAGAGCTCCAGCACGTCGCCTGCTCTCACCAGAATGAGAGATTCGTCTGCTTCAAGATAGCCTTTATATACGCTGCCGTCGGTGGCAGTAATATAAACGGTAGCAACGTCGGAAACCTCCGCGATGCGCACGTCCTCAACGGTAACGGTGACGGTCTTGTCGGTCTCTCCGATGCCGATATTGCTCTGCTTAAGCAGCTTTTTGTATGCGCTCATAGCGTCAGCCTGGGTAGCACCGGTGGCAACCATGCTGTAATTCTCCACGTTTACGAGAGCGTAGAGCTTAACGAGGCCTGCCGCATCCTTGAGCACCATTATATAAGTAGGCTGACCGGACACGTTGACAAGGGAGGGGAAGGAGGCAACGTAGCCCTTTTCCTGCACCTCACCCTCGGCCGCCGCCATAGCGGAATGCTCCTCGGCGCCGTTTACGGGGTAGAACTTATATTCGCCGGTTCTTGCATTTGTAAGAATGAAGCCGATATTCGACATATCGTCGGCCACCGCGGAGGTAACGCCTGTGAAGTACCACACGTCGTCGCCAAGCACCACGTAGCCGAAGTCGTCGGTGGCCTGCTTACAGCCTACGTTACCGATAATGCTGTTGAAGAAGCCGCCGGAATAAAGTCCGTGCCAATTATATTTCTCGGTGGCGAGATCGCCGGTGTATACGATGTCTATCCAGGAGGGAGCGCCTGCCACGTCACAAATGGAGCTTTCACCGCTTGTGGGGTCGAAGATTATCACCTCGGTGACGTCAGATGCGCCGAAGAGCACCACCTGGGGCGCCGCGCAGGAAACGATATAATAGGGGTTGCCTTCCTCGTCAACCTCAAAGCTGACAGACCGGAAGATCTTCGTGGGGTAGGAGAAGCGGAGCTTTCTCTCCAGATCCTCGCCGAAGTAGGCACTGGGAGTGTACTTTATCGCGGTGTCAAATTCCATATAATCCGCGCTGTTTTTGACAGGGTCAACCATAACCATACCGGGAACGCCGTCGTCACGGTTGCCGAGCCACTTGAAGAAGCCGTCGTACTCAAGGCTTGCCACCTTCTGAGGTGTGCCTTGGTAGTTGATCTGTACGTAATTTCCGCTGACGGTGTACTGAGAAACCACGTCGGAGAGCGAGCCCAGCTCTCTGTTACCGAGCATCATTGCCGAGTCGGTGTCCATAAGAGCGATGTTGGTGATCTCTCCGGATTCGGGAAGATCCTCGCTGAAATCCGAGTCCTCAACCGAGATGATGTCGGCGTAGGCTCTCGCGCAGAAGAGCGGGGAGGAGATTATCTGACCTACCAGCATAATGGCGAGGGGCGCCAGGGCGATCACCGCAAAGCCGCGGTTGACCTTTATGTCGGTGCGGTTTTTCTTCGTCGCCATTGCCGAGGTGGCCTTTTCCTTGGTGACCTGTACGTACTGCGTCACCTTGATTCCGAAGAAGGGCAGGAAATAGGCCGCAAGGCAGAAGGAAAGATAGATCCAGAAGCCCGCCGAGCGCAAATTGATGGGCGGTAGGAATATATAAAAGAGTAGGAAGGATATCAGCGTTCCGCCAATCAGCGAAACGGCGATCCTTACAGGATTCGGACGCTCGTCGCCGAAGGAGCGCTTTATCCCCAGCAAAAGATTTTTGAGTTTTTCTTTCATAGCTATATGTCCTTTCCGTGCATAGCACAAGACCATATTAGCATATTTATCTGCGGTTTTCAAGCATAAAAGGTAAAATTTCGGTAAAATCTTGACACGCGCGCTAAAGAATGCTAAAATATAAAAAGCAAGCAAGGAGGACGTGGCATTGAAACAAACCGCAAGGATATACCGCATAACGGCCGTATCTTTGATGACGGCGCTGATGGCCGCCGCATCTATGGTGTCCGTTCCTCTTACCGTTCCCGTAACCTTGCAGACCCTGGCCTTTTATCTGTCGCTGCTGCTCGTTGGCGGCAGGCTGACGGCGGTGTCCACACTGGTATATCTCGCTCTCGGCGCTGTGGGGGTTCCCGTATTTTCGGGCTTCGGTGCCGGCGTCGGCCGGCTTTTTGACTCTACGGGCGGCTTCCTTTTCGGACTGCTGATCGCGGCGCTTCTTTTCTGGGCGCTTGAGCGTCCGGCGGGGAAATGGATATCCCTGGGTGTATCCGTTTGTGCGATCTATCTATGCGGCACTTTGTGGTACGCCCTCGTCTATCTTGATGGGTTGGGCTCGCTCGGCGCTGCTGCGGCGGTATGTGTTCTGCCGTTTTTGCTCCCCGAGGCTCTGAAGCTGGCGGCGGCAATAGCCGTATCCCGCAGGCTCGCACCCATAATCCGTGACCGACTTTCGTAAAATATCGCCCATAGCGCGGCGCAAACATAAGGAGACTAAAAATGCTTCATTCTACACAAACCCTGATACCTGCAAAGCAGTTTGGCATAAAGCGTGCCGTGGAGATAATCCTTGACGCAGGATTCCCCGCGATCGATATAACGATGCACGCGCCTGCCGATTTCTTCCTCACCGACGATTATAAGCAGACGGCGGCAGAGCTCCGCGCAATGACGGATGCCCGCGGCGCTGTATTTAACCAGGCTCACGCCCCTTTTGGCGGCGGTTATGAGAATTACACCGAAAAGCTGGTCCCCACCTTCCCCAGAGCCTTTGAGTTCGCCTCTCTTTGCGGAATCAAGAACGTGATCGTACATCCTCTTCAGCGCGGCAGATATTACGGTAATGCCGAGGAGCTTTTCGAGATGAATATGGAGTTCTATACAAAGCTGGCGCCCCTGGCCCGCGATAACGGAATTAAGATCGCCATAGAGAATATGTGGCAGCGCCATCCTGTATCCAAGCACATTTGCGACGACGTTTGCGCGGACCCTCGCGAGCTCGCCCGTTACTATGATTCCCTTGGAAATTCCACCGATTTTACCGTCTGCCTCGACCTCGGTCACGTGGCCCTCTGCGGCAGAGAGCCGGAGGATGCTATACGCGTTCTCAGCAGCCGCATCGGCGCTCTCCACGTTCACGACGTTGACTATGTCGACGACCTGCATACGATGCCCGGCCTCGGACGGATAAATTGGGATAACGTCTGCCGCGCTCTTGCCGACGTCGGCTACAGCGGTGAGATCACTCTTGAAGCTGATTACTTTATGAAAAATATGGACGACGAGCTTATTCCCGACGCGGTAAAGCTGCTGGAGGCCTCGGCACGTCACCTGGCAAGAAAGGTTGAAAAATACAAGGCCGAAATGTAAAAATGTAAAACAAAAAAAGCCGTCGTGCGACGGCTTTTTATATTATGCGAAAATGCACCGAATATTCGATAAATGCAAACTATGGTTGTCAAATATCACCGTTATTGCATATTTCTGCGAATTTTCGCTTCATATATTTCTTGTTCAAAACGTAATTCTCTCCATGATTCTTTACGTCGATGAAAACCGCCTCCACAAACTGCATAGTCAACGGATTTCCAGCCACCTTGTTGCCGTACCGTTCCCAATGTGCCAGCGGCATTTCCGGTGAGTAACCCTTGCCGGCATAGGTGCGTGTTGCCGCCAGCTTGTCGCAGACACATTCCACGGCGTACCTGTACGGCATCAGCGGCTGGACCTTGCAGTCCGGGTCGGTCCAGTATTCTATATGATGCTTGTTCCTGCCCTTGTGATGCAGCCAGGCGAGGCTCTTGCCCGTAGTCCTGCGGCAGACTCCGATAGGCGAGCGGTTGCCTTGATAAAAGCGCACGCTTTCAAAAAACTCCTCAGGCGAGAACTTCGACAGATCGTGTATAAGCCCCTGAAATCCGATCCCGCATTTTACGCAATTTATAAATACCCGGTGCTTGTGCTTCAGCACCGTGCCGATATGTCCGAAAAAGCTTTTAAGTTTCACTACGGTCACCAATCCTTCCTATTTCATTATACACCCGTGCGAGGCCACTTGTCAATTTACAATATAAAATTTGCTGAAATTTACTTAAAATTCTTGACAAAATCCTGTTCCGATGATAAAATGATAATGACCGACAGAGGTTCGGCAAATACTATCAAAGGAGAAGGCTTATGAAGAAGATCGTATCTTTGGCGCTTGTTTGCGTAATGCTCGTTTGCTCTATGCTCGCACTCACCTCTTGCTTTAACAATCCCGCATCCGGTAAGTACGAGAGCGAAGGCTATCAGTCCATTATCAAGACCGGCGGAGTTTACGAGTTCTCCGGCAGCGATGTTACCTATACCGCGTATGTTGCAGGCGTTAAGGCTTACACGGTTTCCGGTACCTACAAGGTAGCTAAGAATGCGGCAGGCGAGCTTGAGATCGCTTTCACTTATGAGAGCGAAGGCGACGACGAGGAGGCTAAGTCCGGCACCCTTGCTTATGAAAAGGGCGAGGATTACATCAAGATCGGCGGCACCAAGTATATAGCTGTTGACTGATTTTAATCAAATAAAGGCGTGGCATTAGCTCACGCTTTTATTTTTTTGTAAATTTTTCGCAAAAGTAGTGACAAAAGCCGAAAAATGTGTTACAATATATAAAAATGCAATCCCGAAAGGAATACATAAAGTGTCAAACGAAACGAATAATGCGAAAAACGTGGATAACGAGACTGCCGTGAAGGTTGGCTTTTTCGAGAGGGTAAAGGGGGCGTTCGCTGCCTTTTACGCTAATAAAAAGCTCTTTATAACCGTTATCGTCTGCGTAGCGGTGCTTCTCGCGGTCGGCGTCGGCGTTCTGATCACGGTTCTGAACGATGAGACCCGTGGCGATACTCCCAATACCGGCGAGATACTGGAGGGCTCTTACTATATGGGCACCTCGGTGGATGCCTTTTCCGGAAGCTCGGTCTATACCTTTGACGGCAATAAGGTTACCAATACCTACACCGTAGGAGCTGAGACCACCACCGTTGAATACCGCTACGTAATTGCTATCGAGAAGGGCGAGAAGGTGATAAAGCTGACTCACACTCCCGAGGGCGGTACACCCGTGACCACCACACATGCGTTTATCAACGATTCCTCTATAACTACTGCCGACGGTACCTTTGAGATCATCTTTATAAACGGCGTGCAGTATACCAAGAAGAATCCGGCGGAATGATAGCGTAAATAATAGTCGCTTTGAGCAGTCGCAGGAGCTCCTGTGACTGCTTTTATTTATTAAATATTATTATTTTTTTGCCGCTCGTTTATATATAATATAATGTAGTGATTGTAAATGATGTCGGGTGCCGAAATCGCATTTTGATAAAATGTAAAATTTTTCTTTTCCTCGCTCCGCTATTGATTTTCGGGACGGACTGTGCTATAATATACAATGTGAAATTATGCGCGATACTGGGTGTAACCCCTCTATCGATCTGTAATGGAGATAATATGAAGCCAAAGAAAGTGTTGACCTGTGTCCTGTGCCTTCTTTTGACGGCTGTGCTGCTTGTTCCGACGGCATCTGCGGCCGCCGCCTCTGCATGGGGCCCCGATCTCTCTCGCCCGGGCTCTGTTCATAATAAGACCTTTACTACCGCCGATATTGCGGAGTATTTTTTGGACGACGAGCTCTGTCAGGCGGAGCGGGATTATCTTATCGCCTTTGCTGAGGGCGGTATAATTTATAACGACGGCATAACCACCCGCAATATTGCCGCATCCTTTGATGCCGAGAGCGGTGAGCTGTCCATCAGCGCCTATGAATTTGAATATACGGCGAGCGACGGAGCTCTGATCGCTTGGATACCGACCCGCGCCACTCTCGGAGAGGAGAGCAGGGAGCTTGTCTGTGAATCCGGTGCCTACGTAACGGTGTTCGAGGGGCTGCCCGCCGAGCCCGACGCGCAGAGCGTCGGAGTTACCTATTCTCTTGAGCTGGTGCTTGATGCCGCCTCTCTTGAGCAGCTTTTGCAGAAGGCGTATAACGATGCGCCAAATGTCAAGTATGAGCTTGAACGGCTGCAGGCTGAATATGAGGAGCAGCTGTATTACTACGGTGAGTACAGGCGGGAGTACGAGGAATACCTTGAGCTTATGACCAAGTACACCGCAGATTACGAGGCTTATGCCGAATACGTCGTCGAAAAAGCCGCCTACGACGAGAGACTTGCGGAATATACCGCTTATATGTCCGACGTTGCGGCCTACAAGGCTCAAAAGGCCGCCTATGAGAAGTATCTTTCCGACCTTGAGCAATATACCGCGGACGTTGCCGCCTACAAGGAATACGAGGCCGCCAGAGCCGAATATCTTGTGAAAAAGTCGGAGTACGATACTTATTACGCCACGGCGCGTTTATGCGCGACTCAGATGTCGGCAATAGACCTTGCGAAGGTGAACATGACCCTTGGCCGTACCGCCTACGATGCCATAAACAGCACCCTCGTGGACGAGGTTATTGCAGAAAAAGAAACTATATCCAGCTCTGCGGTGGGCGTTTCGCCCGACGTGGTCGACCTTGCCGGGGCATCCACCGAGCGCTTGCGCATTCTTCTGGACGATTATTTTGCTCTGGAAACCGATGCGGCGAAGTACGCTTATTATTCCTCGAATTACACAGAGCTCTGCAAGCATTTCAGAAATCTGTTCGTTTCTCTTGACCATCTTTATAAAAACGACCTTGTCCGTTCTCAGGCGGTATCCCGTGAGAAGGATGAAAAATACCGTATACTCGTTGCCCAGCTTTATCTGATCTCGCAAGCGCTTATCGACGGGGATCTTCTGAGCATAGAAGCCTCGTATACGTCGGCGGGCTCGGGCTCGGAGAATAAAAATTACACTCAGTTTGTCTATACCGATGAAACCTTCGTTATGGACGTTTATAAGTACGACGTCTATGACATTCTCGGCGAGACTAAATACATAGACGATACCGACTCGGCGGCACCCATTACCGGCGGTTATCCTACGGCGGTGGAATGTCCGACGGAGCCTCCTTACGTTGAGGCACCCGTGGAGCCTACACGCGTTGACGAGCCGGTGGAGGTCGATTATACCGTGGAGTACCCCGGAGAGCCGCCCGCCTTTGTGGAGAATCCCGGAGAGCCGCCCGCAGAGGTCCTTGAGCCGGTGGAGCCGGAGGAATATATTCCCGACCCGACGAAGGTGGCTCTCGTGGAGGCCTTTGATAACGGATATCTGCTCGAAAGGACGGTCAGCTTTGACGCAGACCCCACGCTACGTATCGAAAAAACGGTGCAAAAGCGCTTTATTGATGCCGAGGAGGTCACCGTTTATTTCATCGGAACAGACGGTCAGACCGTCATCTTCAGCACTACTGCCGATAAGGGCTCCAGCGTTGATTTCGAGGGCGAAATGCCTTCGATTCCCGAGGATGACAGGGCGTACTATACCTTCGTTGGCTGGATGACAGAGGACGGTGAGCATCCCGATCTTTCATCGGTCGGCGAGGATCTTATCCTTTATCCCGATTTTAAGGAAACCGTAAAGCAGTACGATATAACCTTCAGCGTGGCCGGAGTCGATACGGTCGTAAGCCTGCCTTACGGCACGGTGCCGGAGTACGCCGATGTACCCGTTAAGCCCGAGGACGCTCAGTATTTTTACACCTTCGAGCGTTGGGACAAGCCCTTTGTTCCCGTAACGGGCGATGCTGTCTATACTGCTATCTTCTCCCGCGAATACATTATCCCCACCACCGACGGCGGAGGCTCGCTTACCCTTGAGGGGACGACCTACGTTGCGGACTTTACCGCTACCTACGACCGTTCCTATGGCATCAGCGGCGCCCTTGACCGCGCTTATTCGGGAAACAGGGGACTGCGTGTGAACGTGAAGGCCGCGTCGGTGTATCTCTCCGTTTCGGCGGTCAAGGCCGCAAAAGAGGCAGGGGCGTGTGAAATTTTCGTTGAATTTTCCAGCTCTGCATCCGACCGTTACAGCTATTACGTCGAGCTCAGGGATTCGGAAGGCAATATCCTTTCGGGAGATCACCGAATGGAGCTATCCTTCTATCAGCCCGACACTCAGGCGAGCGACAGACTGAAGCTGTCCTACTCCGTTGGCGAGGAGCTGAAATACTCTAACTATACACTTGAGAATGGCAGAATGGTATTCACGGCGGCGTCCGGCCGCACCTATACTCTCCGCCGCGAATATCGCGCGACGCTGCTGTTTTCCGGAATGGCCGAGGCGTCGCTTTCCGCCACGGTGCTCACCGAGGGAAGCACCGTTTATCTTACCGCTACGGTGCCTGAGGGCGTGCGTATCACGTCTACTTACTACGTGGATCTTGACGGAAATACGGTGGCCATCACCGGCGGAAGCTTCCGTATGCCGGCGACCGACGTCAGCGTTTACGTTCAGACCGAGGAGATCAAGTACCGTGTCACCTTCGTCAGCGAGGGCGTGGTTATGAAGACCGTTTACTGCCTCTACGGTCAGCTTCCCGAGCCGCCCGAGGATCCCAAAAAGCCCGGTGACGGTGCCTATAATTACACCTTTTCCGGCTGGTCCGAGGAGATAGCTCCTGCCACTGAGGCGCGCATCTATACGGCCGTCTTTGAGCAGACTCCCGTCCCCGTGGAGCCGGAGCTTCCCGCGGAGGATACCATCTACGATAAGGCCTTTAAGCTCATGCTCGGCGCGGCGGCGGTGGTCGTTTTGGGCATATTTATCGCCATAGGTGCCTGCCTGCGGCGCAGGTAATATCGGGCCTTTTGTGGCAATTGTACAAATTTATTCGGTGAATTTCGCTAATGTGGCAAAAAAAGCGAAATTCACCGACCTTTTTTTTGAAAAACCATTGATTTTAATTAGAAGGTGTGTTATAATCTATACATAATATTGCGTGCGAGCGTATATTTCTTTTTTTGCGCTCGCGTCGCGGCTTTATAATTTAAGCAGATAAAGGGGTATTTTATGAAGAACAAAGCTAAGCACATGAAATCAATAGTGTCCATGCTGCTGGCCATCCTTCTTCTCCTCGGTACCGTAATGCCTACCTGTATGACGGTGGCGGCATCCGAGCTCTCCGGTACGGAAAGCGGCGGAACAGGTACGGGATCCGAAACCGGATCTGAGGAGATCTTTGGAGGAACGGTCGGAGAGGACGGAGATTGGTATCAGCTGGTCTACGACGCGGACGGTGTCAAGATCATTCTGAATCCGTCTAAGGCCGCTATATCGGAGATCAGAGCCGCCGGCCTTGAGGGGGTGAAGCAGCTGCTTTACGATTCCATCGCCGCGGTTATGAAGGTGGCAATCGAGCAGTTTAAGAATCAGACCGTTCTGCCCGAGGCTCCAGAGGGTGACGGCGGTGATGCCGAGGGTATCACCAAGGACAATATCTGGCAGATGGCTGTTCAGATGTTCCTTGACGTTGAGTACGAGGGCTACACCGAGCAGGAGCAGTATGAGATGCTCGCTCGCGATCTGATAGAGCAGGATGCGGAGATGTTTGCCAGATTCTCTGATTATGCCTGCAATCTTGTGAACCTCGCGTTCACCTTTGAATACATAACCTACGAGGATCTTCCCGTATTCTCGGTTGACGACGGAAACGGCGGCACCGTGATCGATCAGGCGAAGGTTGACGAGATCGTAGCGACTCTCAACGACGAGCTCGATGAGAAGATCGACGGCTACGTTAACGCCTACATCGATGAGAAGGTCACCGTGATCGTCGAGGCCTACGCTGACGGCACTACCGATCAGTTTGCAGAGGGCAGCCTTGAGAAGCAGATGCTCGATAAGGCGCAGTCGCAGATCGATACATGGCTCTCCGATTACATAACCGATAACTTCGAGACCCTTCTTGACGAGAACTACGATAGCTTCAAGACCGAGTATATGCACGACTTCGTGGATTACGCCGTCGAGGAGTTTATTAATAAGGTCGAGGACGAGGACGAAGAGACTACCTTTACCGGACTCTTCGCTACCATAGCGGAATACCGCAATGAGTTCGTTCACGACAGGATCGCTGAGTATCTCTCCTATATGTGCGATACCAACAGCACCGTTGACTTTGGCGGCGACTATCACGGCATCTACCTGCATATAGAGGCGGCTCTTAACGAGCATATAAACGATACGAGCTTTGTTATCGACGATACGAACCGCGGAAACTACAGAGGCACCAGCTTCGAGACCAAGCTCAACAAGATGGTTTCCGATGAGGGATATGCTACTACGGACGCCTTCGTATACGCCTTCGTTAACGAGGCTATCTCCAAGCTCGATCATGAGGACTACGAGGCGATGCGTAGGCACGTTACCGCCGCAGACGAGCAGGAGATGTTCGGCAAGATCGATAAGCAGACGGTCATTGATACCATCTCCGACGATGCGGAGCTGAAGCAGACCGTTATTGATAAGCTGCTTGCCAGCGACGATATCAACGATAAGGTCGTTGAGAAGCTTGCCGCCAATGCCGATCTCCGTGACGAGGTAATTGCTAAGGTCAATGCATATCTCACCGAGCTTAAGAATGATAATCCCGACGAGTATCAGGCTCTTATTGACGAGGGTCTTGTAGAGAAGCTTGGCGAGGGCGCAACGATGGATAGCCTCCACTCCGGCGCCGCTGCTCTCATAAACAGAGTTATTCCTGATTACGAGGATCTTCGCGTTACCCTTAACAATAAGGCACCCGAGCCCAGCATTACCGAGCTTATCAAGGCTCTCAGAGAAATCACCGTTACCCCCGTAGGCTCCGCGAACAGCTACCCCCTGTTCAGCCTTAACGCGGCCGATAACGATGATATCACCGGCGAGGACCTTGTTGAGATCGCAAAGCAGCTTGTTAAGTACGTTAATATTGACGCGGTTTACGGCGTTGTAGACGAGCTGCCCACTATCAGAGATATTGCCGACGGCCTTATGTCCTATGGCTGGGACGTGGTCGTTGATACCGCCTTTGGCGACGTGAGCGTTAATCTCACTCTCGCCATTCACGAGGATGCGCAGGAAACCGTAAAGACCGCCGCAACTGCTCTCGACGCTCACTTTGATTACGTGACCGAGGGTGAGGGTGGTACTATGAGCTTTACCTTCCTTCTGCCCGCTCTCGTTACCGAGGTCGTTGCCGCGGTATGTAATTCTTCCGACATTGACGTCGCTCTCAAGCAGAAGGTATTCAACGTGCTTTCCGCAGAGGGTTACGATATTATGCGTTTCGTCAAGTATCTGACCTACGACGAGCTTCTTCAGATACTCAAGGCGGCAAAGAACGCTGCAGCTGACAGTTCCACCACCATCAGCCGGTATTCTGATAAGCTTGACAGCATTATTGAGAAGCTTGAGGCTGACGGCTATGAGGCTAAGTACAACGAGATCAAGTCTGAGTACATTCTCCCTAATATCGAGAGTGTCATTAATATAATCACCAACATCACCGGTGAGACCTCTCTTATGGGCTTCTATAAGGGCTACACCGTGATCGAGGACGATACCTACGGCGGCTACGGCAATATCGAGCTTATCCTTGAAAAGGATGATATCGAGGCTCAGCTCCGTTCTATCATTGATGATCCCGATAAAGAGTCGAAGATCGTAGCTCTGCTCGGCCTTATCCGTGAGGAGCGCTTTGAGTTCTGCGTGAAGATGGGCGGCCTTGCTAAGATCACCTATATGGTTGGCGACACCGAGCTCAAGACCGGCCTTCTTCCTGCCGGTGCTGACATAGAGCAGTTCGTCAACCTTGATACCTACGGCGGCTGCGCCGTAGAGGGCTGGTACACCGCAGAGGGCGAGAAGGTTACCTCTATGCCTGCCGGCGGCGACGTTACTCTCTATGCAAAGATGGAAATGAATGCCGACGTTATGCTTGGCTACGGCTCTGATTTCATCTTTGTCGGAGGAACGAGCGATGATGTTAATTATCCCGATGCATGGGATAGATATTCTACCATCAGCGACGGCTCCGAGCATTATCTCACCATTGTGACCAACGTGGACGGCGATCTCTTTGCAGATGCGACCGTTACCGTGGAATGGAGAAAGCTTAACGATGCCGGTACTAAGTGGGAACCCGTTTCTACCGACTCGAAGCTCCTCGTTAAGAATACCGTCGATGGCGGCAAATATTGCTACGTTGTTACCGTAGAGCACGCGCAGAGTGCCGAGGCGCAGGTCTTCGTCGGCTATTTCAACCTGACCGTTCTCGCGGCAGAGTTCAACGATCCTCAGGATATCGAATCCGTTGAAGTCGTTTACGATCCCGAGAAGGAGTACACGCTCTCCGTTTCCGAGGATGACAGGGTATACTGGGAAGGCTTCGACGGCGCTGAATATCAGTGGTATTACAGCGTTAGCGGTGCTGAAGGTACCTACGAGCCGATATCCGGCGCAACTGGTTATTCTTACACCGTAAGCAAGGTTGCTGACAGCGGTTATTACTACTGCTACGCTAAGATCACCTACGACGGCGGTACCAGAACTCAGGAATATAAGCTTCCTACCACCGTTAAGATCTCCCGTATTTATCTGAATCCCGACCTTCTTTGGAATTACAGCGGCACACCCTTCGTATATGACGGCACCGAGAAGAACGTTTACACCGGTGCATATGAAGGACTCGTTACGGTCGAGGGCGCGAATTATACCGACGCTTGCCTTTACGATAGCGAGTATGTAGCTGTTGCCAAGCTTATCGACAGAGAAAACTATACCTTCTCCGAGGAGGTTGCTCTCGTTGATCATACCATCCTTTGGGATATTGACAGAGCGGTTATTCCTCTTGATGATATCTGGGGTGACGTATTCAGCTTCGGCTGGAACGGCGAGGAGCATACCGTTTATACCGGTAATCACGCCGACAAGGTAAACGTTACGGAGCATACCGCGACTGCGGCAGGAGCATATACTGCCGTTGCAAGCATCGCTGATACGAGAAACTACGTATTTGATGACGGCAGTACGACCTATAGTATCAAGTGGTTCATTATGTCTACGGTGTCGCTCGGCATTTCCGGCGGCAGCTTCGTGTATGACGGAACTACCAACGAGATCTCGGTATCCATTCTTTATGACGGCGTTGACGCCGAGGATTCCGTTTACGATAATGCCGGCTTCAACTGGTATAAGCTTGATGCGGACGGCTTCTGGCAGAAGCTTGATCTTGGCGGCGCGGATGCCCTTCCTATTACGAACGTCAGCGACAGCGGTGTTTACCGTTGTAAGGTTGGCTTCACCACCGATGAGGGCTACCGTCTGATGACCTCCTCCGAGATCACCGTTACGGTTACTCCTATGCAGCTCACCACTGATGGCTGCGGCTGGAATGAGTTCGAGCATACCTATGACGGAACCGTATATACTCCCGATATCGAAAACGGACACGATCTGCCCGAAAATATCGTTATTGATAAGATTGAGGGCGATACCTCCGCTAAGAGACCCGGTACCTATACCGTTACCGTTACTCTTAAGCCTATAAACGACAACTACGTTCTTGACGTAGCACAAAAGCAGGTCACCTATACCGTAAACAAGGCGGTCTTTGACCACTCCGAGATTACCTGGGGCAACCTGTCTGTCGACTACACCAGCGGCTATCACGACGTATCTCTCCGCGGCTATGAGAGCTTTGCGGGCGGTGAATACATCGTGGCAAAGTATTCCGAGAATTCGATCCTCTCGGCTAAGGATTATAACGAAGAGGGTGAGTCCTATAGCGCGACCTTCGAGGGCTTCTACGTCAAGGATGGCGACGAGCTTTATCCCATCTCTGACTACTATGAGGAGATCAACGCGGATAAGATGGTGCCCAGCACCGTCAACTGGACTATCGTTAAGCCTGCCGGCGGAGAGCCTATTCCCAGCGGCACGGAATACGTTTACGATCAGGGCGGTATTTACGTCAGCGTTCTGGATAAGGATAATTATCTCTCAGACGTTACCCTTACCGTATCTAAGTACAACGGCCTTGGCGATACCGTAACTCTGCGCGAGGGCCAGCAGTATAAGCTGGTAGACGCCTTTGACATCGTATTCGTCAAAGCTGACGGCACCTATCCCGAATATGACAGAAAGAGCACCTTTACCGTTACCATAGAGGTACCGATCGGAGTTTCCGTCGGTGCGGTCAAGGTCGTTTCCATCGGCAATGGAGGCAACAACACTCTCGTCGGATCCTCGATCAGCGGCGAGAATCGCGTTTCCTTTACTGCTAATCATTTCTCGGTTTACGCGCTTGTAATCGATCTTCCCGCGGCTCCGGGCGAAGACCCCGTTCTTCCTCCTACCCAGCAGCCCGATGAGGAAAAGATCGATCCGCTGATCCTTATGGCCATCGGAACCGCGCTTCTCCTTCTCCTTCTCATCATTATCATATATATGGTAGTGAGAGGAAAGAGATCCAAGGCAGAGCGCTACGAGCCTAACGAGACCTTCGAGCTCTACGACGATTTCAGAAGTGAAAAGTGGGATGTTGTTCCTACCATTATGCTTCCCGGCGATGAGCCCCTTCCCATCAGTATTGATAACCTTCCGATCGCTCACGAGCAGCTTATCGTGACTGAGCATCCTGCGACTACGGTGTCTGCGAGAATCCCCGTGGATTACTCCGGCTTCGTTCAGGAGGCTCATCAGCAGTCGCCCGTTGTGGTCGATACCTCCGCGCAGCCTGTTCCCAGAGCTAATGACGGTCCTATTCAGGTAGGTCTGATCTACAACGCTCGCCAGGATGCCGTTCCGACCGCACCTATCGCTGTTGACGGCGGATATGTACAGGCACCCTCTTATACCGAGCCTATCACCTTGTCTGCATATGACATCGCTGATTACTCGGTTGCTGACAGACCTACCGAGGTCGTTATGCCTTATGCATCTGCGGCTGTTGAATCCGCGACCACCAATCTTAACGGTCAGTCCATCGTTATTTCCGATTACCTCGTAGATACTCCCGTTCCCAGAGACGGATATACTCCGATAGTTATCGAGACTCCTACCGTTATTGCTCCCGTGGCAGATAGCGCAAGCATCTCGCCCATTCTCGTTGACGGAGCGATTACCGGTGTTGTTCCCGGTGCGACTGATTTCACCACGCCTATCGTGATCTCCGATTTCGACGTAGCGCCTCAGCGCTCCGTTGTTGACGTACCTTACGGTGTGGCGGTTGAGCCTGCATCTGCGGATTCTCCCATAGTTATCTCCGCATTCGACGTTGCACCTGCGGCGGCTCCCTCGATGTCCGTATCTATGGACGAGGTTGTTCCCGCGGCAAATACCGCAACTCCCGTCGTGATTCCGAGCTTCGGTGTCGAGCCTGTGGCAGATGAGGCGGGATCTACCATGTACGTTCCTATGGATGAGATAGTTCCTGCGGTAGATGGTAATGCACCTATCGTAATTCCTGCATTTGACGTTGAGCCTGAGGCTGTCGCTGACGAGGATACGTCTATGACGGTTATTATGGATGAGGTGATCGAGCCCGCGGCAACCGTTGCTCCCGCTGTATCTCCTATGGAGATCAACAGCTTTGACGTTGTTCCCAGAACCTCCGCTGTTGGTTCGCCCATGACGGTATCCGGAGCTGCGACGGTAACTCCTGCATCCGTAGCGATGACCAACGCACCTATCATAATTTCCGGAATTGACGTAATTCCTACCGCTCGCGCACCTATTGCTCCCATCTCCATTGATGCGGCAGCCGACGTTGCACCCAAGTCTGATGCAACCGCGGCACCTATATCTGTTGAGAACGTGGCAGAGGTGGTTCCTGTGGCCGGTGTTACCGAAGGTTCTGTGGATATCGCTGACGTGAACGTAGTTCCCACAGCCTCTGCCGTTGATTCGCCTATGACGATCGCGGCAACAGACGCAGTTGTACCTGCTTCCGCAGCGGCGGCAGTCGCGCCTATGGCGGTCTCTGCGGCAGACGCAGTTGTACCCGCATCCGTAGCGGCGGCAGTCGCGCCTATGGCGGTCTCTGCGGCAGACGCAGTTGTACCCGCA
>CAZABU010000020.1:0-18176 GCA_964483225.1 uncultured Ruminococcus sp. | reverse complement strand
AAAAGCTTGGCTACCGTATCCGTGAGGCACAGCTCTCGAAAGTGCCTTATATGGGGGTCGTGGGCGAGGACGAGATGAAGGAAAACGGTGTTACCGTAAGAGCCCGCACCGAGGGCGAGGGCGGCAAGTTCTCTACCGATGCGTTTATCGAAAAGTTGCTGTGTGAGATCGAAACCAAAAAGCACTGATTTCGGAGTTTAATATGTTATACACAATCAAAAGCGACAGTTTGACTGTCAAAATAGACTCACTCGGTGCAGAGCTGACATCGGTAGTCGGCGACAATGGATTTGAATATATCTGGCAGTCGCCCTCGGAGGATTTTTGGAGCGGACATTCCCCCGTTCTCTTCCCTCACTGTGGAAGAATTTTGAACAGTGAGTACTCCTACGGCGGTAAAGTCTACAAGATGGGAGCACACGGCTTTGCGAAATCAAAGGAATTCGCAGTCGCATCTCACACCGAAAGCAGCCTAACGCTGACATTATCCACGAGCGTTGAAACGAAGGAAATTTACCCCTTTGATTTCAACATTACAGCCGAGTTCAAGATCGACAAAAGTAGGCTAAATGTAAACTTTACCGTGCAAAATTGCGGCAATTCCACTCTTCCGTATATGTTTGGCTGGCATCCTGCATTGACGCTCGATGCCGCAAAGGATGCCGGTGTTGAGGACTTCAAGCTATGCTTCGACGGCGCAGATACGGTGAGGTGGCACAAGGTTCTTCCCGGTGGATTTGTCGCGCCGGTTGGCCTCGACTATCAGCTTCAAGATTCGTGCTACAGGCTCTGCGAGGAGGAGATATACAGCAACGATACAATGATTTTTGTCGGCACTAACGATGCTGTTAAGCTTGTATCCGACCTTTCCTCCCGTTCCGTAGAGATGAGTTGGAGCAAGAATCTCCCCTACTTCTGTATCTGGAAGCATCCCGATTCCAACGCTCGTTTTATATGCCTTGAGCCCTGGTCGGATATCCCCAGCGAGGGACTTGAAGCCGAGAATTTCGAAACGAAGAAAATGACACGGCTCGAAGCGGGCAATAGCGAAACATACACCTATTCTGTTAAATTCCTTTAATCACCCGGGTTGAATGTGCAGGCAATAGTAACCTCGCGTTCAACCCGAAAATATGTAATATCCCGGAGATTTACAGTGAAGAAGCTACTCATTTACTTGAAAAATTATAAAAAGGAAACCGTGCTCGGTCCCCTCTTTAAGCTCTTTGAGGCAACGCTTGAGCTTATCGTACCGCTGGTTGTGGCAAGTATAATCGATGACGGTATTGCCGGTGGCAACAAGGGTTACGTTGCACTTATGTGCGGTGTCCTCGTTCTGCTCGGTCTTGTCGGTCTCGGCTTCTCGGTTACCGCACAGTTCTTTGCGGCCAAGGCATCCGTAGGCTTTGTTACGGAAATGCGCCAAGGGCTTTTCTCTCATATCCAGAAGCTCTCCTACTGCGATATTGACCGGATCGGCACCTCGACGATGATCACCAGAATGACCACAGATTCCTCCAGAGTTCAGACCGGACTGAATCTCGGACTTCGACTTCTGCTCCGTTCGCCCTTCGTGGTTTTTGGCGCTATGATCATGGCGCTGATCATAGATACACAGGCGGGATTGACCTTTGCCGTTACGATACCCGCTCTCTCGGTCGTGGTTTTCGGTATTATGCTTATAACTACGCCTCTATACAAGCGTGTACAGGGCGGAGTTGATAAGATACTCACCCGCACAAGAGAAAATCTTGCAGGCATACGAGTAATTCGGGCTTTTGGCAAGGAGGATTCAGAGGTAACGCTGTTTGAATCGGAAAATGAAAAGCTGACCCATGCGCAAAAAAATGCAGGACATATCTCTGCCCTGCTCAATCCTTTAACGTATATTATCATCAACCTCGGCATCATTTTTCTTATTTATACCGGTGCGATCCGTGTCAATCTCGGCGAGCTTTCACAAGGCGAGGTGATCGCACTCTACAACTACATGTCACAGATACTCGTCGAGCTTATAAAGCTTGCCAATCTTATCGTCAGTATAACCAAGGCTCTGGCCTCGGCTTCCAGAATTGCTTCCGTTTTCGATATCACTCCGACGCAGATATACGGCGACGTTACTGCCGGTAATGACGGTGACTACGCCGTTGAATTCGATGACGTTTCGCTGAGATATGCCGGTGCCGGCGACAATTCTCTTGATAATATAAGCTTCAAGGCAAGACGCGGTGAAACCGTTGGAATAATTGGCGGAACCGGTTCCGGAAAAAGCTCGCTTGTCAACCTTATCCCGAGATTTTACGACGCAACCGAGGGGAACGTTCTTATCGACGGAATCCCTGCCGCCGATTACGCCAATGGGGTTCTAACCTCCAAAATCGGCGTTGTTCCGCAAAACGCAGTTCTCTTCTCCGGCACTATCCGCGAGAACATGAAATGGTTAAACCCCTATGCTTCCGACGACGAAATTATGAACGCTATCGCTATTGCCCAGGCTACGGAGGTAGTTGAGGGTAAGGGCGGACTTGACGGCGAGGTTGCCGGAAGAGGCAAAAACTTCTCCGGAGGTCAGCGGCAAAGATTGACAATCGCGCGGGCACTGGTCGGCAAGCCTGAAATACTTATTCTCGATGACTCAGCCTCGGCTCTCGATTTTGCTACCGATGCAAGGCTCCGCAACGCGATACGGGAAAAGCTCTCCGATACTACCGTTTTCATCGTTTCTCAGCGGACTGCATCGGTTATGTTCGCCGATAAGATCATCGTACTCGATGACGGACGTATCGCAGGAATGGGTACGCACGAGCAGCTACTTAAGGAATGTGATATCTACCGCGAGATCTACGAGTCTCAGTTCAAAAAGGAGGCTTCGTGATGAAAAAGATAGATAAAAAACAGTTCAAAACCTTAGGAAAGGTGCTTCGTTATATCGGAAGATACAAGTTCCTTCTTCCTATTTCCGTTCTTATGGCGCTTGTATCGGTGGCAATGACGCTATACGTACCGATTCTTATCGGTGACGCCATAGACCTTATAGTCGGTAAAGGCGCTGTCGATCTCGACGGTGTTATATCTCTACTTCTCACCTCCGGAATACTTATAGGTGTTGGGGCTATGGCGTCCTGGATAATGAGTATTATCAACAACAAGATCGCCTTTTCTGTCACACGCGATATGCGTGACGAGGCCTTTGAAAAGCTGCAAACGCTCCCGCTTTCCTACGTTGACAGAACTCCTCACGGTGACACCGTGAACAGGGTCATCAACGATACCGACCGTTTCTCCGAGGGCCTGCTTCTTGGATTTACGCAGGTATTTACCGGTATTCTTACCATCGTAGGCACCCTCGGATTTATGTTCAGCATCAACTGGAAGATAGCGCTCGTTGTGCTCTTCCTCACGCCGATTTCCATCATTATAGCAAAATTTATCGGCTCCCGCACCTTCAATATGTTCAGCGCGCGCTCGGTGTCAGAGGCGGAGGCAACGTCTTATATCGACGAGATGATCGGTAATCAGAAGATCGTTAAGGCCTTTGGGCACGAGGACGAGGCTGAGGCGCATTTCCTTGAAGTAGGTAAAAAACTTGAAAAATGCACACTCAAGGCTATATTCTTCTCCTCGCTCACCAATCCCACCACACGCTTTGTAAACAGTCTCGTTTACGCGGCAGTTGCCCTGGTCGGTGCCTTCGCGGTTATTTCCTCTAAGGATGCGGCAGCGGCCTTCACAATAGGTCAGTTCTCCTGCCTGCTTTCTTACACCAACCAGTATACAAAGCCCTTCAACGAGATATCGGGAATAATCGCCGAATTCCAGAATGCGCTGGCGTCGGTGGAACGGGTATTTGCCCTGATCGAAGAACCGAGCGAGCTTCCGGATTCCGAAAACGCAGTTACGCTTGACGAGGTCTCTGGCACGGTTAAGCTTGATAACGTCAGCTTTTCCTATGATAAGAGCCGCGAGCTTATTCGCGACCTCGATATCGACGTAGCGCCCGGCCAGAGAATCGCAATCGTCGGCCCTACCGGCTGTGGAAAAACCACGCTTATAAATCTACTTATGAGGTTTTACGACGTGGACGGCGGAACGATCTCTGTTGAGGACAATGATATACGCAATATAAAAAAGCACAGTCTGAGAGCATCTTACGGCATGGTGCTTCAGGACACGTGGCTCATGGAAGGAACGGTTGGCGAAAACATCGCCTTTGGAAAGCCCGACGCCACAGAGGACGAGATAATCGCCGCCGCAAAATTCGCACATGCCCACAGCTTCATAAAGCGCCTTCCCGAGGGATATAATACCCGAATCGGTGAAGGTGGAGAAGGGCTCTCCCAAGGACAGCGCCAGCTTGTATGTATTGCAAGGGTTATGCTATGCTTACCGCCGATGCTGATACTCGACGAGGCTACATCCTCAATCGATACACGCACGGAAATGCGCATACAGCGAGCCTTCAATGAAATGATGGAGGGACGCACCAGCTTCATCGTTGCACATCGACTTTCCACCATCAGAGAAGCCGATGCGATAATAGTCATGAAGGACGGACGGATAATCGAAACGGGTAAGCACGACGAGCTGCTTGCGCGCGGAGGCTTTTACTCCGAGCTTTATAACAGCCAGTTTGCTCACTGAATCTGCAGGGCTCAACCGCGTGTTGAGCCCTGTTTTTTTCAGAATTATTTTCATTTACCCGTGGAAAAAGGCACAAGTGCTCCGCAAAATAATAAGAGACACGACGGTTTTAGTAGTTTTTTTACAAAATCGCCTTGAAAACGGCAGGACGATATGGTAAAATGAAGATAGGAAAGGACGGTGTTACAATGACAAGCAAAAACGTGCCAAAAACCAAGATATACCGTTGTATTCTTGAGCTTCTGGAAAAATCTCCCCTTTCGCGCGCAGGGCTTATCGCCGGTTGTGAGAGGCGACTGGGTATAGACGAGAGCTCGGCGTCCACCGAGGTCGACAGCATACAGGGCATCGTTCGCGGCAGAACGGGTGCAATAATTAACGAAATGCACGCAAAGGGCCTCATCGGCATCGACGAGCGCGGACTTTATTATCTTGTTTCCGACAGGCCGGTGATTATTCGTATTGACAAATGCGAAAAGGAAATAATCAAGGCTCTCTCCGAGGCTGACCGCACGAAATCGGAACTAAAAGGTCTGCTTCAGAGGGCGCTCGGCACAGACAAAACGGTAACAACCCGAGACGACGACACCCTCTCTACCTATATGGGACAGATACTTAAGCGAATGCTGTCCGATGGGATAATTATTTTTGTAAACAATACGTATAAGCTCTCGCCGAGAATATCGGCTGTCGCCGACGACGTAAACGCTATGCTTACCCTCAAAACCGAATTTTTGCGAAAGCTACATAGCAGAGGTGGCGAATTTTTTGAGTATTTCTTCATGAATCTGCTGAAAAAGTATTCGGAAAAGCACGAAAAGAAGGTACTTGAATGCTACGTCACCGGCGGAAGTGCCGACGGCGGTATCGACGGAGTTATAAAAACCGAGGATTCACTCGGTTTTCGTGAAATAACCATGGTACAAACGAAAAACAGGGTCGAAATTGCCGGTGAAACCGACGTACGCGGATTTTACGGCGCTGTTTGCGCAAAACGCGGCACACGCGGTATATTTGCTACGACCTCTGATTTCCACAGTGGCGCAAAAGCCTTTCTTGATGCCCTTGACGACTGTATCGGTGTAAACGGCGATAGAGTTTTCAAGATGGCAGTAGAATGCGGGTACGGAATTAAACGTCATAACGGCGTGCTTGAAATTGACGATAAAACAGTTTAGGAGTATATATGAAAGCTACAGATGTAATAAATGAACTACGCCCCCTGCTCGACGAATATGCAGGCAAGATAAGAGATAACGGCCTTATGGCAGAAATATTGATAGAGGGCTGCGACCGAGGCGGTGAAACCTGCCTGCCTGAGGACGATGGCGCGGAAAGCATCGACGCCATAATTTACCTTGGAACAGAGGATATGGATCCTGATAATATGCTCGGCTGCGTTGCGAGCTTTGACGTTGATAAGCACGGAGAAATCTCGGACGTGCAGTTCGCAGAAGAGCTTGCACGGTTCAAAACCGACGCCGGCGAGCTGATGAGCGAGGTCTTCGCTTCCGAGGATCCCAAAGGACTGATTGAAAAGAAAATAGCAGAAGCGGAGGCCGAGGCCGAAGCCGCTATGGAGAAGCTCGAAAAGGATATCGCAAAGATAGAATTGGTTGGCAAAATTGCAATCGCTTCTCTCTTTGGAATCATCATAATTTTAGGTATATTTTGGATAGTTTTGTAAATTATATTTTACATTTTCGAGGTTTTATGGATTTTTCTAAGTACGGTTACAAGCCAAAGGCTTCCTGTGAAAGTTGCGAGTTTTATGAGTACGACGAGTACACCGACTCGTATAGCTGCACGATGAATCTTGACGAGGACGAAATGGTTTCTTTCCTCTCGGAAGCCACCCGTGGATGCCACTATTACAGGTATTACGACGAATACAAAAGTGTTCATAAGCAAATATAAGAACAGGACGCGTGCGAAATCTCGCGCGCGTCCTGTTCTTAAAACGGGCGCCCGTGATGGACGCCCGTTTGCTTTGAGTTTTAGTATTAATTTTCGGGACCGAAGTACTCGTGATAGTAGCAGAAGCGTCTCCACGCCTGATCTACATCAAAGGTGGTGTACTTCAGGTGAAGGGTCTGAAGTATTTCGGCAAATCTTTCATTGACAAGAACGCATCCAATACGCTCATCACCGGCCTCAACTGTTTCCTCAATGATAGCGTTATATCCCTCTACAATAGTATACTGAGCAAGGTAATCTCTGACCTCGTCGGTGCAATCAGTACCGCCGACGATCGCATCTGCGTCAACATCGCCAACCGCAAAGTTGAAGCCGCCTCTGTCAAGAATGTTGGTGAGAGTGTGATTGGTGAATACGTCACCGACGATCTTGGTAAAGTCTGCGTAAAGAAGGGAGCCTACAAGATTGCCGTCGTCATATCTTGCCTCGTGGTAATAACCGTCGTCACCAAGGACAACGTCAATACCGATTGCGGTATACTTATTAACGGCGCCGGTGCTGGTCTCGATGTAAGTGAGAGGACCGTAAGCCGCCTTGGAGAAGCGGTAAATACCTGCATCGCCGAGTCTTTCAATTCTGAAGTTGATATCGCCGGTAGTATATACGTCGCTGAAAGCGATGTCGATGTAATAATCCGTACCTTCTTCCATATACATCATCATGTATACGTTAGTCATATCACCGTAGGTGATCGTAGTACCGCTCTTTGTGGGCTGATTATTTCTGTCAACATCCTCGTACTGAAGAATTATTTCATCATCAGAATTAAAGATCCATGCGTGGCAGTAATCAAGATCGGGAATGGTGTTGGAAACGACGAGATAAACGCCGGAGGTTTCGGGAACGAACTTATACTTAAGACCTCTGGGCATTATCACTCTGTCATAGGTGATAGTGTTGGGGAAATCGGTAGCGCCCTTATCGCTCAGCACAGTATCAAATGCGGAGAAGGGAGCGAGACCCTTGATGGGGTCCTGAAGCTGAGCACCGTTCTCGGTACCGTAAGCATCGTAGTAGCTACAGAAGAGAAGCCACTCGTTTTCATCATTGGGGTTACCCTCTGCCTTTGCAAGCTGAACGAGCATATTCTTCAGCTCCTCGTTAACAGAGCAGAAGCCGTAAATGCTGGAATTAGAGGCATAGTTACAATAATCAACGAACCTATCTGCATACGCCTTATCAAGACACATATTATATGCAATATCGTCATCCGCAAAGAGCGTATATCCCATAAGATCCGCAAGAAGAATGGGGCCGTTAACACTACCTACGTGGTAGTAGCCATCGTTTTCGTTGAAATAAAGAGGTGCATTTACGCTCGTATCCATATCGGGATATACGTCGCGGTAAATATAGGTGGGCTTATCAATATCCGCAACGGTTACCTTACGGAAGTCCTTGAGCCAGATGGTATCGTCACCGTAGTGAGTAGAGATATCCTTCATATATACGAAGCTTACGGTATAAGTTCCGTCTGCAGTAGCAACGTATGCGTAGCAGGTCTCCCAATCGGTGCTCTGTCCGGAGATGGAGTAGATATCCTGACCGTCAACGATAACGTAAAGGTAATCTCCACCGCGCTCGGTAGAGCCGAAGTAATCAAAGGCAAGCGCGTCACCCGCCTCGAGAGTAACCTCTGCGTTTATTATCGCATAGGAGGAATGAACGTTCTTGTTAGTGGGAGCAATAGCGGTAACGCCGTCCTTTTCGGTAATATCAAAGGCCCAGGACCACTCGTCATCCGCCTCGGGAGTGTAGGTTACGTCAAAGGCATCCTTATCGAACGCTGCTCCGATCTCGTCGGAGGAGGGCTGCTCTACGGTAGGAGCCTTGCGCTCCTCCATATCCTCAATCTGTGCGTAAACCTTTTGCACGTAATTGTCGCCTACGTGCTTCGAGAACATAAGCTCAAAGGCTTCCTCGTAGGGCAGACCGCCCTGCTCTATGAGGGTGATACAGCCGTAACGGTCGATAAGAATAGAGGTAGGATAGTGCTGAATACCGTAGTCGCCGGTCTCGGGGCTGTAGAATTTCTCCACAAGACCGATAGAATCGTAGGCAAAGTCAAAGGTAAGATCCTTGCCTTCATTATAATTGAGTCCGAATCCGTCGATGTAATTCTTCGAATCAGCCTCAGCGTCAAGAGGGTTGAGCGCGATAATTGCAACGTCGTCCTCATAACGCTCGTAAACCGACTGCATATAGGGGAACTCTTCACGGCAGTTGGGACAGTTGATGTACCAGAAGTTGATCATTACAAGCTCTTTTCCCGAATTGAAGGCATCGGAAAGCGTGAACTCATAACCGTCGAGAGTAGTAACGGTGAAATCATACATAATGTCACCGGCATCAAGCTTCGCGTTGGTAAGGCTCTCCTTAACAAGCGCGGACTTAAGGGTTATGGTCATGTCCTTTCCAACCATAGGATAAGAATCCTTGAGATTGTATCCCTTGGGCACACCGGTATTGATCTTTGCCGCATAGGACTTAGCAGTGTCAAGGCCCTTGAAGGTTGCCTTTCCGTTAGCATCGGTAACCGCAGCCTGAGCGATCTCCGTGGGGGTTCCGTCCTCGGTATACCACATATAAACGGTAATACCGTTCATTGCCATACCGCCGGCGGTTTTTACCGTGACGCTGTAATCGGCGGTAACAACCTCACCTTCGCCATCGCCATCGCCTTCGCCTCCGGGAGTTTCCTCGCCGCCATCGCAGGACGTCAAAGTAAACGCCAGCGTGGAGAGAAGCATCAGGAGTGCAAGCAGAAGCGCCAATGCTCTGTTTGTTTTTTTCATTTTCTTTCTCCTTTGTATATGTTATGCAGGAAATTTGCAACATTAAATGATAAAATTGCAAAAAGCCATAGTATACAGAATTATCATACCACACTTTCGCAAAAAAATCAAGGGGCAAAGATCCGATTATTCAAATTGCACCGACTTTTTACAATAAGTTAACATTTTGAGTGTTACATATTTCGTCAAGGTACTTGCTTTTTTATTTTATATATGGTAAAATATTAAAGTATGTTCGACATTACCGTCGTGTGCAAAAAAAGTGAGAAAGGTAAAACCATGACAAAAACAAGCAAAAAACTCAGACTGCTGACAGGTCTCGTTCTTGCGGTTATGCTTCTGACAACCGCATTTACCGTGTTTCTGTCGGCGAGCGGTGGAACCGCGAGCGATTCCGCTCTGATAAACCGCTACGAAGGCAACCTTGAGTTGGGAAATGAAAAGTTCTTTAACAGCTCCGTCATTTACAAGCTTCCCGACTCGGTAAAGGACAGCGACGAGCTTTCCATCATCGTGCAGATGAAGGAGAGTGCGCTGATCGATGCGTATTTAGAGGCTGACACTTCCCTGTCCTTCACCGAATACGCTATGACTGCAGAAGCGGCAGATATTAAGGCTAACATCGCCGATGCCGCAGAAAAGCTGCAGAAAAGACTTGAAAACACCGATATCGATTACACCATTGGCGAAAGCTACGACACCGTTCTTGCCGGATTCGAGGTGATCATTACCGCTTCGGACTTCGCTACCGTTTGCGACGCTCTTTCTGACAAGGCAAACGTTATCGTCGGTGAGGTCTACAATGCGGCAGAAACAAAGCTGGTTGAAAACGCTGTGGACGTTTACGACACCGGTATCTTCAATAGCTCCGATTTCGCCTACAGCGGTAAGGGCATCGTTGTTGCAGTCCTTGACACCGGTCTTGACTATTATCATACCGCTTTCTCGGATGCTAATTTCGCAAAGTATAATACCGATAAGTACGGACTGACCTTCTCGGACGTGTCCTCAATGCTCGCCTCCAACAATATGGCGGCTGAGGGAATGCAGTCCGGTCTTACTGCCTCCGACGTTTACATCGGTAACAAGGTGCCCTACGCATTCGACTATGCAGACGGCGACTCCGACGTATTTCCCCTGCTCAGCAACCACGGTACTCACGTTGCCGGCGTTATCGCAGGCCACGACGACGTTATCACCGGTGTTGCTCCCGGCGCGCAGCTTGCAATAATGAAGATATTCTCCGACGTTATGTCCACCTCCAGAACTGCGTGGATTATGGCGGCACTTGAGGACTGCGTAACACTGGGTGTTGACGTCATCAATATGTCCATCGGTACTACCTGCGGATTCAGCCGTCCTACCGATGAGGAGTCTGTCACCAAGGTTTACGACAGGATCCGTGAGCTCGGCATCAGCCTTGTAGTTGCAGCATCCAACAGCTATAACTCCACCTACGGCTCTGACAAGAACGGTAACCTCGGTCTTACCTCCAACCCCGATAGCGCAACCGTCGGCTCTCCCTCCACCTACGAGGCGGCTCTCTCCGTTGCTTCCATCGAGGGTGCCAAGACACCTTACCTTCTTTACGGCGACAGAATCATTTACTTCATCGAGTCCACCGACCGTTTCTCGGAGGAAAAGGATTTCGTTGAAGATCTGCTCGGAAGCTCTTCCACCGAAATCGAGATCGAATACGTTACAATCCCCGGCGCTGGACGTACCGCAGACTATACCGGCCTTGACGTTAAGGGCAAGATCGCCCTCGTAAGACGTGGTGAGACCACCTTTGAGGAGAAGGTCAACGTTGCCGAGGCGCAGGGCGCAGCAGGCGTTATCATCTATAACAACGTATCCGGTGATATCAAGATGAACGTCGGCGACTCCGAGCTTCCCGTCTGCTCCATTTCTCAGGATGACGGCGAAGTCCTTGCCGAGGTTGAGTCCGGAAAGATCAAGGTCAGCGTATCTCAGTCCTCCGGCCCCTTCATGTCCGACTTCTCGTCCTGGGGTCCTACTCCAGACCTCCGCATCAAGCCCGAGATCACCGCGCACGGCGGCTCCATTCTTTCCGCCGTACCCGGTCAGTCCTATGACAGAATCTCCGGTACCTCTATGGCAACGCCCAACATTTCGGGTGTTACCGCACTTCTTCGTCAGTACGTTATCGAGCGCTTCCCCGACCTCACCGCAAAAGAGGTCAACACCACGGTAAACAGACTGATGATGTCCACCGCAACAATTATCATTAATAAAAACGGCCTCCCCTACTCTGTCAGAAAGCAGGGCGCCGGTCTTGCTAATCTCACTAACTCTGCTGCTACCGACGCTTACATAATTACTTATGACAGGGACACCGGCTCGGAAATGGAAAAGACCAAGATCGAGCTTGGCGACGATCCCACAAGAAAAGGCGAATACGAGCTTGTCTTCGCTATCAAGAACTTTGGCTCGAAGGCACTCTCCTACGATCTTGATGCTTACGTGCTCACCGAGGGTGTCAGCGACACACTAACCAACAAGGGTGACACCACCGTTACCGAAACCGCATACAGCCTTGACGGCGCAACCGTCGCTATCAAGTCCGTCGAGAACGGCTCGAAGGACGGAATGACCGTATCCGTTCCCGCGGGCGAGACTGCTAAGGTTACCGTCACCGTTACCCTCTCTGATGCAGACAAGAAGTATCTCAACGATTCCTTCGCTAACGGCATGTACGTTGAGGGCTACGTTACCCTTGATGCAAAGGAAGAGGGCTCTGTGGATCTTTCCGTCCCCTACCTTGCATTCTACGGTGACTGGACCGTCGCTCCCATACTCGACCTTGATTACTTCGCAACCAACAAGGACGAGCTTGACGATTCCATCGACCTGCTTGACAAGACCTTGCCCGATGCCTACGCTACCCGTCCTGTCGGCGGAACTACCGATGACTACGTAACCTATCTCGGCTCTTACTATTATCAGCAGGATCCGACGGCTACGCAGATCGCCGCAGACAGAAAGTATATCACCCTCTCTAACCAGACCGATTCCATTAACTCTCTGCGCTTCATCTGGGCAGGTCTGCTCAGAAACGCAAGCAAGGTTGTAGTTGAGGTTACCGAGGACTCGACAGGCGAGGTGGTATACACTACCACTGATAACGACATCAGAAAATCCTACGGCGAAGGCGGCTCTATCCGACCTGCCAACGTTGACGTAGCGTTCAGCGCAATTGAAGCAAATCTCAAGAACAACACCGCCTATACCGTTACTATGAAGGCATACGTCGATTACGGCGACGGCGGCTTGGATACCAACCTAAACAACACCTTCACCTTCCCCCTTGTCACCGACTTTGAGGCTCCCACCCTTACCGACGTGGAGTTCTACACCGAGTACGACCGCTCCGCTAAGAAGACCCGTCTCTTTGCTAAGATGGCCGTTTATGACAACCATTATGCTATGAGCCTTCAGGTCGGATACGTTGCAAATGATACCGATGGTGCCGTGCTCAACACCTTTGACAAGTATCTTACTCCCGTATACTCCGGCTTCAATACTACGAACTACGTTACCTACGAGCTCACCGACTACGTTGACGATATCATTGAGAACGCTTATAACAGAAACACGTTCACCGTCGTAGCTTACGACTACGCGCTGAACGTCGCGACCTACGAGATCGAGCTTCCCGACGATTACACGGACTGCTACTTCGCAGAGGAAGAGGTCACCCTCTCCCCCAACGAGATCTACGAGCTTGCTCCCTCGGTTTACCCCGAGAGCACCTGGACTCAGTTTATTGAGTTTGATCTTGCAAGAAGAAATCAGAAGGACGTCGTTAAAATCGTTGGAAACGAGCTTGTTGCAGTAGGCTCCGGCGAGGCAACAATAAACGTTTACTCCGTTGACGAAAGGGGCAACAGATTAAATCTTCTTGATTCCTTGAAGGTTACCGTCCTCGCAAAAGGCGATCCCGGATATAAGAGGTACGATAAGCCGGTTGCCAAGAGCTTCACGCTTACGGGCTTCAAGACCGAGAAGGCATATTACAGACTCAACTCCGATGATAAGGATATCGGCGATACCGGAAACGAGATGAAGTTCGCTTCCTCGACGTCCCTCTCGATGTTCCCCTCAGAATCGGTAACTCTCAGATACGACCTTGACGCTTACTTCCCTGAAAACTGCACGGTAACCTTCCAGTCGGGTAACGACGGCATTGCAACAGTCAATGCAAACGGAACCATCACGGCGCAGTCCAAGGGTAAGACCTCCGTCACCGTCAAGGTGCTTATGGACGGAAAGAGCACCTATTATTCTCAGACCGTTTCCATTGAGGTAAAGGATCCCTTCATTACTACAGGCCCCTCTCTCACCAACTATTACGGCCTTGGCGGTAAGGTTACCTTCCCCTCCAATCTTGCAATCACCGAGATCGGTCAGTTCGCATTCTCTAACTACGATTACGTAGTCAAGGATCCCAGCGAGATCTATCCCGGCGATACTGAAACTATGAAGATGTGGTACATCGGTGACGATACCATCACCGAGGTTGTTATTCCCGAGGGCGTTGAGCGCATCGGCCCATATGCCTTTGCTAACCTGACAGCTCTTGAGAAGATCACCCTTCCCTCCACTCTCGAAACCATTGACTACGGCGCCTTCCTTGGTTGCTACAATCTCAAGACCGTCGAAGGAATCGAGAACGTAAAGTTTATCAACCAATCCGCTTTCGAGGATTGCGGTCTTACCGGCGAGCTCAAGCTGGATTCCATTGTAGCTATCGCGAATTATGCATTTGCTAACAATCCCACGCTCGGCAGTGTTAAGCTTGCGGCAACAACCCAGTCCATCGGCGCATATGCCTTTGCGGGCAACTCGTCTATCACCTCTGTTACCATCGCAGCTGAAAAGATCAAGCTCGGACAGTACGCATTCAGCGAATGTACAAAGCTTGCAAGCATCAGCATCAATGCTCCCGTTATCGCAGAAGGCGCTTTTAATGATTGTAACGAACTTACCTCAGTTACGCTCGGAAAGGATGTTGCAGTCATTGGACAGTACGCATTCCGCAATACCAAGGTTGCAAAGTTTACTGTGACAAACGGCAACAGCACCTTTGCGGCAGGCGAGCATGGATATCTGCTTGACAGCACCGGTAAAACGCTTCTCCTTGTTGCTCCTGCGGCAAGCGGCAGCTTCAATCTCCCCGGCGTTACGGCAATAGGCGACGGCGCATTCTCCGGCAACAATAATATTACTGCCGTTAATATGCCCGGTGTTACCGTTGTTGACAAGTACGCATTCTCCGCTTGCGAGAAGCTCGCATCCGTTACTCTCGGCTCTCTCACCGAGATTGGCGACTACGCATTCGAGGATACTGCCATCACGGCACTCCCCTCCTTTGCAAACCTCGGCAAGATCGGCGACTACGCCTTTGCGAGAACCGACATTACCTCTGTCTACATTCCTGTGGGAATGACCGTAGGCGAGGGTGCATTCTCCAACTGCCACTCCCTTGCCACCGTTGTTATCGGCGATAATGCGGTTATCGGTGAAATGGCCTTCACGATGAATATGGACAACTGGAGGATCGAGCGAAAGGACGAGGGCGGTAATACCTACTATTACTATGCATACACCTCTCCTCTCAAGTCCCTGACGCTCGGTCAGAACGTAACGATAGGCAACCAGGCCTTTGCAGGAGCAGCAGAGCTTGAGTCCGTTGCTCTCGGCGAGGGTGCTGTGATCGGCGACTACGCCTTCTTCAACACCCCTGCACTTACGACCATTGATCTCTCGGGCGCCCTTTCCATCGGTGAGAACGCATTCTCCGGATACGTTCATTACGTATATGCCGATATGGACTGTACCGATCCTCTGATCGAGAACAATGAATACGTTTACGTTTATTACACCCCCAAGTTTACCTCTGTAAACCTCTCCTCGCTTACTTCCATAGGTAAATCCGCATTTATTCTGTGCCAGGAGCTCCAAACCGTTACTCTCGGTGCAGGTCTTACTGAAATTGCAGAGAGCGCATTCCAGAAGTGCCCGAAGCTTACGAACATCAATCTTGATGGCATCGAGACCTTTGGCGATTACGCTTTCGCAGAATGTGCACTTACCTCCGCCAATCTTGCTTCTGCAACGAATATCGGTAAGTATTCCTTCTGCTACAACGATTATCTTGCTTCCGTAACGCTCGCCAAGGCGTCCGTTATCGGAGAGGGTGCATTCTCCTACTGCCCTGCGCTTGCAACGTTCAACGGCGAGGAGCTTGCAACCGAGATCGGCGATTACGCCTTTGCTCATACTGCAATCACCTCGGCCGACCTTTCCGCGGCAACAACGCTCGGTACTCACGCATTCATCAAGGAAAGCGTGACTAATTTCAGCGTCAAGCTTGGCGAGGGTCTTACCGAGATCGGTGATAACCCCTTCGCTATGTGTATCGTTGCCCCCTTCTCTACTACGGTGGACGAATACTTCAACGACAAGGTCGTTGCCAGCGATCAGCTTTACACCTACGATATCAGTAATACCGTCAAGATTATCGACGGCTCTATATACAGAGTCGTTCCCAACGGCCTGGAGCTTATCTGCTGGACGCAGAGCGGCATTGCCAACGTTGCGGCAGACACCGTGAGAATCTCCTCCTACGCATTTGCAGGAAGCAGAGTTACCGGTGCTATCCTCCCCTACACCGTTGCAGCCATCGGCCACAAGGCATTCTATGGCTGCAGTAAGCTCGCTTACGTATCCTTCTCCTCTTATAACGCACCCATTCTCGAGGAGGAATATGATTATTACTACTATGCCACCGGCGAGCATATCCCCGCAACCGGCGATTACGCCTTCGTGGATTACAACGGTCAGGACTTTACCCTTTCCGGCATCCAGATCGTTCCCTACTTCATGTGGAATGCATCCTCTCTTGCATCTAACGTCTTCTTCGGTGCAAACTTCGTTGTCTATATCGGTTACGTTAACAATAACGTAAGCGGAGTTGACAACAGAATCACTATGATCTGTCCTGTAAACGGCAGAAATTACGACTCCTTCATCTTCGCTCAGTACTTCAACGCCTTCGTCGACGGCGGCGCGGCTGCAGATCCTACGACACTCGATGCTATCGCTGCTATTGCAAAGCTCCCTGATGCCAAGAATATTACTCTTGAGCATAAGGCACTTGTTGAAGCCGCAAGAGCTGCATACGATAAGATCGTTTCCAACGAGCAGAAGGCTCTCGTTAAGGATTACGCAAGACTCACCGATGCGGAAAAGAGAATCTCCGACCTCGAGTATCTGCAGAATCAGGGTCAGACTCCCGACGAGCAGCCCGACGAAAAGACTCCTCTTACCGCGATGCAGATCATCAACATCATCATCTACGTATTCTTCGGACTGACGGCTGCGGCTCTCGGCGTGTTTATCTTCCTCTTTGTAAGAATGAGAAAGCAGCTCGGCGGTAATATCGGTAGAACGCTTCCCCAATCCGTAGACGATGCGGCAGTCGAAGCTATCGCAGAGGACGGTATGACCGAAACTACTGTAGCTGAAGAGGCTGTGACCGAAGAGGCGACCTCCGAGGAAGCCTCCTCCGAAATAGCGACGACCGAAGAGATCGAGATCACCGAAAACACCGAAATAGAGGCAGACGATGCCAACAATTCGGAGGAAGAATAATGAAAAGAAAGCTTTTGACATTTATCACGGCGGCGGTAACGCTTGCCGCCGTGATAGGACTCACGTCCTGCTCTGACAAAACGAAGTTTGACGAGCTCGACGAGGACGGCTGCACCGTCAGCGTCACCTTTGACGCCGGCGGAGGAACTATCAAGGGCTCCGATTCCACGGTCATAGACGTGTTTGATCCCGCAGGCTATGACAAGGACGGAGACGGCACCGCGGAGATCTCTCTGCTCCCCCCTGACAGCTCCCTTCGCGACAAGAACAACATCCTTACTATAAGCAAGCCCGAGCATTTCCTCGCCGGCTGGTATACCGAACGTACGCCTATCGACGAAAACGATCTCACCAAGGGCTACACCTATTCTGGCAAATGGAACTTTGACACCGATACCGTTAAGGTGGATATGTCGAAGGACTACACCTCGGCGGAGAGCGTCATCACGCTTTACGCCGCCTGGATACCCTACTACAACTACGAGATCTATGCAAAGGTTGATGGCGCATATCAGCTTATCAATACTCAGAAGGCTATCAGCCTGAATATTCCTGCATGGACCGACAATAGCGTTACCATTGAGATGGGTAATTTCCCCAAGCGCGATGGCTTTACTCTTGATACTGTATACTCCGACGAGGCGTGCACCACCCCCCTTGCGGGCACCGTTACGGGAAGCTGGGATGAGGCAACCGGTACGGTTACTACTCCCACTGTAAAGCTCTACACCACCTGGCTTGAGGGTGACAGATACCGCATCTACTCTGCAGACGATCTGAGAAAGAATGCTAACAGAGATGGCTGGTACGATATTTACGCAGACCTCGATTTCTCCAAGGTGAGCTGGCCCGGCGTATTCACCACCGGCGCCTTCAACGGAGTTATCAACGGTAATGGACACACCATCTCCGGCATTTCTGTGACGAGCGACTCCACCAAGCAGTATTACGGCGTCTTTAATTCGATTTCCGACAGCGCGGTTATCAGCAACGTCACCTTTACCGGTATCACCCATACCTTTAATACAGGTCGTGTAGTTGCGGGCGCGGTTATCGGTCTTCTTGCCGGCGATATTGCCGACGGAG
>CAZABU010000019.1:0-19169 GCA_964483225.1 uncultured Ruminococcus sp. | reverse complement strand
TGTCAATAGCGCGGTGGTAAAAAAAGGAACTATCTGATTAAATTTTATAAAAATCGCAAAAAGGATTGAAATTTGCAATAGGCTGTGTTATAATTATAATGATTTAATTTTTATATTTTAGATTTTTGGCGCACACACGCGCCTGAGGTGATATATATGTTTGCTTTACTTGAAATACCGGTCGGAAATTTCGGTGATGGCATTGCTGATTTCTTCGCCTACGTCAAGCACGCCTTTACCGACTTCGGCGTCGCGGATGCCGTTGACATATTGCTATTGACCGTTCTCTTTTATCTGGCAGTCAAGTTCCTGCACAGCCGTAAGGCCGGAGCGCTCATTCTCGGCATTTCCATCTGTCTTGCCCTGTTTATAGTCGCTACCGTGTTTAATATGAGGGCTATCCAGTCGCTACTGTCATCTATCTTCCAGATCGGTGCGCTGGCGCTTGTTATCATCTTTCAGCCGGAGCTGCGTGAGCTGTTCGAGAAGGTCGGTTCCGGTTCGCTGCGCAGCATACGCAATTTCGGCGATCAGTCCCGCAAAAAGCAGCAGCAGTATAAGGTTGTCGACAACATTTGTAAGGCTGTCCACGTTCTCTCTGTTGAAAAGACCGGTGCTTTGATTGCCATTGAGCGCACCACCAGTCTTGAGGAGGCGCTTCATTCCGGTACTGCCATAAACGCTGACGTTACGGATTCGCTGATTCGCAACCTGTTTTACGATAAGGCACCTCTCCACGATGGCGCGGTCATTATAGCCGACAATAGGATCGCGGCGGCGGCATGTATTCTTCCTTTGCCTAAGCGCACACCCGTTGATCCCGATCTCGGTACAAGACACCGCGCCGCGGTGGGTCTGAGCGAGGTCAGCGATGCGATAATCATTATCGTTTCTGAGGAGACGGGCATTATTTCCGTCGCCAAGGAGAGCGAGCTCACCCGTAATTTTACCGCCGATAGTCTGAAAAAGTACCTGTGCAGAGAGCTTATTAAGAACTATCACGAGGATGCAAGCCAAGGTAAGGCTTCCAAAAAAGACGCTGATCATTGATTTACGGAGCAGTTATGAAGAAAAAGATTTTCGGTATTAAGATCGGAACGGTTATATCGGTCGTATTGGCGCTTATCGCCGCGGTACTGTTTTGGCTATTCGTCGGTTATTCCGATGCCATTCAGGCCGGCGGTACTGCCGCTAAAGACATTATTGATTTTTGGAGCTTGGTATAATGCCCAAGACCAGTATTATTTTAGTCAATAACATCAAGCTGCCGATAGACGCCTCTGAAAAAGAGGCGTTTTCGGTTGCAAGGGGGAGATTGCGTAAGTTAGGGCTCCCCACAAGGGACGTGGCTTTGCGTATATATCGCAGGAGCACTGACGCCAGGAAAAAGAGCGACATACACTTTGTATATTCGGTTGCCGCCGAGGGCGCCTTTGGCCCTGTGGGCAAGGATTTGTTGCTCCGCTCGGGTATGTCGAGCCTCGATGCCGCATTTCCCGATATCATTATCGGTGACGAGCCTCTGACAGTGCCTCCTGTAATAGTAGGCACGGGCCCATGCGGTCTGTTTGCCGCTCTGCTGCTGGCGGAGCAGGGTTATAATCCCGTAGTACTCGAGCGCGGTGGAAGCGTTGCGGAACGGACAGAAGCTGTAGAACGCTTCAAGAAATTTCGCATACTTGACGAAAGCTGCAACGTGCAGTTCGGTGCCGGCGGTGCCGGTACCTTTTCCGACGGTAAGCTTGTCACCCGCATAAACGACCCGCTCACCGGCTACGTTCTGGACAGATTTACCGAGTTCGGCGCACCGGAGGAGATAAAATATCTTGCTCGGCCGCATATAGGCACTGATATTCTTTCTTCTGTCGTTGAGAAAATGCTCGATCGCATAACCGAGCTTGGCGGTCGGATCGAATATCATACGCGGTTTATTTCTCCTGTCGTAAAGGACGGCAGGGCAACAGCAGTTATTACCGACAAGGGCGAAATGCCTGCCGGTGCCGTTATTTTAGCTATCGGTCACAGCGCGAGAGATACCTATGAGAGCCTGCTTTCTCACGGTTTTTCCATAGAGGCAAAATCTATGTCGGTGGGAATGCGTATAGAGCATCTTACCGAGGATATTGACCGGGCAATGTACGGCGATTTTGCAGGGCATCCCGCCCTCGGTCACGCAGAATACAATCTCTCAAACGATACCAAGCGCCGCGGTGTTTACACCTTCTGTATGTGTCCCGGCGGTGAGGTCGTGCCGGCGGCGAGCGAGTGCGGCGGTGTCGTGGTCAACGGTATGAGCAATAACGCCCGCTCGGGCAAGAACTCCAATTCTGCCGTTGCGTGCAGTATATTCAAGGAGGATTACGGTGGGACTCCCGCACAGGCCATCGCCTTTCAGAGAAGGATCGAGCGCGCGGCATTCGAGGCAGGGGGCGGTGACTATTCGGCTCCGATTATCACGGTCGGCGATTTTCTCACAGACGCTTGCTCGGCGGAACCGCGCCTCATAACTCCTACTTATATGAACGGTGCAGGCGTTAAGCTTGCAAGGCCGGAAAAATATCTTCCGCAGCTTGTCTGTGATTCTATAAAAAATGCTATTACAGCCTTTGATAGAAAGATCGAGGGCTTTGCCGCGTCCGACGCGGTCCTTACCGGTGCAGAAACTCGCACGAGTGCGCCCGTGCGCATATTGCGGAACAGCGAGAGCTTGGCTCTCGGATTTGACAATATCTATCCCGCAGGCGAGGGCGCAGGCTACGCAGGCGGTATAACGAGTGCCGCCATCGACGGCGTCAGATGCGCTCTTGCGCTGATGAAAAAATACAAGGTCTGAAACTAAAGTGCAGGTGAAATCAAGACTGCAATTAAGCGGATAATAATATGGAAGGCGGGAGAGATCCCGAATACAAGCAAATAAATGAAAAACAAAATTGAAACGAAGGAGAAGAGCTGGATTATAAAATCTGACGAAACGCCCTCTGCCGTACAGCGCGCAGAGGCAATCGCCGCCGCCCTCGGTATAAATCCGATCGTGGCTAAGCTTCTTTTTAACCGCGGATACAGCGATGTTGCATCTGCAAAATCATTCATCTATATGGAGAGTGAGATGCTCTCCAATCCCTTTGAAATGCTTGATATTGACAAGGGAATCGAGCGAATCAGCCGCGCCGTGCGCAACGGAGAGCTCATTACGGTCTACGGAGATTACGACGTAGACGGAGTTACGGCGGTCTGCACGCTCTATCTATACTTAAAATCTCTCGGTGCGCGCGTGGATTATTATATACCCAACAGAGCCGGCGAGGGCTACGGCGTTTCCACCGCGGCAATTGAGGCCATCAAGGAGCACGGAGGCACGCTTATTATTACCGTTGATACCGGTATTACCGCTACCGAGGAGGTGGAGTTCGCAAGGTCCGTTGGCGTTGATTTTATAATTACCGACCATCACGAGTGCCGTACCGATCTTCCGTTGGCAGAGGCAGTGATCAACCCTCACAGACCCGACTGTCCCTATCCCTTCAAGGAACTGGCAGGCGTTGGCGTGGTATTCAAGCTTATATGTGCTTATGAGGAGCGTATCTGCGGTAAATCCCGCCGTGCTGCTGCCGAGAAGATATTCAGAGAATACGCCGACCTTGTGGCTATCGGCACCATCGCCGACGTTATGCCTATCAAGGACGAAAACCGCATTATCGTAAAATACGGACTCGGTATGATCGAAAATACCGAGCGTACCGGCCTCGCCGCTCTTATTGAGGCGTCCTCTGCAAAGAACGATCAGAGAGCATCATCGAGGCGCAAAAAGAACAAGATAACCTCAAGCTATATCGGTTACACCCTGGCACCCAGGATCAATGCGGCCGGTAGGATAAAGACGGCGTCGCTTGCCGTTGATCTTTTCCTGACCGAGGATAAGGCCCGTGCCACCGAGATCGCCGAGGAGCTTTGCAGGACCAACAAGGAGCGCCAGGCAGAGGAGAACAAAATAATGCAGGAGGCCTACTGCAAGATTGAGGAGATGGATATAGAAAACGATCCGGTCATCGTCCTCTCTGCAGATAATTGGCACCACGGCGTTATCGGTATCGTTTCCTCGCGCATAACCGAGCGCTACTGCAAGCCCTCGATCCTCGTTTCCTTTGAGGGTAACGAGGGTGACACTCCCTCTCCCGACGACGTAGGTAAGGGCTCCGGCAGAAGCATTAAGGGAATGAATCTTGTGGACGCTCTTTGTCATTGCAGCGAGCATCTCGTTAAGTTCGGCGGTCACGAGCTTGCGGCAGGACTTTCGGTCACGCGCGGCGAGCTTGACAATTTCCGCAGAATGATAAACGATTACGCAAGATGTAGCCTTACTGCCGAGGATATGATCCCCACCATTGAGGCAGATTGCGTAGTTGATTTTGAGAGCATCAATCTTGCTCTTGCAAAGAATCTGCGAATCCTCGAGCCCTACGGCGTCGGAAATCCGGTGCCCGTGTTCGTAATGCGTGGCGTTGCAGTCAACGAGATATCCGGCATTAGCGAGAACAAGCACACTAAGTTCGCCTTCGGGAACGGTAGACACACGCTCTCGGCTATGTACTTCTCAAACTCTCCCTCGTCCCTCGGCATTTACGTCGGTGACAAGGTGGACGTTCTGTTCAACGTTGATATCAATGAGTGGAGCGGCAGAGAGAGCGTTCAGCTTATTGTTAGGGATATAAAGCCCTCCGCCACTCAACAGGCGATATACGATAGTGAGCGCGAGCGCTTTAACGAAATACGTGCAGGTGCGCAATTTACCGCCGAGGAGGATATTCTTCCTACAAGAGAGGATTTTGCCAGCGTATATAAGCTGATGCTGGCCTCTCAGCGGTCAGGCGTCGATACGCTTACTCACAGAGATATAACCTCCAGGCTGTCTGTGCAGCCAATGGGCGGTGTCGGATATATTAAACTCAAAATTATCATTATGGTACTCAAGGAGCTTAATATTGCATCTATCGACGAGGTGTCCGACGAGGTATATCGCTTTGATATCCATTACACCACAAGCAAGACTGACTTGGAAAAGTCTACGCTTTTACGCCGACTGCGCTCCCAGATGCTTCGCAGATCGGATAAGTAAGGCGTTAAGGTAAAACTGATATGTATATAGAAATGACTTCTCTTCTTGAGCTGCTCAAGAGCAGTGAGAGAAACTACGATTTTGATAAAATCATCCGGGCGTACGATTACGCCGACAAGCTTCACGAGGGACAGTTCCGCCTGAGCGGTGAGCCATATATCAGCCATCCCGTTGCGGTTGCAAGGATCGTTGCAGAGCTTGGCCTCGATACAGATTCCATCTGTGCCGCCCTTTTGCACGACACGGTTGAGGACTGTGCGGATAAGACCAATCTTGAAATACTCACCAAGATGTTCGGCTCCGACGTGGCTATGCTGGTCGACGGCTTGACCAAGATAATTCAGGTTCAGGTCGCCGACAAGGAGGAGGCGCACATAGAGAATATCCGTAAGATGCTTCTTGCGATGAACAAGGATATTCGCGTCATCTTTATTAAGCTTTGTGACCGCCTGCACAATATGCGTACCCTCGCGGCAAAGAAGGAGGATCGTCAGCGTGCGATCGCCCTTGAAACTATGTATATTTACGCGCCACTTGCTCACCGCCTCGGTATGCAGAGGATCAAGCAGGAGCTGGAGAATATCAGCCTTTTCTACCTCGATAACGTTGGCTACGAGGAGGTGCACGAGGCTATTGAGAAGAAATACGGTCAGAGCAGGGAATTTATCCACGAGGCAAAGAAATATATTTCCGAGAAGCTGACCGAAAACGGTATCAGCTTCACTCTTGAGGGCAGGATCAAGTCTGTATATAGCCTTTACCGTAAAATGTATACCTCGAATAAGGCCTTTGACGAGATCTACGACTTCTATGCCGTAAGAATTATCGTTGAGACCGAGCTTGAGTGCTATACGTCCCTCGGTCTTGTCCACGAGATGTTCAAGTCCGTGCCCGGACGCTTTAAGGACTATATCTCCACACCTAAGCCTAACCTCTACCGCTCCCTTCACACTACCGTCATAGGTCACAGCGGTATCCCCTTTGAGGTTCAGATCAGGACCCGTCAGATGCATGAGGAGGCAGAATTCGGTATCGCGGCTCACTGGAAGTATAAGTCCGGTGAGAAGTCCGGTGCCAACATCGACGAGAAGCTTCGCTGGATCGCCCAGCTGCTTGAATCCGATGAGAACACACGTGATCCCGACGAGTTTATCCATTCCTTCAAGACGGATATCTTCCACGATGAAACCTTCGTTTTCACTCCCAAGGGCGATGTTATCTCCTTGCCCCAGGGCTCTACCGTTATAGACTTTGCTTATGCCATTCATTCGGCAGTCGGTAATAAGATGACCGGCGCAAAGATCAACGGCGTTATTGTTCCCATTGACAAGAATCCGCAGAACGGTGATATCATCGAGATCATCACCTCTCAGTCCTCGAAGGGACCCAGCCGTGATTGGCTTAAGATCGTAAAGACAGGTCAGGCAAGGAGCAAGATCCGTCAATGGTTTAAGAAGGAAAAGAGAGCGGAGAACATAGTCGTTGGAAAGGCAGAGGTAGAACGGGAGCTCAAGAAGCACGGTAAGTCCTACACCGAGGCCGAGCTTAACGATATTATTGCGATGGTCGCCAAGAAGGTGGGCATCAATACCAGCGATGACTTTTACAACACTCTCGGCTTTGGCGGTATTTCGCTTCAGCGCTTCCTGCCGAAGATCAAGGAGGAGATCGATAAGCTTCGCGCAGACGAGACACCGACCGCAACCGCCAAGGAGGAGCTCTCCAAGGTCAAGGTCGTTGACAGCACGAGGCGCATCAAGGCAAACGGCGGCATTATGATCGACGGAGAATCCGGCTGTCAGATCAAGTTTGCCAGATGCTGTAACCCTCTGCCGGGCGATAAGATCGTTGGGTTTATCACCCGCGGCTTCGGCGTTTCGGTGCACAAGTCCGACTGTCCCAACGTCATTTTGTCACGTGGCAACGAGGAAAATCTTTCCAGATGGGTCAGAGCGGAGTGGGAGACCACCGACGTGCCTCAGACTGCCAGCTACGAGGCTATGCTTCAGATAGTGGCAGAGGACGGAATCGGTGTTATCGCAGCGATATCCATGGCGCTTGCCGATATGAAGGTCTCCATCACCCAAATCAATACCCAGATAAACAAAAACGGCGATATGGTCATCAATATCGTGGTCGCCTGCAAAAACGTTTCTCATTATAATTCCATCGTTTCCAGACTTCGTTCGGTTGATAAGGTCGTTTCGGTGACGCGTGGATTTTCCAACTGATAGGAGCATTAAATTATGATAGCGGTAATACAGAGAGTCAATAGTGCCGAGGTCGTTGCCGACGGTGTGCCTGCCGGCAGGATCGGTAAGGGACTTTACGTTTTGCTCGGAGTTATGAAGGAGGACTGCGACCTTGATGCCGAGCTTTTGGCCGAGAAGATATGTAAGCTTCGCATTTTCTCCGACGAAAATGACAAGATGAATCTTTCGGTGACCGACGTCGGCGGACGGATACTTACGGTGTCAAACTTCACTCTCGGAGCTAATTATTCCCACGGCAACCGCCCGGATTATTTTGCTTCTGCCGCACCTGACGAGGCCGAAAGACTCTATTCGCATTTTCTTGACCTAATTCGTGCCCGTCTTGGCGATGCTCCTGCAGGAGTTTTCGGCGCGGATATGCGTACCGAAATGTCTACCGACGGTCCTGTCACTATAGTTATGAACTCCGATCTGCTGAAAAGAGGCAAAAATAAATGATTCTGAAAATTAACGGCAATATTAACAGATATTACGTTCAGACCCTGTGTATGGTCTTCTTTCCCGGTGCCACCTTTGGCGAAAACGAGGAATCAAGAGACGGCCTGCCCGAGGTGACCGTTGACGTTTATAACGAGGATGATAACACGGTCACAGCCTTCGTTTCCATGAAGCTCAACGACAAAATCTGCGAGGAGAGCGAGACCGTTTCCCTTGAAGAGGAGATAAGCCTTGCAACCCATGAGGCTATCGCCGTTGGCAGAGCAATGTTCGCCGCCGGAAAGGCGCTCCTTGGTCATATTCCTCCTTGGGGAATACTTACAGGCGTCAGACCTGCCAAGGTTGCGGGCGGTCTGCTTGCCCAGGGGAAGGGAATACTGAAAACCAAAAAAATAATGCGCGACGAGTATTTCCTCAATCCTCAAAAGGCGGCGTTGGCCGTATCGGTTGCTTCTACCGAGTATAAGATCACGAAGAAAATGCCGAAGGACACCTGCTCGCTGTATATATCCATTCCTTTCTGCCCGACAAGATGTGCTTACTGCAGCTTCGTGTCCTATACCACGCCGCGTCTGCTTTCGATGATCGGCGAATATCTTGATGCGCTGTTGAAGGATATAGACGAAACCTTCGATATAATAAAAGCTCTCGGTATGCGCGTCAACACGGTCTATATCGGAGGTGGTACACCAACCACTCTGAGCGCTGAGCAGCTGGACAGGCTCTTTACAAAGCTCGACGAGCATATTGATACCTCGGAGCTGCTTGAATTTACGCTTGAGGCGGGTCGCCCCGATACTATCACGGAAGAGAAGCTCGCCGTTGCAAAGGCACACGGCGTTACACGTGTCAGCGTCAATCCCCAGACCCTCAACGACGACGTTCTTCGCGAGATTGGCAGGCGACACACCACCGAGGACTTTTACAGAGCCTACGAGATAGCGAGGGCCAGCGGCATCAAGGATATCAACGTGGATCTGATTGCAGGTCTTCCCGGTGACGATTTCAATAATTTCTCTGCTACCGTGGATAAGATCATTGAGCTTGCTCCCTCCAACATCACTGTACATACCTTCTGTGTCAAAAAAGCCTCCGATGCCCTTCGTAAGAACTCCGGCGTTTATTCTCTGACCGGTGACGATGCGGCCAAGAGCGTTTCCTACTCTCAGCTTAAGACGAAATTTGCGGGATACAGGCCCTATTATATGTACCGACAGAAGAACACGGTCGGTAATCTTGAGAACGTGGGATTCTCCATTGAGGGCAGAGAAAGCTACTATAACATCTTTATGATGGAGGAGATACAGACGATCTTTGCAGTTGGCGCAGGTGCCGTTACGAAGCTCGTAAAATCGGAAAAGCCCTTTGACGGCTCCGCGCAGATAATTCGTCTTTCCCGTCCGAAGTATCCGTACGAATATTTGCGTGAGGATCAGCCTACGGGTGATAAAAAGAGCCACAGAGAGCAGATATTCGAGTTCTTCGGCGTTAGTGACCGTGCTTCGGAGCAGTAATTTCCCTATATAAATAATAAATGAAGAGATTTGCTAATATACTTTAGTGAATCTCTTTTTTTGTGGGGCAGAAGCGTTTATCGCGGAGCCCGGAAAGGTGGCGTATGGAGAAGAAAACCAAAACCACGGAAAAGACCTGCGGTATCCTCGGCGGCGCTTTGTCGCTGACCATTGCAACGCTTATTGTAAAAATACTTGGCGTAATATATAAGATTCCATTGGCAGCTATGCTCGGCGAAGAGGGGATGGGCTATTTCAACTCCGCCTACACCGTTTACGCCTTCTTCTATCTTCTGTGTACCGCGGGAGTTCCAAAGGCAGTAATGATAATAGTGTCAGAGGCAATGACAAAAAAGCCGGGGCGCGAGTACGAGATAGCCAACGTTGCAACCAGAGCATTCGGGCTTATAGGAGTTATTGTCACCGCATTGTTTCTCGTCCTGTCGGAGCCGCTTTCAGGTCTGATAGGAAACAGCGGTGCACGAGCGACAATGCTCGCAATAGCGCCTTCGATAATTTTTATAGCTATTGCAGGTGTCGTCAGAGGGCTGCTTAACGCTAGAATGCGACTTGTTGAGGTAGCAGTCTCGCAGATAGTAGAGGGAATAGGGAAGCTTGTACTCGGGCTGATATTCGCACTGGTCGGACATAGGATGGGACTGCCTCTGGAGCTGATATCCGCCTTCACGATACTCGGTGTAACCGTTGGTGCACTCATCGGCATGATATACCTGCTGTACGCCGCAAAAACCAAAAATACAGGCGAAAATCGCAGGCAGAAAATCAGTCGCGCCGATAAAAAGTCTATACTGAAGCGTATATTTTCGATATCTCTGCCAATCACGTTCAGCGCCGCAGTAATGAGCGTGACAAATCTTATCGACCTTTCTCTTATAATGCGCAGGCTTGAGGGACTTGGCTACAGTGAGGCGGAGGCCGGAGCCCTTTACGGAAATTATACGACTCTTGCAGTACCGATCTTCAATCTTGCGGTTTCAATAATCACACCCATATCCATTGTCTTTCTGCCTGTATTCACAAAAGCGAAGGTCAGGGACGATAGAGCACTGCTTGACAGATCCGTAAACAGCGCTCTTGAAATGTCGGCAATGCTGACTGCCCCTCTCCTTATCGGTGTAACCGTATATTCCGAAGAACTGCTGGATATGCTTTTCGGTAGTATGGATCTGTCTGTTGGGGCGCCGCTTCTTTGCCTGCTGATCCCCTCCATAGCCTTTCTCTCTCCCTTACTGATAATTAATTCAGCTTTGGAGTCGATGGGGCGTGTGCGTACTCCGGTGATCGCAATGCTGGTCGGTAGCGGACTGAAGCTCGCCGTCAGCTACGTGCTGCTCGGCAACAGCGATTTCGGTATATCGGGCGCACCAATCGGTACCGTGATCTCCTATGCTGCGGCACTATGCGTATCGCTGACTGTGGCAGTCAGCTCCTGCGATCTGCGACCGGCCTTGATAACGACTGCCCTCGTGCCGTATCTGTTAGCATTGATCTCCGTTTTTCTCTCACGCGGACTGTACGGACTGCTTTTACAGAGCCTCCCCGAGACCGCGGCACTCCTGCTTACGGTTGTCGCCTGCGCCCTTGTCTATTTCTGTTCGCTGTGGCTTTCGGGCCGCATATCGTTAAGTAAGCTTTCCGAAATGTCAAAATATACAAAATTTTCGTAGAAATTATATGAATATGGACGAATTTTTAATTGTCAAAATCAAAAAAACTTATTTACGGTATTGAAAATCCCATTTTCTGTTGTTATAATAAACTTAACCAGATTTTTGAAAGGATGTATAAACCAATGAACAAGACAGATCTCGTAAACGTTGTTGCCGCAGAGGCAGAGCTTTCCAAGAAGGCCGCTGAGGCCGCTGTAAACGCTACCCTCGACGCAATCGTAAATGCGCTTAAGGCAGGCGATAAGGTTCAGCTTATCGGCTTCGGTACCTTTGAGGTAAAGGAGGTTGCCGCAAGAGAAGGCAGAAACCCCAAGACCGGTGAGACCATCACCATTCCCGCTGGCAAGAAGCCCGCATTCTCTGCTTCCAAGGCTCTTAAGGACGCCGTTAACTGATCATGCGTCTGGATAAATATCTGAAGGTTTCGAGGCTTATAAAAAGAAGGACCGTTGCCAACGATGCCTGTGACTCCGAGCGTATCTCGGTGAACGGCAAGCAGGCAAAGGCCTCTTACAACGTCAAGGTAGGTGACCTGATCACCGTCGCCTTTGGCGCCAAGTCGGTGACCGTCAGAGTTCTCGATATCAAAGAGACAACGAAGAAGGCCGAGGCCGTCGGTATGTACGAGGTTGTATCCGACAGCGAGGCATAAAACGTGAAAATGCCGCATACTCTTGATTGAGTGTGCGGTATTTTTATTTTCGGAGGTTTTTATGAGTACATCCGTTGTTGATTCACAGGTAAAAGGGACGGTCAGTATAGTTGACCGTGAGATGCTAAAAATGAACGGTGTGAAAAACGTGCTCGGCTTTGACGAGGGATTCGTGGCCCTGGAAACCGAGCTTGGCGAGGTGAGCATAGAGGGGGAGGGAATGAAGATAGAGACCCTCAGCGAGGGCGGAGAAATATCCGTAAAGGGGAGGATAGACTCGGTGTCCTTCTCCGCGATAAAGCATAAACGCGGATTTCTTTCGGGTATCTTTGGATGATGACCTTTTCTGCCGCAGAAATACTGCGGTCCTGTATTTGCGCACTTGCATACGGCGCGGGCGCTTCCTTGCTGCTGATAGTGCTTGTTATATGCGCGAGGCAGCTCGGATATATACTGTCACTTCCGAGGCACGCGCTGATATACGAGGGGCGTATCCTCGATTTACCAAAACAGGGCGATAAATCGGGCGTTATCCGCAACACGAGGTCGGTCGGTGAGATACTTACCGCATTGAAAATTATTTTATTTGCCGTCGGTTATATCATTTTTTCATATTACGCCCTTGACGGAGAGATAAGACTATATACGCTGGCACTTTCTCTGGTGGCCTTTTTTCTCGCAAGGAAGCTGCTTTCCGGCCTGTCGGTCAAGCTGTCGGATAAGCTCATTTTTGCCATCTTTGCCATTCCTTTACTGATTTTACGGATTTTGATATACCCAATACACCTTATTTTGCCGAAATATCGCCGAAACCACTAAATATTTTCTTGACAAATATAAATATAAGTGTTAAAATATATGTAAGAAAATTTAATTTTTTCGACAGTTATCTGCGTATTATGCGCAGGTCTTGCTGTATAATATCAAAAAACACGTAATTGGAGGTCTATATGGAACACGAGCTTGCGCGATATCTTTTCCACGAGGGCACCAATTACGCCGCATATAAATATCTCGGCTGCAGCTGCGAGAGAGAAAACGGTAAGTATAAATACGTTTTCAGGACCTGGGCGCCCTCTGCCCGTGCCATATCTCTCGTTTCGGATTTCGTCGGCTGGGATGAAGGACTCCCACTCGCCAGGATAACGGACAAAGGTGTGTGGGAGGTCGTTTATTTATCGGACTGCTCCCTTGAAAAGGAGCCCTATAAATTCAAGATCATCTCCGATGCCGGTGTTCATCTGAAGGGTGACCCTTACGCCGCATTTTCCAGAGGTGCCGATGACGGCGCATCGCTCATCTTCACCGAGAGCACCCACACATGGACGGACAAGCGGTGGATGAATAGCCGCCGCAAGACCGTTTGCGTTAAGGACGGCTCCTATATTCCTGCGCCGATCAATATTTACGAGCTCCACTTCGGCAGCTTTATGCGCCACGAGGAGGATAACTCCTATATGACCTATCGGGAGATGGCACAGATCCTTCCGCCTTATCTGAAGCGTATGGGATACACCCACGTTGAGTTTCTCCCTTTGCAGGAGCATCCCTTCGACGGCTCCTGGGGTTATCAGGTCTGCGGCTTTTACGCACCGACCTCCCGCTTTGGAGATCCCGACGATTTCAGATTTCTTGTAAACGCTCTTCATACCGCGGGCGTCGGCGTTATTATGGACTGGGTACCCGCTCATTTTCCTAAGGACGAATGGGGACTTTACGAGTTTGACGGGATGCCGCTTTACGAATACCAGGGTAAGGACAGGCAGGAGTCACGCTCCTGGGGTACTCGCTTCTTCGACCTTGGCAGGGAGGAGATACAGAGCTTTCTTATCTCCAACGCACTCTATTTCCTGCGGGAGTTCCATATTGACGGCCTGCGCGTTGATGCGGTGGCCTCGATGATATACCTTGACTATGACAGGCTCCCCGGTGAATGGATACCCAACCACGAGGGCACCAACGAGAACAAGGAGGCCACGGGCTTTATCAGAAAGCTTAATACGGCAGTCTTTGCGGAATTTCCCGACGTTATGATGATTGCCGAGGAATCAACGGCCTTTTCCGGCGTCACCTCACCCGTGGCGAGCGGAGGAATGGGCTTCAATCTTAAATGGAATATGGGCTGGGCAAACGATTTTTACGATTACGTTGCCACCGATCCCGTCCTGCGTGCGGGCTGTCACTCGGCGCTGAATTTTCCGCTGATGTACGCCTTCACCGAAAACTACTGTATGCCGATCTCTCACGACGAGGTCGTCCACGGTAAAAAGTCCTTCATTGACAAGATGCACGGCTCCTATGAGGACAAGTTCAGACAGGCAAGGGTAGCATTGCTTTTGCAGATGACCTATCCCGGTAAAAAGCTCTTATTTATGGGAACCGAGTACGGACAGTTCAGAGAGTGGGATTACGAAAACTCCCTTGAATGGTTCATGCTCGATTATCCGAATCACAAATATTTCCGTGACTACGTAGCGGCGCTCAATACCTTTTATCTTTCACAGAGGCCGCTCTGGGAGCGCGATTTTACGCCCGAGGGCTTTCAGTGGATACTGCCCGATGAGGCAGCAAAGAACCTCGTCGCCTTCAGAAGATACGATCTGAAGGGCAGGGCGCTGACCGTGATACTCAGCTTCTCCGGCAGTGAGCAGACGGTAACCGTTCCGCTGATATCCGGCAGAGGCGAGCTCGTTCGCATATTCGATACGGGCAATTTCGATCCGAGCAAAAACACTTACGATACATTTACCTCGCAAAAGCAAAGGCTTGCATCTGTGACGATGCCCCCATTCTCGGGAGTGATCCTCACGGAGAAGAGCAAATCGAAAAAAATCAAACTTTAAGGAGAAAACACCATGTACTGTAAAAAAGAATGTATAGCGATGCTCCTTGCAGGCGGTCAGGGCTCTCGTTTGTACGATCTCACGAAGCAAATCGCCAAGCCCGCAGTTTCCTTCGGAGGTAAGTATAAGATCATTGACTTCCCTCTCTCTAACTGCATTAATTCCGGTATCGATACCGTAGGTGTTCTTACCCAGTATCAGCCCCTAGCACTCAATGAATACGTCGGAAACGGCGCTCCCTGGGACCTTGACAGAACGCGTGGCGGCTTAACGGTTCTCCCCCCTTATCAGGGAAATAAGCGCTCGGATTGGTACAAGGGTACCGCCAACGCTATCTATCAGAATATTCATTTCATCAAGAAATATAATCCCGACTACGTGCTTATCCTCTCCGGTGACCATATCTACCGTATGGACTATAAGCTGATGCTCGAGCAGCACAAGGCTACCGGCGCCGCTTGCACCGTGGCTACCATCACCGTTCCTATGGAGGAGGCCAGCCGCTTCGGTATTTGTAACACCAACAAGGACGGCTCCATCTACGAGTTCGAGGAGAAGCCTAAGGTGCCGAAGAACAATCAGGCGTCCATGGGTATTTACATCTTCACCACCAAGACTCTTATCGAGTATCTTGAGAATGATGAAAAGGACGAAAATTCCTCTAACGACTTCGGAAAGAACATAATCCCGAACCTCCTTAACAACGGCGAGAAGCTCTATTCCTACGCATTCTCCGGCTATTGGAAGGACGTGGGAACCATATCCTCGCTCTGGGAAGCGAACATGGATCTTATCGGTGACGAGCCCGTACTTTCCATCGCGGATAAGAATTTCAGAATATATTCGAAGAATACCGCACGTCCTCCTCAGTACGTCGGTCCCGATGCGTCGGTGATAAACTCTATGATCTGCGAGGGCTGTATCATTGACGGTACGGTTGAAAATTCCATTCTCTCCGGCGGTGTCGTCGTTGAGGCGGGTGCAATCGTTAAGGACGCCGTCATTATGGACGACGTTGTGGTCAAGGCGGGTGCCAAGGTTTACTCGGCTATCGTCGACGCCGACTCGGTTATTGAGTCCGGAGCTACCGTCGGTGCGGAGAACGCGCCCAAGAGCGATATCGCCGTGGTTGCAAGCGGCAGTATCGTAAATGCCTGACGGTAAAAATAAAGAAAGGAAGATACGGAAATGGCAAATGCAGCAGGTATTATATTCTCCAGCTTGAATAATAACACTCTTTCAAGACTTACCGGTGACAGAACCGTCGCGGCGATCCCCTTCGCCTGCAGATACAGACTGATCGACTTCGCTCTTTCAAATCTTGTAAACTCCGATATATCCAATATAAAGATCGTGGCTAACTACAATTACCGCTCGCTCCTCGAGCATATCGGAAGCGGTAAGGACTGGGATCTTGCACGCCGTGAGGGCGGTATTACCTTTATCTCTCCCTTCCAGTCTGCGGTCAATTCCTCGGATGCGAAGATGTTCACCACTCACATGGAAGCACTCAAGAGCATGAAGGAATACATCACCGAGATCAAGGAGGAGTACGTCGTTATGATGGACTCCGACAACATCCTCAATATCAACGTTGCTGACGTTATAGGCTATCACGAGAAGACGGGCGCCGATATCACCATAGTAACCGTCGGTGCAAAGAAGGACTATACCGCAAAGCACTCCAGAATGATGGTTTCCTCCGTAGCGGGCAAGGTTACCGACATCGCAATGAGCGCTACCTATAATCCTACCCACACCGAGCTCTCTCTCGGCATCTACGTTATGAAGACCCTCTATCTGCGCAGGCTCATCGAGGAGGCAGAGGCCTATAATCTCAACAGCCTCACCGAGCTTATGCTCCGCAACTGCAAGTCCTCGAACTACAGGGCGTATAAGTATGTCGGCTACGTCGCTCCCGTTTCCAGCTTCCTCGATTACTATAAGTGCTCGATGGATATGGCAAAGGACCCCGAGGCGAGAAACTCCCTGCTCGGAAGGAAGGATGCACCTGTATTTACGAGAGTACATAACTCTACTCCCGTAAATTATAAGAAGGGCTGCGTTGTTGAAAACTCTATGCTGGCCGACGAGTGCGTTATCGAGGGTACGGTTATCAACTCGGTGCTCTTCAGAGGCGTAAAGGTAGAGAAGGGCGCTGTTGTAAAGAACTCCGTCCTCTTCAAGGGCACGCACGTTGGTAAGAACGCAAACGTGAACTGCATCGTTACCGACAAGGACGTTTACATCTCCGACGGTGTAAATCTCTCCGGCAACGATAATATGCCCTTCTACATTCAGAAGAGCCGCAAGGTCTGATTTCCCTGAATAGGAGAAAATTATGAAGATTTTATACGTAACAAGTGAGGCTAACCCCTACGCGGCAAGTGGCGGTCTTGGCGACGTTATGGGGGCGCTCCCTCGCGCGGTGGCCGAAAGCGGTGCCGAGGTCGAGGTGATAATGCCTCTTTATAACACGATGAAGGACGTGTACCGTGCAAGGCTCCAGTGGGTCACCGATATTTCCTTCAATCTGTCCTGGAGAAGGACGGGAGCCACCGTGTATAAGCTTAACGATGGGGGCGTGGTTTACTACTTCGTGGAAAATCATAGCTATTTCGACAGAGGTAAGCTTTACGGCGAGTTCGACGACGGCGAGAGATTTGCATTCTTCTCCCGCGCGGTGGTGGAGTATATGCTCTCCTCGGGCAATATTCCGGATATTCTCCACGCAAACGACTGGCAGACTGCGTCGACGATCATTTATCTCAAGACCGAGTACGCGCGGATCGAGGCCTTCAGAGGCATCAAGACCGTCTATACAATTCACAACATCGAGTACCAGGGTAAATATGACCCCTATATTCTCGGTGACGTGTTCGGTATCGACGTCAAGTATAAGGGAATCGTTGAATACGGCGGCTGTCTCAACCTTATGAAGGGCGCCATCGTTACCTCGGATTTCGTTACCACCGTCAGCCCCAATTATGCAAACGAGCTGGAGTTTGATTTCTTCGCCTTCGGCCTTTCCGATATTATCAAGGCTGCAAAGCATAAGATGGCAGGCGTTATTAACGGAATTGATTACGGTTACTTCTCGCCTGAATCCGGCGGAGATATTTACGCTTCCTATACCGCAAAGAATTATAAGAGCGGCAAGGCGCAGAACAAAAAGGCGCTCCAAGAGGAGCTTGGCCTTGAGGTCAACAAGAACATTCCTCTGCTCGTAATGATTACAAGGCTTACGGCAGGAAAGGGAATTGACCTTGTGCTCCATATCCTTGAGGAGCTGCTCTCCGAGCGTATACAGGTCGTCGTTCTCGGCACCGGTGACGCAGAGTACGAGGCGGCCTTTGAGAATCTTGCATCAAAGCACGATAACCTGGTCGCTCTCATCAAGTTTGACCGCGTTATCTCCAAGAAGATGTACGCGGCGGCGGATATATTCCTTATGCCCTCGAAGAGCGAGCCCTGCGGACTTGCGCAGATGATCGCCTGCTCCTACGGCACAGTTCCGATCGTCCGATCTGTCGGCGGTCTTTACGATTCCATCAAGCCCTACGGCACCGAGGGGGCTAACGGCTTCCGCTTCGACAACTATAACGCCCACGAGCTCTTTTATACCGTAAAGCAGGCTCTCGCCCTCTACGCCGATAAAAAGGCTTGGGGCGCACTCACCGCCTCCGCAAAGAAGAGCGACTTCACGTGGAGCAAATCTGCCGAAAAATATCTGGCAATTTATAAGAATTTACTAAACTGATAGGATAATTTACTCATATGAAAAACCAAGCAAGCACAAACCCGACAAGCGGCGCAAAAAACATTATCAGCAAGCAGGAGCTCAAGGAGCGGATAGAGGCCAAGCTCATTACCAGAGGCGTATCCAACCCCGCATCCGCTACCGACGAGCAGATATACCAGGCTACGGTCTATACACTCAAGGACATTATGCTCGAGTACCGCGAGTCCTTCAAGAAGAGGATCAAGGCGGCGGACGGAAAGAAGATATGCTATCTCTGCATGGAATTCCTCGTCGGTCGCGCACTCAAGAATGACGCGATGAATCTCGGCGTGTATCACGATCTTTGCGAGATACTTTCCGATTTTGGCACATCCTTTGACAAGGTATACGCCTGTGAGGTGGACCCCGGACTCGGAAACGGCGGCCTCGGCAGACTTGCAGCCTGCTTTATGGACTCTCTGACAGCGCAGGATTATGCCGCAAACGGATATTCCTTGCTTTATGAAAACGGTCTTTTCAAGCAGAAGATCATCGACGGAGAGCAGGTAGAGCTCTCCGATGAATGGCTCGGCAGCGGCGGTGTATGGCTCGTTCCCAGAACCGAAAAGAGCCTGTCCATTCGCTTCGGCGGTAGAATTGAGGAGAAGTGGGAGAACGGAGAGCTTCGCATCAGTAATTACGATTACGATGAGGTAAAGGCCGTTCCTTACGACCTGCTTATCCCCGGCACCACCACCAACGCCGTAAACACCATTCGCCTTTGGAGAGCACGTCAAGTATTCTCCGCGATCAACGATTACGGTACCTCACACGGTAATTACGTGAAGAAGCTTTCGGACAGCAACGCCGAAACCATCACCAAGCAGCTCTATCCCCCGGATAACTACGATGAGGGTAAGCTCC
>CAZABU010000018.1:0-19893 GCA_964483225.1 uncultured Ruminococcus sp. | reverse complement strand
CTCTTTTGAGATATACCGTATTTTTGAAAAACTGTCCTTTAGAGTAACGCCCTAAGTCCATCTCTTTTTTTGCTTTGATATGTAAACTGTTGTTTACAAGATTAATACTTGCTCTCCTCGCAGAGCTTCAAGAAGTTGTCAAAAAATCTGTGTTCAATATGGTTGTCCAGGTTCATATACACCTCGGGGTGCCACTGAGTGGAGAAGACCTTGAGCTTCTTGCTCTCAACCGCCTCTACAACTCCATCGTCGGTTCTTGCCACTACCTCAAGGTCGGGCGCGATCCTGCCGAGCTCCCAGCCGTGGTAGGAGTTGACGGTTGCTCTCGTGGCCTTGAATACGTCGTGGACGAAGGAGCCCTCGGTTATGGTAATAGGGTGGGTCTTAGTTACAGGATCCTTGTGATTATCCGCGTCGTCGAGCTTCTTTATCGTACCGCCAAGGTGGATGTTAAGCTCCTGGTGACCGCCGCAGATGCCAAAGATAGGCTTTTTATGCTCAAGGAAATACTTGATAAGCTTCGCATCAAGAGCGTACTCATCGTAGGGCTGCAGAGGATCGTCCGTGGGTGGCATACCGTAGTGCTTCGGGTCGATGTTGTTGGGGCTTCCGGGAACGATGAGTCCGTCGCAGTTTTTGCAGATCTCCTCAAAATTGTGGGGCGAGCATATGGCCGCCACGCCGACGTTATATTTTTCGCCGAGCTGGTAGTAATGATCCGCACCCCAGAAGCGATAACGCCAATAGGTTTCGACATTCATATCCATATAACGGAGCGTTGTTGCAATGATCATTTTACTTTTCCTCCATACTGTTTTTTATTGCCTCGTCGATCAGGCCGTTTATGCACTCGCGCACCGCCAGCATTTCGTCGGCAGAGGTAGCGCATCGCTTAAAGGTGATCTCGGCTCCCAACGCGCTTTCCATCGCGGAAACGATGAACTCGTGAGAATAATATTTTTCGCATAGACGCATAGCGTTTACGTCGGAGATCGCATCGGCCAGCACTATAAGGCGCAGAGAATACTCGGGCTCACCTCCAAATCCGGGGTAGACCATAAAGGTGTCGCCGGCCGGCACCCAGCCCTCACCGGAAAGCTCGCAGTATGGGTTTATGGCGTTGGCAGAGCCGCGGTTGTTGTAATAGTTGTATCCCCAATGCAGGAAGCCTGTAATGTTGTACTTGTAAAGCTGCATACCAAGGGATCGCGTTCTCCAGGAGGGCATAGCGAGATAGCAATTGGAATAACCGATGATCTGATTACAGGCATAATATACCCAAAGATCCTTGACACCCTCCTCGACAAATGGCATCGCGTGCTCGGTGGTGGGGACGGGATTTTTTACGGCGCCGGATTTGTAGAAGTCTACGTCAGAAAGGGCATCCATTATCTTATAGCCTTCGAGCATAGGCGCAATCGCGTTCTTGACCGCCATATAATGCTCGAGATTTTCCTTGTTAGGCTCGTCGGACACGTGGAAGTAACACTTTCCGTCCTCGCCGAGCTCCTTCATAACCGTCAGGAACTGCGGAATAAGTGCTGCGAGGAAACGCTGGTACTCGGGGTCAAGTGCCTCTGTTTCCCAACCGAAGATGCGTCTGTACTCTCCATCCACGGTACCGTAGATCTTGGCGGAGTGCTTTGCCTGATCCTGCTCATAGAAGTGAGAGATCTCGTGGTACTTAACTCCGATGCGCCGGCACATTTCGACCCAGCGCCTGACACGGGAGAAATCGAAGGAATACTCGCCGCCTGTGACGGCAACGTCTACAAGCTGGGTACATGTACGCTCATAGCCCGGGAATGTGTTCAGCGCAGGGGTGAAGAGCGGCATAAGCAGCATATTTCTGCCGTATTTCACGGCCGCGCTTGCGAAATTCTCAATGGTGCGCCAATGCTCCTCGGACCAGACGTCCACGCCGTAATAATTTGCCAGACAGTCACAGTAAAACCACTGCGTGAATATCAGCTCATCCTTTGGCATAAGAGCATCTATAACCTTTATATCGATGCTTGCGGTTTCGGTTATCCATTCCTCGCTTCCGTCGAAGCTATGAAATGCCACGTTATTTACGTTAGCGTAGGAAAGCGATACGGAAAGTGAGGTATCGCCGCTGAAATCCTCCGGAATGCTTATCTCCAGCCAAAGAGCTGTGAGCGTGGGCGTTATAGTCACCAGACCGCGATAGTGAAGCTCTGTAAGCAGGTCGGGATAAACTCCAGGGGTGGTGCGCAGGTAGTTATCATCGTACCTCGGCCCTATAGGCATGGTTACGGGGACGTGACGAACCTCCTTGATGCTGACGAAAGTGGCAAGCTCTCCTTCAAGCTTCAGGTGTCCGTGCGCTCTCACGGGCGTCCTCGGCTCTTCTTCGTCGCAGAAAAGGAGCTGGAGGGAAAGACGCTCGCCGCGAAGGGCGGATATCTTATCAAGTGCCTTGAAGTCGCAGATCTTCTGATCCGGGAAAGCCTTTTCAAGTGAAGAAATAATCTTGATCTTCAACATAAATGTACCTTAGATGTAAAATATTATTTGCAAATAGTTGCTTTTATCATAGAATTTATCTTTTCTCTTACGGCTGTCATTTCCTCGGATGAGGTTGCGCAAACGTCAAAGCGGAGCTCTCTGCCGAGCACCTCCTCGATTGCCGTAACTACTGCATCGTGGCCGTAATAGCTCTCGCAGAGCTGCATAGCTCTCATATCCTGGAGCGCCTCGGTGAACACGACAATTCTCGTGGACTCAAGTGCAACGCCGCCCTTGCCGGGATAAACCGAGTAGGTATCGCCTGCGGAAACCCACTTGTCACCGGATGCGTCAAGGTAGGGGTTGATGTCATCGACGGAGGAGCAGTTGTTGTAGAAATTGTATCCCCACTGCAGGAAGCCTACAATATTATATTTATACATCTGCATACCGATGGAGCGGTTGCGCCAGCCCGGCATAGCAATCATGCGGTTGGAAACCTTATCAACCTGGCCGCAGCAGTAGTAGGTCCAAAGATCGGGCACCTTGTTTTCAAGGAAGGGAGCGATGTGGTTGGTTGCAGGGATCGGAGTCTTGACGACACCCTTCTTGTAGAACTGGAAGCTGGAGAGGGCATCCATTATGGTGTAATCCTTGAGTATACGCTCGACCACCTTCTTGGATTTTTTGTAATTATCGAGCTGTGCCTCGCTGGGCTCGTCGGATACGTGGAAGAAGCAACGCTTGTCGCAGCCCTTGTCCTTCATATGCTTGAGCAGCGCCTTGAGGAAGGATTGCATAAATTTCTTATATTCTTCGCCGTGAGCATCGGTATCCCAGCCGAATATCTGCTTGTACTCGCCGTCTACGGTCGCCATGATCTTAGGCGCGTGGGTGGCACCCCACTGGGAGAAGAGGTGGGCTATCTCGAAGTACTTAATGCCCACTCTGTCGCACATATCAATCCAGCGGTCAAGCAGCTTCCAGTTGTAGGTGTAGCGGTTGCCGGATTTTTTGATACCGACCAGCTGAGTGGTGAGGCGCTCGCCGCCGATCTTGGTGTCAAGCTCAGGGGTGAATACGGGGGTCAGAAGCATATTGATTCCGTTCTTTGCGGCGGTGCGCGCGAAGTTCTCGATGTACTCCCAATGCTTCTCGGACCAGACCTCAAGTTCATAGTAATTGGCGATACAGTCGGTGTAGAACCACTGCGTGAGCATCAGCGTCTGCTCGGGGAGCGCCACAGGAATAACGTCTACGGTGAGAGTGTGCACACCGACGTGCCGTTTACTTCCGTCGGGTAGATTCATATATATGTCAACGGTCAGAATCTGCTCTCCTGCAGGTGCGTCCGCGGGGATCTCAATATCTATCCAAAGGGTATTCAGTGACTCACGCAAAACGCGGAAATCACCTCCGTAGGTCATAGGCGTAATAAGATCGGGGTAAACGCCGGGGGTGGTGCGGAGCCATCCGCCGTCATCGTTCTTTTCGGTGCGATAGCCCTTTGGGGTAGGCTTGTCCACAGGGACGTGCTTCACAAGACTCAGAGTCGTGTATGCCGCAAGCTCGCCCGAAAGAACGGGGGTACAGAGTCTCTGATAGATGTCCTCCTCGTCGATCTCATAGGTGTAAAGGAGCTGTGCGGAGACACGCTCTCCTCGCAGAGCGCTGATACTTTCGAGAGAGGAAAACTTCTCTATATCCTCCTCAAGAAATGCCTTTTCAAGGGATGAAACGATCTTTGACTTAAACATAGCTTTTCTCCTGTAATATATAGTTTTTGTAAATAATCATTTGCAAATCTTAGCTTATATCATACTGTTTTGCGCTTTTTATCTTGTAAATTTTATAGAATCTTCTATGACGCTTGAACAGAAATCCGTTGCCGACAGGGAATGCGTTCTTGCTTTCTCGCCCGAGCCTTCTTTGCTTGTTTTGTTGTTCTCTACTTGTATTTTATATTACCGCGCACATAAAGTCAAGCGAAAACACCAAATTTGTAATAAAATCCAAAAACTGAAGCAAAATTACAAAAAGCCGCACTAATGCGGCTTTTTATTCATTTTCTTTTCGCAGAAGCTCCAGCGCTCGCTCGAAGTTCTCGGGCAGAGGACATTCGAAGCTCATTCTTTCTCCGGTTCTCGGATGGGTAAGGGTGAGCCGCTTTGCATGCAGCATCTGCCCGTCAAAAAGCGACGGGTGCTTTGCTTCAAATTTTGTTTTCGTCTTGCCGTATACCGGATCTCCGAGAAGCGGATGGCCTGTGTGTGACATATGAACTCTAATCTGGTGGGTACGCCCCGTTTCAAGCTCCAATGCAAGATAACTGATTGCACCGAAGCGCTCCAGCACACGGTAATGAGTAACGGCCTCTCTTGCGGTGCCATCGCGAATTACAGCCATACGCTTTCTGTCTATCGGATGTCTGCCGATCGGCAGATCGACCGTTCCCTCGTCGGCACTAAAGCCACCGCAAACGATGGAACGGTATTCTCTGACTATCCCGTGGACCTTCAGCTCGGCGGATAGGGTCGTGTGTGCCTCGTCGTTTTTTGCCACGACGAGAAGTCCCGAGGTATCCTTGTCAATTCGGTGGACTATGCCCGGACGCATAACTCCACCGATACCGGAAAGGCTGTCGCGGCAGTGATACAGAAGGGCGTTGACAAGAGTTCCGGAGTAGTTACCCGGCGCGGGATGCACCACCATACCGGATGGCTTATTTATAACGATAATATCGTTGTCCTCATAAATTACGTCCAGCGGAATATCCTCAGGCACGGCTTCGCATTCCTTACATTCCGGGAGAGTCAGCTCGATGCAATCCCCCGTCTTTACGGCGTATTTTTTTGGTTTTTCCGCGCCGTAAACGAGTACCGAGCCTTCCTCAATGAGCCTTGCCGCGGCGCTTCGTGTTATACCGGCCTTTTCTGCAACAAAGGCGTCAAGACGACCACCGGCCTCCGTAGGCTCGACCGTATATATCATATCCTCCGTCATATCAGCGCTTACCCGATTTGGCGGTTTTCCCCTCTTTTCTGATGTCGAGGATCAGCGCTAAGATAAGCAGGCCCGCTCCGACGCATACGAAGGAATCGGCGCCGTTGAATATCGCCTTCCAGATACCGCAGAAGTCGATAAAATCGATGACCTCGCCCATACCGTCGGCGTTCACGTAAAAGCCGAGCCCCAAACGGTCTATCATATTGCCGATGCCACCGGATATGACCATAGACATAGCTACTCCGTAGAGCGCGTTATCGGCATGACCGAGATAGAGATAAGCGGCGAAAACGAGGATCGCAATTATGGAAATTGAAATGAATATCCAGCGCTGGCCGGCTCCGTCCATCATTCCGAAGGCGGCTCCGTCGTTGGTTGTGTAAGTAATGTGCAGAAAATTCTTGATCAGCGGAATCGACTGGTAAAGGGTCATAAATTTGCTGACAAGAAATTTCGTGAGCTGATCTATTATAACGCCACCGAGTATTATTGCCGTGTAGAGTATATACTCAGCAGGTGTTCTTTTCTTAAATGGGATCTTCATCTAAATTCTCCGTTCTAAATTGCAGGCAACACGAACTGTAAAAGGCATAATACCAGGTACGCCGTGAAGAACGACCAATCTATTGGTGAATCCTGACCGATATTAAGCTTGACCATGATGAAACGCACGGGAATGATAAAGGGCTCGGAAACGTAGCAGCAGAGCGAATAGACAACGCTGTTCTCCACGTCCAAAAACAATGGCATTATCATACGTATCATCATCGCCAGCATAGCAAGCTCGATGGCGATCTGAACCGTTTTTGCCAGAATTAAAAATACTGTTTCCACAGGGGGTTCCTCTTTGGTATTTATGTTTTTGGGGGCGAACAAAGCCGCCCCCGTCGATAGTGATTATTTCTCTCCGGAAACGTTAACGTTGTGGGGGGTCACTATGTAAGTGCTCCTGGATACGTTACGGATCTCTCCGTCGGTGCAGTAGGTCACACCGTTAAGGAAGTGGAGCATATCGTTGGTTGATACCTCGTCGAGCAGCTCGAGATTAAGCACAACGGTGCAGCCGTCGAGCAGATAGTCCGCGATATCGCTGACCTCGTCAAATACGGCGGGACGCACTACCTTGAGCTCAATGTTGCTGTCAAGACCGTCGGCACCTGCGACAAGGGGCTCAACGTTTCTCTTTGCTTCCTCTGCGGGTGCTTCTGCAACCTCGGGCTGAGCGGGCTCCTCATAGGGCTTGAAGGTTACGTCAGCCTCGCCGTTGTCGGTAAAATCCTTTTTTCTCTTAAATGCCTCAAACATTTTTGTTCTCCTTATCTGTAAGCTTAAATTATTTCATAAAAAGCCGTCTGCCAACGCGCACAAGGGTCGATCCCTCCTCTATGGCAGCTCGGTAGCTGTCGCTCATTCCCATAGAAAGAATACCGCTGCCTTCCCAGCCGTATCTGTCGCCGAGTCTGTCGAAAAGCTCTCGTGTCAGCTTGAAATACGGACGTATCTGCTCCTCGTCGCAGACCGGCCCCATGGTCATAAGTCCCGATACGGACAAATGCTCAAGGCCTCTCAGCTCAAGCAGAAAGCGCTCCGCGTCCTCGGGAAGCACGCCGTCCTTTTGCGGCTCGGACGCTGAATTGATCTCTATAAGCACGGGCATTTTCAAATCAAGTGCCGCCGCTCTTTTTTCAATCTCACGGGCAAGTGCCACGTTGTCGACGGTGTGTATTATTCCCGCCGCGCCGACCACCGAGCGCACCTTATTGCGCTGAAGATTACCGATCTGGTGCATTATAGGAGAATACCCCGCTTCGGTAAGCAACGCGCGTCTGCGTACAAGCTCCTGGGGGCGGTTTTCACCAATATGCACAGCGCCCGCCTCGGCAAGAGCCAACAGCTCATCATCAGTGCCGCTTTTGGTCACCGCGACGAGGGTGACGTCTCTGCCTCCTGACAGGTCGGAGAGCTCGGATTGCAGCTCCGCGAGATTCCTTTGAATGTATTCGTACGCCATTGTAAAAAATCCTTTGCTTTACGGCGAAGCATAAATCGCCTTATATTATTATAACACACCGAGCCTCTCGATTGCAAGTGCTTTGCAAAAGTTTTCACAAAATTATTATTTTATTTTCACACGAATATTATTTTATTTTGTTTTAGTATTGATTTTACATAGCACTTGTGATACAATATTAAGATGAATAACAAGTTGGGGAGAATAAGCTATGCACGATAAAACGCTGGGCAGCGAGCTGCCAACGGTCGCGGCTCTCGCCTATCTCGGAGACTCGCGCCACGCTCTGTACGTCAGGCGTATGCTGGTGGCGAGGGGAATCTGCAAGTCGGGAGAGCTCAACGAGGCGGCGCTGAAATACGTTACTGCCGAGGCTCAGGCGAAGATGCTCAGAGCCGTAGAGGATGAGCTGCTTGAGGACGAGCTTTCGGTATGTAAGCGGGCATCTAATTCCGGACATCTCAATAGGCCAAAGCACGCGAGCGCGGCGGATTACAGAGCAGCGACCGGCTTTGAAGCAGTGATCGGTATGCTGGAGTGGATAGGAGATACCGAGCGGCTTTTATATCTGCTCGACAGAGCACACGAAGTAATAAATGATGAAAACTGCAAAGGAGAACGTTGAAAATGATACAGAAGATCAAAGGAACTATGGATATACTCCCCTTGGAGACTCCGCTCTGGAGACATATCGAGGGTATAATGCGCGAGGAGGCAGAGAAGTACGGATACGGTGAGATCCGCACGCCTACCTTCGAGAACACCGAGCTTTTTGTTCGCGGCGTAGGTGATACGACCGACGTTGTGCAGAAGGAAATGTATACCTTCGTTGATAGGGAGGAGGATCGCTCCATATCTCTGCGCCCTGAGGGAACGGCATCCGTGGCTCGCGCGATCATCGAAAACGGAAAGTATTCCGATCCGATGCCGCTAAAATATTATTACATAATTTCCTGCTTCCGTCACGAGAAGCCTCAGGCGGGCAGAAGCCGTGAGTTCTTCCAGTTCGGCACTGAGATGTTCGGCTCGCAGAGCCCTGCCGCGGACGCTACCGCCATAGCTCTTGCAAATTCCGTGCTTCACAGACTTGGCCTCACGAACGTAAAGCTCCATCTGAATTCTATTGGCTGTAAGGAGTGCCGTCCCGCTTACAGAGAGTCGCTGGTCAGCTATTTCTCTGCAAGGAGCGACAGGCTTTGCGATACCTGTAAATCCAGACTTGACAGGAATCCTCTGCGCCTTCTTGATTGCAAGAATCCCGATTGCGCAGAGATAGCCGCAGGCGCGCCTCGCACCGTTGACCACCTTTGCGATACCTGCGCGAAGAATTTTGAGCTTCTGAAAAGCGCACTTGACGCTATGAAGATCGACTACGTTGTGGATTCCAACATCGTAAGAGGTCTTGACTATTATACCGGCGCCGTATTTGAGTTTATAGCCGAGGGGATCGGAGCTCAGTCTACCGTTTGCGGCGGCGGCCGTTACGACGGTCTTGTTTCCTCCCTTGGCGGTCCCGAGCTTTCGGGTATCGGCTTTGGAATGGGTATAACCAGACTTATTCTTGCTATGCGTGAGCTTGGGCTTGACAATATCGATTCGAAAAAGCCCGCGCTTTATATCGCCTCCCTTGGCGAGCGCGCTATGATAAAGGGGCTTGAGATCACCGAGCGCCTGCGTGCGGCGGGTAGATTTGCCGAGTGTGACGTTGTTGGCAGAAGCCTCAAGGCGCAGATGAAATATGCCAATAAGATCGGTGCCGAGTATACTCTTATAATCGGCGACTCCGAGATAGATGCCGGTAAGGCTCAGCTCCGTAATATGCAGACCGGCGAGCAGACTGAGGTCCTGCTTGACAGCTTTGAGCTTTGATATGAAGGACAGATCCGCATTTCTTCCCGTAACCGCCGAGGACGTAAGAGCTCACGGCTGGTCGGAGGTTGATTTTGTATACGTGACGGGCGATGCCTACGTGGATCACCCGTCCTTTGGTGCTGCTATAATCACCCGTGTTCTTGAGGCGGAGGGCTTCCACGTTGCCGTGCTTTCTCAGCCGGATTACAGATCCTGCACGGATTTTTGCAGATTCGGAAGGCCGAGGCTCGGCTTCCTGGTTTCGTCGGGTAATATTGACTCAATGGTGGCGCACTACACTGTTTCCAAAAAGCGCCGTAACTACGATTATTACAGCCCCGGCGGAAAAATGGGCGCTCGTCCTGACAGAGCCGTTATAGTTTATTGCAACAGGATAAGAGAGGCCTACGGTGACGTGCCTATCATTATCGGCGGTCTTGAGGCGTCCCTGCGCCGATTTGCGCATTACGATTATTGGGACGACAAGGTGCGCCGCAGTATACTCGTCGATTCCCGCGCGGATATTCTTACCTACGGAATGGGCGAGAATATTATAAGGCGAGTTGCTAAGCTTCTTGACAAAGGGGTCCCTGTGCGTAAAATACGCGACGTGCGTGGTTGCGTTTATCTCGCTAAAAGGGGTGAGCAGATCCATTTTGAGTCGGTGGAGGTCGGAGATTACGACGATCTTAAAACCGATAGGGCTCTTTACGCAAAGGCCTTTGCCACTCAGTATAAAAATACCGATTCGGTAAGAGGAAGGGCGATAGTTGAGTATTACGGCGAAAAAATGCTGGTACAGAATCCGCCGATGCCGCCTCTTGAGAGGGAGGAGCTTGACCGGGTATATGCTTTGCCCTATGCCTGCGATTATCACCCGGATTACGAGTCCTTGGGCGGAGTACCCGCTATTACCGAGGTCAAATTTTCAATAACACATAACCGTGGCTGCTTCGGCGCCTGTAATTTCTGTGCCATAGCCTTCCACCAGGGGCGCGAGGTGCGCTCCAGAAGCGAGGAGAGCGTTCTGGCAGAGGCGGGAAGAATAGCCGCTATGCCCGATTTCAAGGGCTATATTCACGACGTGGGCGGCCCTACCGCGAACTTCAGATATCCGTCCTGTGAAAAACAGCGCGAGTCGGGCGTTTGCCCGGGCAGGAAGTGCCTCTCTCCCACCCCCTGCAAGAATCTGCGGGTGGATCATACCGAGTATGCGGAAATGCTATCTAAGATTGAGAAGATCGACGGTGTGAAGCGCGTTTTCGTCCGCTCGGGAATTCGCTTTGATTATCTGATGTGCGACCCTGACGATTCCTTCTTCCGTCAGCTTGTGGAAAGACACGTGTCGGGACAGCTGAAGGTTGCTCCGGAGCATTGCTCGAACAATGCTCTTTCCATGATGGGAAAGCCGCCGATCCAGGTTTACGAGGCCTTCAGAAAAAAGTATTTTTCCCTCTGCGATGCGGCGGGGCTTGAGCAGTATCTCGTTCCTTATCTTATGTCCAGCCATCCGGGCACCACGATGAACGATGCGGTGGAGATGGCGGTCTGGCTGAAGAAGTGGGGATATATGCCCGAGCAGGTCCAGGACTTCTATCCCACTCCGGGGACGATCTCTACCGTAATGTATTATACCGGCATTCACCCGATGACGGGCAAGGCGGTGAAGGTCACCACCGATTATCACGAAAAGCAGCTGCAGCGTGCCCTGCTTCAGTACTCAAAGCCCGAGAATGCAAACCTCGTGCGCGAGGCGCTTGTGCTTGCAGGCCGTGAGGATCTTATAGGTACGTCGCCGGAATGTCTGGTTCGCCCTGCCTTCGGTCAAGGAACGAAAAACAGGTATACACCGGATAACCGTGGAAAACAGAGCTCCCGCGGTATCAAGAGCGGCAGGAAGCCCGCCGTACGATCTTCTGCGATGCATACCGCCGGTGGGGCCGCAAAGGGGAGCAAGAAGCTCAGCCGCATCTTTGGCGATGATGCACAAAGGATACGTAACGAGGCTGATCGGCTCTCGGGGCGCGGTGTGGGATCAAGCGCTGTCAAGAAGCTGCACAGCGGCGGAAAATCCGGAAAATCTAAGGCAAAAAATGGGAAAAAGTTTTGATATTCGCAAAAAATACCCCGGTTCCTTGCAAGAAAAACGAGGGCAGACGCAAAAGACGTAAAATGATTCATAAAGTCCTGGAAATGACGCCGAATTTGGCAAAGTGCGGAAAAGTGTAGTTTTTTGAAAAAACGCGCTTTTTCAACATATTTGACAGCGAACCTGTGGAAAACCTCGGGCTTTTCGACGGCGAAACTACGGAAATTCGGGGTTTTGCGGGAATTTTCGACAAAAGGTTTTCCACATTTTCCACATTCAAAACTGTGGAAAACTCGGTTTGCTGAAGAAAAAATTCTGTTTCTCAAATCGGTAAATTATAGCTACAAGACAATCATTTCAGTAAGCTGAAGCGGGTGATCGTTTGCATAAAAATGAACGTTAACACAACTTGGGTGGGTAAAAATTACGAAATCGCAACAGCTTTGTGCAAATATAACGAAAGTACGGTCAAAAAATGCAAAATTTGATAGAAAAATACCTAAAAGCGAAGCGTGCGCTTTTTGACAAGGCCTACGGAGAGCATTTGAATCCCGAGCAGTGCAGGGCGGTTTTCACTTCGAAGGGACCGCTCTTGGTTTTGGCAGGTGCCGGCAGCGGAAAAACTACCGTGCTGGTAAACCGTATCGCATACCTTATTAAGTACGGCAACGCTTATTTCTCCGAGGATGTGCCGGATATGCTTATCCCGGAGGGGGTGGCGGCGCTGGAGGTGGCGTGCGAGCTTTCCTCTGATGAAATAACCGAGATCCTTCCGCAGTTCATAACCGAGCCCTGTCCCCCATGGCAGATACTTGCCATAACCTTCACCAATAAAGCGGCGCGCGAGATAAAGGAAAGACTTCTCCGCAGCTTTGAGGACGGGGAGATCGCCAACGCCGTATGGTCGGGCACCTTCCATTCGATATGCGTGCGTATTCTGCGAAAGTACGGCGACAGACTCGGCTATGCTGAGGGCTTTACCATCTACGACACCGACGATAAAAAGCGTATGGTGTCTAAATGTATGCAGGATCTGCGAATAGATGAAAAACGCCTGGCTCCGAGAGCGGTCTGCACCGCCATAAGTATGGCAAAGGATGAGCTGATCCGCGCAGAGGACTATGAGATTTCCTCTGACCCAAGGTCCAGGGATATAAAAGAAATTTATCAGCTTTACAGTAAGCGTATGAAGGAGTCATCGGCTCTGGACTTTGACGATATCATTATGCAGACCGTGGAGCTGTTGCAGAGCGACGGCGAGGTGCGTGAGTATTATCAGAACAAGTTCCGCTACGTGCTGGTTGACGAGTATCAGGATACCAACTACGCGCAGTTCGTGCTGACTAAGCTTCTTTCCGATAAATACAGAAATATTATGGTAGTGGGCGACGATGATCAGAGTATATATAAGTTCAGAGGCGCTACCATAGAGAATATACTCAATTTCGATAAGACTTATCCCGATGCGACGGTGGTGAAGCTTGAGCAGAACTACCGCTCTACCGGGAATATCCTCGCGGCGGCTAACGCCGTCATCGGCAATAATACCGACCGCCACGAAAAGCGTCTTTGGTGCGATAAGGGCGACGGTGCAAAGATTATTATGCGTGAGACTCCCGATCAGGACACCGAGGGTAAGTATATAATAGAGAAGATAACCACCGGGCTCTATTCCGAGCACAGAAGGTATTCGGATTTTGCGGTGCTCTACCGTACCAACGCCCTTGGGCGTACGCTCCAGACCGCCTTTGCGAAGAGCGGCGTGCCTTACAAGGTGGTAGGAGATATGGGCTTCTATGACCGCAAGGAGGTCAAGGATATGCACGCATATCTCTCGGTTATAAATATCCCCGGTGATAATCTCAGGCTCAAGAGAATCATCAACGAGCCGAAGAGAAAAATAGGTGCTGCTACCGTTGATGCAGTCGAGGCGATCGCTGAGGGCGAGGGACTTTCGATGTTTGAGGTGATGGAGCGGGCAGGTGAATATACCGCCCTTGCAAAGAACGCGGAAAAGCTTCTTGCATTCACCAAGATGATGCGCAAGGTCCAGGCTGAAAAGACCTATCCCTCGGAGATCCTGTCCGAGCTCTTCGAGCGTAGCGGATATCATACGATGCTCCTTTCGGAGGGCTTTGAGGGCGAGGGGAAGATAGAAAACGTCAACGAATTTATCGGTGCGGCGGTGGAATACGAGCAGAGATGCAAGGACAGCGGCATTGAGCCCGACGTGTCCGGCTTCCTCGAGGAGGTTTCTCTCGTTACCGACGTGGATAAATATGACGAGAATGCCGACGCCGTGGTGCTTATGACGGTTCACGCCGCCAAGGGCCTGGAATTCCCGGTGGTGTTCCTTGCAGGTATGGAGGACGGAATTTTCCCCTCTCAGCAGAATATCGGCGAGCTCGATCAGATGAGCGAGGAGCGCAGGCTTGCTTACGTTGCCATAACCCGTGCAAAGGAGCGCCTGTATATCACCCACGCCAAGTGCCGTATGATGTACGGAAAGACGGGCTTTAACCCCCTCTCCACCTTCGCAAGGGAAATACCGCGCTCGCTTATCGAGGAGGATAGACCGAAAAGTGCGCCTCCGAGGCAAAGCATTTACGATCAGCAGAGCTACCGACGGAGGCAGACATCCTCGGAAAACTTCACCGAGCTGCGTCGCCCTGCGGATATTCAGCGCTCCCCTTCTGCAAAACGGGGCGGAGCAGGTGCCTTCGGCGTAGAAAAGCTACCTGCCGGAACGCGGGTAAATCACGGTATTTTTGGCGACGGTGAGATAATCAGTGCCAGGGATATGGGCGGCGACGTTCTGTATGAGGTGCGCTTCGATAACGGACAGACAAAGCGGCTTATGGCAACCTTTGCCAAGCTGAAAAGAATATAATGGCAGGGAGAATAAGAAACGAAAATGGAAAATAAAGTTTACAAATTCAATGGCAAAAGAATAGAAAAATTCAATTATAAGCTGCATATTCCCGAGGGGTTTGCTCCCGGAATGCCTCTGCTTGTAGCTCTTCACGGCGCAGGCGAGCGGGGCGACGATCATGGGAGAATAGCCATTCACGGTGTGGCAAAATACTTGGAGCAGGGCAGAGCGGTGAACGCTGTGGTCATAGCACCTCAGTGTCCTGCGGATTTCACATGGAATATGCTCACCGTGGAGCTGAAGGAGCTTATCGACTATATCGTTTCGGAATACGGCATTGATACCGACAGGATATCCCTCACCGGACTTTCGATGGGAGGCTTTGGCACCTGGGAGATGGGTATAAATTATCCCGGATTTTTCTCGGCGCTGGCTCCGGTATGCGGAGGCGGAATGTCGTGGAGAGTTGGCCTTATCGGCAAAACACCCGTCTGGGCCTTCCACGGTGACGAGGACGACGTCGTGCCCCCCTTCCATTCCTACAGTATGGTTGACAAGCTGAAGACGACGGGCGGCAACGTACGCCTCACTGTTTTCCACGGTGTAAAGCACAATTCCTGGGCTCCGGCCTACGAGGATACCAACGTTATCGATTGGCTGATTTCACAGAATAAAAAGGAGAACGTATAATGGAAAAATATGCATGGAGTGCTAAAATCGTTCCCGGTATGAAGGCGGAGTATAAAAAGCGCCACGACGAGATATGGCCCGAGCTGGTAGAGGTTCTGAAGGCGGCGGGTATCTGTAACTATACCATCTGGAACGTAGGCGAAACTCTTTTCGGATACTATGAGTGCGAGCGCGGCGTCGACTATGCCGCAAAGGTGCAGAACGAGAGCCTCGTGGTTGCAAAGTGGGACGAATATATGAAGGACGTCCTGATAATGGAGAAGGATCCGGTGACGGGGGCACAGCCTCAGCTTGAGTGCGTATTCACACTCGATTGATATTTTCGGAAATAAAAACTGAGAAAGGGAGGGGGAAAATGGAACGCGAAGAAAAACGTGTGCTGAAAAACGGCATTGAGCTATACAGTTATAAAAATCCGGGGCTTCACAGCTTCTATATCTCTCTGTTTTTACGTGCCGGCAGTATGTACGAGCAGGAGTCCGAGTCCGGTATAACTCATTTTCTCGAGCACGTTGCTATAAGGAACGTTAACGCTTCTATGAATGGCGAGCTGTATCCTCTCCTTGACAGATACGGCATCGAGTTTAACGCCGCCACTTACAGCGAGATGGTGCAGTTTTACGTTTCGGGAGCGGTCGCGAATTTTCGCATCGGTGCGCAGGTGCTTTCGAAAGTACTCTCTCCCATAACCCTTTCTGCCTCCGAGATCGCCACCGAGCGCGATAGGATAAAGGCGGAGATAAGGGAGAATGACGAGCGCAGCTCGCTCGCGGCATTTACCTCGGGGATAGTCCACGGAGATACGACGCTTGCGCGTCCCATCACGGGAACCGTGGGAAGTGTCAATAAGATCACCCGTTCTCGACTTGAGGAATACCGCCGTCGCGTTTTCACGGCGGAGAATCTGTTTATTTACATCACGGGATCGTTCACGGACGGAGATCTCGAAGTGCTAGAGGAGCTGTTCGGCGGGGTAGAGCTTGAGCTTGGTGAGCGGCGTGAGAATATTGCGCCGATATCCCCGTGCTTTGGAAAGCGCGAGCCGGTGGCACACCTGAAAAACGCCGATTATACCCTTGTGCGCTTCACTTTTGATATGGATATGAGCAAGATCACAGTCGCCGAGTCGGATCTGCTCTACGACACTCTGCTCGGCGGTTATAATTCCAGATTTTTCATCGAGCTCAGCGAGCAGAGAGGTATTTTTTACGATCTGTCCGGAGCCTCTGAGAGATACAGAAATATAGGTACCCTTTCATTCTATTTCGAGGTACGGTCGGGGGCCGTGACCGAGGCGGTGGGCTTGACGCTCGCGCTGCTGCGTTCTATCTGCTCCGAGCCGCTTTCCGAGGCAGAATGTATGAAGGCGGGATACGTTGATAACGCATATATGCTGTACGACGACCCGCGTGAGCTTAATTTTACCTTTGCTTACGATAATCACATTCTCGATGCGGGTTACCGTAGCCTTGACGAACGTATTGACTGCTATAAGCGGGTGACTCCCGAGCGGCTATCCGACGTGGCTCGCCTCGTGTTCAAAAAAGAGAACCTGACACTTACCTTGAAAGGTAATAAAAAACGCATAGATACCGAGGCGCTGGGCGCCTTGCTGGAGCAGCTTTGAGGTGCTTTGAAAATGAGAGATTTCAAATTCGTAGACAAAAAATACCGCCCGATACCCTTCTGGTCCTGGAACGAAAGGCTTGATACCGAGGAAACAAGGCGCCAGGTCGCTCTGATGGACGAGGCCGGAATAGGCGGCTATTTTATGCACGCCAGAGGTGGCCTGCAGACCGAATATATGGGCGATGAATGGTTTGACAACGTTCGCGCCGCTGTGGCAGAGGGGAGCTCTCGCGGAATGCACTCCTGGGCCTACGACGAGAACGGTTGGCCCTCGGGCTTTGGTGGCGGTAAGGTGTCGGGACTCGGACCGGAGTATCAGCAGAAATCCCTGCACACAGAGCCGCTGACCGATGCGAACAGAAATGCAAAAAACACCGTCCTTGAGCGGGACGGCTACCGTTACTATTATGAGGTCAACGAGTTTTACGTTGACGTCCTCGATGCGAAGGTTACCGACAAATTTATCGAGGAAATATACGCCGAATACTATCGTCGCGAGGGGAGGAGCTTTGACGGATTCTTCACCGATGAGCCGCAGATCCTGCGCGGTACGGGTTATCCTTGGAGTCTTACGCTTGAGGAGGAGTTCAACCGTACCTACGGTTACAGCCTTACTGACTCTCTCGATGCGCTGTTTTTGCCGCTTGAGAACAGCAATCGTGTAAGGATCGACTATTGGCAGCTTGTGACACGGCTGTTTTCCGAGAATTTCTTCAAGAGGATATACGATTGGTGTACCTCTCACGGCTACGGATTCACGGGTCATCTGGTACTCGAGGAAAGTCTTTACTCTCAGCTTGTATCCAACGGCGCCGCAATGCCGCATTACGAATATTTCACCATTCCCGGAATGGATTGGCTCTGCCGACCCGTTACCGAGTGCCTGACCCCGGTACAGGTGGCATCTGTTGCCGCTCAAACGGGCAAAAGGCAGATACTTTCCGAAACCTTCGCCGCCGCGGGGCATAACGTTTCTCACGGGGAGTTGAAGCGTATCTACGAGTGGCAGATGGTTCACGGCATCAATCTGCTTTGTACTCATCTTGAGGGCTATTCTATGCGCGGTATAAGAAAGCGCGACTATCCGCCGGCTATGTATTATCAGCAGCCTTGGTGGGCCGATATGAGGATATACTTTGATGCTATGTCGCGCATCGGTATGCTTCTCGCTGACGGCGAGGTAGTAGCCGACACTCTGCTCCTGCACCCCCAAACTACCGCTTGGATACTTTACGACGGAGAGGAGCACGGCAAAGACTCCGTAGAAAAAATAATGGAGTATAACAAAGCGCTTCTTGCGGATATGCGTACTCTTGAGGATAAGCATATTCTATACCACCTCGGTGACGAAACGATGATAGCCCGTCACGGCAAAGTGGAGAACGGCAGATTCGTAATCGGAGAGATGAGCTATAGGACCCTTGTGCTTCCGCGGCATATTGATTTTTTACCTTATACCGAGAAGCTTATAGCTGAATTTCGCACGCAGGGCGGAGAGGTGCTTGGCGCAGAGGAAGTGAAAGCAAATCCCGTTTGCGGAGTGAATCGTCTGACCTACACGAAGCGAGTATTCGAGGACTTTGATCTTCATTATTTCGTCAACACCGACGATGCGGAGATCGAAGCTGAAATTTTAGTTGGAAATCTTGTGCTCGATCCGACGGACGGCGGTACACACCCCTTCTTTGGTAAATATAAGTTTGCATCTTACGAAAGTCTGGCGCTTATTGACACGCGTGACGTCCGTTGTGAATTGGAGAAAAAAACAGCCGCCGAGCCGCTGATGCTTGACGGCGAGTGGCAAGTTAGGAGAGCGACCTACAATTCACTTACTCTTGACAGGTGCGACTATTACTTTGACGGCGAGCTGATTGAAAAGAACGGCTACGTTCTTAACATCATTCCGAGGCTCTTCGAGCATCGCCGTCCGGTAAAGGTGCGTCAGGTATATCGCTTTGACTGCGAGGATGTACCGAGCGAGATATTCCTTGCCACGGAAACTCCGGAGATATTTACCGTTACTCTTAACGGATACCACGTCTCTGATATCGACTGCGGCTACTTCCGCGACAGCTCGATAAGGCTGCTCTCTATATCCGGGCTTGTCCGTAGAGGCGAAAACGTTCTTGAGATTACATCAAGGATCGTTCAGAGCGATGCGACCTACGAGCATTTTGACAGCTCCTGGCGGTTCGAGAGCATGAAGAACTGCCTGACCTACGATATGGAGCTGGAGCCGATCTACATTGTAGGTAATTTCGGCGTAGCCCTGCCGTCTGCGCGGGTCGAGGAGCTGGCGCTTGATGCTTATAGAATTTTCGGGCAGCCTTACATAACTTCCGCGCCACAGTCCGTGGATATAGCCGCTCTCGACAAGTCGGGTTATCCGGAATTTGCCGGCGAGCTCGTCCTGGAAAAGAAAATAACCGTTCAGGGTACAAACCGTACCGTCTGCCTTTGCGGCAAGGGAATGAATTCCGTCAGCATTTCCGTGAACGGTAAGGCCGTCGCGACGAAGCTATTCCCGCCCTATGACGTGGATATTTCCGAGCATCTTGCCGAGGGGGAGAACACCCTTGAGCTTCGGATACTCAACAATCTGAGAAATATGATGGGGCCGCATCATATGAAGATCGGCGAGGCAACGGTGGTTTCACCCCGCTCCTTCTTCAAGGAATCAAACGTGTTTGCCCCCGCCGCAGGAGCTGATACGAGCTGTCACGATACCCTTGATTTCTGGTGCGATGGCATCTGCCTCGTTCATTTTGGCATTAAAAATTAAAGGGGCCGCTTCATTTAGGCATAACCGACAAAAAACACGATCCCGGCACATTGATTTGTGTCTTGATCGTGTTTTTTATAGTCAATAAAGAGTTAACTTAATGACTCGGCCCTTCTTTTAACGTTTATGCCTCCGGATTTGCCGAAAGGCTCTTCAGATATGCGTTGATAAATCCGTCAATCTCGCCGTCCATAACAGCGTCGATGTTTCCGTCCTCGTAGCCGGTACGGGTGTCCTTTGCGAGAGTGTAGGGCATGAATACGTAGCTGCGTATCTGGCTACCCCACTCAATGTTGGCCTTGTTACCTTGGATATCCTCGATACGGTCCAGCTTCTCGCGGAGCTTGATCTCCATCAGCTTCGCCTTCAGCATCTTCAAAGCGGTCTCCTTGTTCTGAAGCTGGCTACGCTCGGTCTGACAGCCGACAACGATACCCGTTGGCTTGGGGACCATCCGGATCGCGGCTTTGGTCTTGTTCGTGTCCTGACCGCCC
>CAZABU010000017.1:624-20036 GCA_964483225.1 uncultured Ruminococcus sp. | reverse complement strand
TATCAAGGTTGCTGATGCTATGCTCGCACAGGGCGTGGTTTAATTAGCATATAGACGCGCAGGGCAATAGCCCTGCGTGTTTTTTATTTGTACGTTAAAGAGGACAGAAGGCTTGACTTTTTCGCGCCGGTGTTGTATACTGATATAAAAAGTCAAAGGAGTACCAAAATGGCGCGCTCGGAAAATCAGAAGCAAAAGCTTTTTCGCATCCTCGAGATGCTGATAACCGAAACCGACGAGCAGCACGGCCTTTCTGTTAAGGATATCATATCGCGGCTTGAGGCTTTTGGAATCAACGCAGAGAGAAAGAGCATATACGATGATATTCTTACGATAGGCGAGCTGGGCTTCGACGTGATTACTCTGCCCAAAAAGCCGCCGGAATATACGCTTGCCACCCGCCCCTTTGAGCTTGCAGAGCTGAAAATGCTGGTCGATGCAGTGGAATCCTCCAGATTTATCACAGCGAAAAAGAGCCGTGAGGTAATCGAGAAGCTTCGTGCCCTCGCAGGTAAACGCCATTCCGCAGAGCTATCAAGGCAGGTCTACGTCGAGGATAGAGTAAAGACGGAAAACGATTTTTCCTTTGATAACATCGACCTCATTCACAGAGCTATAAATGAAAATCAGCGCATCAGCTTCAAGTATTTCTACTATACGGGAAAGGGTGAGCGCATCTTCCGTCACGACGGAAAGGTGTACCTCGTCTGCCCCATCGCGCTCTTGATAAACGACGGAAACTACTATCTTGTGGCCTACGATTCGGAGGCCGGGGGCGACAAGCACTTTCGCGTGGATAAGATGACCGCCATCACCCTCACCGGTGAGCCCCGTTGCCGTGAGGTCACGGGAGGGCGCTTTAATCCCGCTGAATACTCTAAGAAAATCTTCGGTATGTACGGCGGCAAGGAGGAGCTTGTCACTCTTGATTTTAAGGAACGCCTTGCGGGTGTCGTAATAGACCGCTTCGGCTCGGATATAACCCTGCGCGAGAGCGATTTCGGCTTCAGGGCGTCGATGCGCGTTATGCTGAGCCCGAATTTTTACGGTTGGGTGATGGGCTTCGGTAACGAGGTGCGTATCGTCGCACCGTCATACGTGCGTGAAGAGCTTCTTCACCGTATTTCCGATATATCCGCACTTTATGAAAGTGAGGCAGATAAATGAAGCATTATAACGTGATCGCCTTTGATCTCGACGGCACCTTGACCAACCCGGAGCGCGGACTCCTTTCCGCCTTCGTTTACGCCTTCAAGAAGCTTGGCATTTATGACGGCGACAGGGAAGGGCTGAAGCGGTATATCGGACCGCCCCTCTATGACGAATGGCAGAAGGACTTCGGCTGGAGCTTCGATGAGGCCTCGACGGCGGTAGAAATCTTCCGCGAATACTATAATGTCTACGGCTGGTGGGATAACGAGGTCTATCCCGGTATCCCGGAGCTCCTTTCGGAACTTCGGTCGGCAGGCAAGAGGCTTGTCGTGGCCACCTCAAAGCCGGAGGAAACCGCGAAAAAGGTATTAAAGCTTTTTGAGCTTGATAAATATTTCGATTATATAGCCGGAGCATCGATGAACGGCTCTGAGGATCTGAAATGGCAGATTCTTTCCCGTGCCATAAGAAGCGTCGGCGGTAGTCCAGAGGATACTATCCTTGTCGGTGACAGAAAGTACGATGCAGAGGGGGCGGCGCGGGTAGGCTGTGATTCCCTTGGCGTACTTTGGGGACATGGCTCGCGCGAGGAGCTGGAGGCGGCGGAATTTACCGCGCTTGCGGGCACACCTGCCAGGGTTTTAGAATTGCTAAAGGAGAATTGAAGAATGAAAAACACCGACTTTTGGATAAGAGACCCCTTTATCCTTTCCGAAGGGGATAAATACTATCTTTACGGCACCACACGCCCCCGTGAGGAAGCAGGCTTTGATGCCTACGTGAGTCACGACCTTGAAAACTGGGAGGGACCGATCCCGATATTTGAGTACAAGGAGGGCTTCTGGGGTAAGATGCACTACTGGGCGCCCGAGGTACATAAATATAACGGCGCTTATTATATGTTCGCCACCTTCAAGGACGACGGCCCCTGGCACGGCTGCCAGATACTGAAGGCTGACACACCCCTCGGGCCCTTCCTGCCTCATTCCGAAGGCCCCATCACTCCAAAGGAATGGTCCTCACTTGACGGTACGTTTTACGTAGGCCGTAACGGGGTGCCCTATATGATATTCTGCCACGAATGGATACAGGTATCCAACGGTGAGATGTGCTATGCCGAGCTTTCGGAGGACTTGACTCACTTCGTTACAGCGCCGAAAACTATGTTCCGTGCGGGAGATTTCCCCGAGGTAATAAGAGCCGGACATATGGGCAACTTCGTCACCGACGGCCCCTTTATGTATCGGAGCAAAAACGGCGACCTTCTTATGCTGTGGTCGAGCACGGGCGAGCGCGGGTATCTTGAGTGCGTGATGCGCTCGGATAACGGCGAGATAGACGGAAAATTCGAGCTTGTAGATCTTCTTTTTGAGGAGGACGGAGGTCACGGTATGCTCTTTACCGATAAGAAGGGAAATCTGCGCTTCAGTCTTCATCACCCCAATAGGGTAAACGAGCACCTTGAGCTGTTCGATATAGAGGATGTCGGAGGACGTTTGAAAAGAAAATAAAAAATGGCGGATTTTGCAAATGTTTGTTTGCAAAATCCGCTGTTTTTGTTTATTTAATTATTTGCCTGCGTCTGCCTTGCAGAGCTCGTTTACCTCGTCAAAGGTGTCGGTAACCTCCTTGCCCGGCTCTTTTGTGAGCAGAGATACTACTACGATAGCGATGCTTGCAAAAATGAATGCGGGGAGCAGCTCGTAGATATCGAATATACCGCCGAGCTTCGATATGAGAAGCTTCCAGAGGAACACCGTTCCGCCGCCGCAGAGCATACCCGCGATAGCACCCTCACGGGTCATTCTTCGCCAGAAGAGCGAGAAGAGCATAAGCGGACCGAAGGTCGCGCCGAAGCCTGCCCAAGCGAAGGAAACTATGTCGAATATAACGCTGTTCTCATCGAGGGCAATAACTGCCGCGATAATTGCGATAGTGAGGAGAGTTATCCTCGATATCCACATTACCTGCTTGTCGCTGGCATCCTTCTTTATGAGGCCCTGGAAGAGGTTTTTAGAAACCGAGGACGCCGCGATGAGAAGATAGGAGTCCGAGGAGCTTATAGTTGCCGCAAGAATACCCGCCATAACAAATCCTGCAAGAATTGCAGGGAGAGAGGACTGGGCGAGCTTGATGAATATATTTTCCGCAGAGGACTTTGTGAGAAATTCAGTGGGGAAGAGCTGTCTGCCGACGATACCGATGAAAACGGCAACGGCAAGGGAAATAACTACCCACACCATAGCAACGCGCCTTGAGGTCTTGAGCTCCTCCTCCTTGCGTATAGCCATAAAGCGGAGAAGCACCTGAGGCATACCGAAGTAGCCCAGACCCCACGCGAGCATTGAGCATATAGTGAGGAAGGTGTAGGGGAGCGCTTCGCCGAACACGGCCGCCCCGTCCACGACCTGCTGAGCGCCGTCGACCACCGTAGGATTCGCCATACCGAAGAAATCAAGGAAGCCGTCGATCTCCTTTGCGTTCTCGATAACCGCCCCGACACCGCCTGCCGAGATCGTGCTTATCACGACGATAATAGTGAGCGCCGATACCATAACGATGCTCTGCATAAAGTCAGACGCACTCTCCGCAAGGAAGCCGCCGATGAGTGTATAAACCAGCACAAAGATCGCTCCTATGAGCATCATTGCCCAATAAGGCGCCCCGAACAGGGTCGAGAAGAGCTTGCCGCAGGTAACGAAGCAGCTCGCAGCGTAAACGGTGAAGAAGATGAGTATAAAGACTGCCGCGATAGTCATTATCGGCTTGCCGCCCTTTTCCTTGAAGCGATTGGAGAAGAAATCGGGGAGAGTTATCGCGTTGTCAGCCTTGATGCTGTATCTGCGAAGCCTCTTTGAAACGATAAGCCAGTTGAGATAAGTACCGATCGCAAGACCGATAGCCGTCCAGGCCGCATCGGCAAGACCGCACCAGTATGCGACGCCGGGAAGTCCCATAAGAAGCCATCCGGACATGTCCGATGCCTCGGCACTCATAGCCGTTACCCACGGTCCGAAGGAGCGCCCGCCGAGAAAATAGTTCTCCGAGCTTTTGTTCGCCCGCTTATAATAGTAGATTCCTATACCTATTACTATTGCCATGTATACTATCATAGCAATTAAAAATTGAATTTGCTCGCCTGACATTTGTGTCTCCTTTATGAAAATGATAGTAAGAGTATACCACACAAATGAGGCTAAGTCAATACAAAAGCCCTGTACTTAAAAAAAACATTCTCAGACGATGTAAGCCTTTTTGATCCTTACAGCGATCTTAGGTCTGTCGGAAAATCCGGTGGGAATAGCGGCGATCTCGTCAACTACATCCATACCCGATACGACCTTGCCGAAAGCCGCATACTGACCGTCGAGGTGAGGCGCATCCGCGTGCATAATAAAGAACTGCGAGGAGGCGGAGTTGGGATCGTAGGCTCTTGCCATGGAAATAACGCCGCGCTCGTGCTTTATGGGGTTGTCAAAGCCGTTGGCACGGAATTCGCCGAATACCTTCTTGTCAGCGCCGCCCATGCCGTTGCCGAGGGGGTCGCCGCCCTGGATCATAAAGCCGGGAATAACTCTGTGGAAGGTGAGTCCGTCGTAGAAGCCCTCGCCGACCAGGGAAAGGAAGTTCTCTACTGTCTTGGGAGCCAGCTCCGGGTAGAGCTCAAGCTCGATCTTGCCGCCGTTTTCCATTTCGATAATAACCATTTGTGTGTTCTCCTTGTTATAATATAAATTTTTTTGTTTATAATTTAATTGATGGGAGGAATTTCTATGAATGAAAAGCTGAAAAGGTCGGTGTATATAATGCTCGCGGTCATCGCGGGTGGATTTCTTTTGCTCGTGGGCTTCAAATATATCTTACCCGTGCTGTTGCCCTTCCTTATAGCCTGGGTCGTGGCCGGCGCTGTAAAGCGTCCTGCTTCAGTAATTTCAGAGAAGCTGCGCGTGCCCGAGCGTCTGACGCGCCTGTTGCTCGCTGTCTTTGCGGCCCTTGCGGTGTTTGCACTCGTTTTTGTTGGCTTGTGGCAGCTGACTGCCGCCGTGTGGAGCTTTCTTTCCGATTTCGGAGAGGGAAATGCGCTTTACGATTTTCTTCTGCGCCTTGAGCAGATGCACTTGCCCTTTCTTGACGGCAACGTGTCCGAGGAGCTGGCGAGCAGACTCAGAGAAGCCCTTGACGGGCTACTGACAACGGCACTTTCCTCGATTGCCTCTGCGGTAACGTCGGTGGGGGCCGCTTTGCCCGGTGCGCTTCTTTTTATTCTTATAACCGTAATTGCGTTGATATACTTTGCGCTGGATCTCGAGAAGATAAACGAATGCACCTTGAAATATCTGCCCGAAAATATTCGAAAAACAATCCTTCGCCTCGGTGCAAATATGCTCTATCTCACCAAAAAATATATCCGCTCTTACGTAATACTGATGCTGATAACCTACGGCGTAGTTCTCGCGGGCTTTTTGCTGATAGGTATTTCTCACGCTCCGCTTATCGCCCTGATAGTAGCGCTTCTTGACGTCCTGCCCGTGATTGGGGTAGGAACCGTTATTCTGCCCTGGTGCATTTTCGAGCTTGCTATGGGAAGGCACGCGGTCGGAATAGGACTCGCCGTCCTTTTTGTGGTAAATACCGTGCTTCGTCAGCTTCTGGAGCCGAAGATCGTGGGCAAAAGCCTGGATATGCACCCGGTAATAACGCTTATTATCCTCTACGTCGGCTACTCGCTTTTCGGTATCGCGGGAGTTATATTGACACCGGTCGTGGCTCTGCTTTTAGCTGCCCTGTTCGGAAAGGACGATCATACCGCCGATATCTCGAAGAGCTCCGGATGACAGGCTCACGGATAGGTAGCCCTCGCTTTCAATAGCCTCAAGGATTGCCCTTGAATCGGGATGGGTGTCGATATCTCCGAAAAAGTATACAGTATTACCCACAACTCCGCAGGCTCCACCGATAAATCCGTATGCGTGCGGTGGGAGCTCTATCCCACCCGGGGAGATGAGAGTGACCCTCAGCCCCTCTGCCGCATATATCCTTGCCAGTCCTGCGTCTGCGGTGATTGCCCGCTTCCCGACGAACAGCGTGGCGCAGGCAGGGTACCCTTGCTTTACGTTTATGAGCTTGAGACCCGCCTTTTTCGCGTAGCTCAGCACACCCTGAGATAGGCTTTTCGTGCGTGCGAAAACCTTGTCCCCCGAAACGGCGGCGTTATAAATGCAGTCCTGCGGGAAGCTCGGCGCCCGGAGGTCGTCGCAAAATCTTACCGACAGGGCAGGGTACAGGTGTCGCAGGTCGCTGAAGATATACGCCCCATCGTCGCAGTAATCGCAGCTGGTGATAAGAGTATTTTCATGGTGGAATATAAGGCTGTCCGGGTGAGTTGCAACGGCAGAGCCGGCGAGCGCTCGCGCCGCGGGGAGCCTCATAACGTTATACCCCATAGCAGAGAGCGTTCTCTCGCACTCGTCGGGGATCTCACAGCTAACGAGCAGACTCGTCATAGTAGTTCTCCTTACTTTACGGTATAATTAAAAAACTCTGCCTGAAAAGCAGAGTTTTTTAATTCATCAAGCGCGCTCGATCTTTCCGGAACGAAGGCAACGGGAGCAAACGTACACAGTAGTGTTGGTTCCGTTTACCACAGCCTTAACCCTACGGATATTAGGCTTCCAGGTTCTGTTGGTCTTGCGGTTGGAGTGAGACACGTTGTGTCCGAAGGTAACGCCCTTACCGCAGATACTGCACTTAGCCATTTTGACACCTCCAAAAATCCCGCCTTGCGGCGTATTTTTATATTATTTATTTGTTTAATCACAAATCAGCGAGTGTTATTATAACATATAAATTCAAAAAATGCAAGAGCTTTTATAAAATTTTTTTACAAACTTTCGAACTTTCGTATGTTTTGACGGCAAACACTTAAAAAAATCCTCGCTTCGTGTGCAAAATGCAGTAGGGCAACGCTGTTTTTGCTATTTTTTTACATTCGCTCTTGCGTGGGTTGCTCGGGCGTGCTATAATTATTGTGTCATCAAGCAATTTTAGTTTTTGATGAAAAGGAGACGTATAATGAAAAAAATAACAGCTGTTGATTTCTCTAAAAGCAGGATAATGGGCGGATTTTGGAGAGTTAAGCAGGATATGGTAAGAAGCGTTACCGCAAAAGCGGTGTACGACAGGTTTTACGATACCGGACGAATAGATGCCTTTAAGATGAATTGGCGTCCCGGTATGCCGGGTAAACCGCACGTTTTTTGGGATTCCGACGTTGCGAAGTGGATAGAGGGTGTAGCTTATATTCTTCGTGAGGCACCTGTGCCGGAGCTGGAGGCTCTTTGCGACGGCATAATAGACGACGTGGTGAAAAATCAGGGTGATGACGGATATTTCAATATCTATTTTACCGTGGTTGAGCCTGGTGCACGGTTTACCGACAGAGACAGGCATGAGCTTTACTGTGCCGGTCATCTTATGGAGGCTGCTGTTGCTTATTTTGAAGCAACGGGCAAGCGCGCTTTTCTCGACGCTATGTGCAAATACGCAGATTATATAGAAAAGAGATTCAAGATCGACCGTGATACCGCCTTCGTTACACCGGGTCACGAGGAGATAGAGCTTGCTCTTCTTCGCCTTTACGAATGTACCGGGGAGCGGCGCTACCTTGAGCTTGCCGAGTTTTTCATAAACGAGCGCGGTGTGTCTGGCGATAAGCCGATATCCGAATGGGCGGAGCAAAGCTACAATCAATCACACCTGCCCGTTCGTCAGCAGACCACAGCCGAGGGACACGCGGTCAGGGCAACCTATCTTTATACGTCTATGGCTCATCTTGCCCATATAAACGGCGACTCTGAGCTTTTATCCGCTTGTGAAAGACTCTACGGCAACATCGTCAGCCGCCGTATGTATATCACGGGAGGCATCGGCTCGTCATCCTGCGGTGAGGCGTTTACCGTTGATTACGATCTGCCAAACCTCCTTGCTTACAGCGAGAGCTGCGCGGCAATCGGCCTTGCCTATTTCTGTCGCAGAATGCTCGAGAACGTTCCCGATTCAAAATATGCCGACACGGTAGAGCGTATCCTTTATAACGGATTCCTTTCCTCGATCTCCCTGGACGGGCGTGCATTCTTCTACGAGAATCCTCTTGAGGTGCTACCCTATCTTGCGAGCAAGGACGGATCTGCTACTAAAGATAAGATAAAGTATCCCCGTCATACAAGACTCGAGGTATTCAAATGCTCCTGTTGTCCCCCGAACGTCGTTCGTTTTATTCCCTCCGTTGCGGGCTTTCTCTACGGTGACGACGGTGAGACCCTGTACGTCCACCAGTTTATGAGCTCGGAAACCGAGATCAAGAGGGCGTCCGGGGTGCTTCGTATCGCGCAGACCACCGATTATCCTCGCGATGGCAAAATAAAGATCACCTTGCTTGAGGGGGACACGCGCCTTGCCGTTCGTATTCCTTGGTGGGTGCAGAGCTATAAGGGGCAAACCGACCGCGGATACGCTTATTTTGACCTGAAGGAGGGAGAATCGGTTGAGCTCGACTTTGAAATGAAGCCCCGTTTCGTTTTCGCAAACCCGAAGGTCGATTTCTGCGCAGGGAAGTGCGCCGTGATGCGTGGCCCCGTCGTTTACTGCTCCGAGTCCGTGGATAACGGCGCTCATATCCGCGATATACGTATCGATCTTTCGTCGCCCATAACAGAGGACACGGAGGGCGGCTTCGGCGTTCCCTGCCTTTGCGCCAAGGGGTACCGTACCGCTACTGCGGACGATGATCTCTATTACGAGCATCTGCCACAGCTCCGAGAATGCGCCATAAGGCTGATTCCGTATTTTGCGTTCGCTAATCGCGGTGCCTCCGAAATGCAGGTGTGGCTCTCCAATATTCGCAAGTAAAATAAGTATTTTCCCACGCTCTCCCTCATATTCTTTATGGGGAGGGCGCTTTTTATGTCAAACAGAGAAAGATTTTTCAAGAGCGGGGCTATGCTTGCCGCAGTGGGGCTTTCCATGCGTACGGTTGCAATGCTTTTCACAGCCTTCGTTTCCCGCGCCGTTGGTGCCGAGGGGACGGGGCTTTATACCGTTATAATGACGGTCTATTCCTTTGCCGTGACCTTCGCTACATCCGGCATATCTCTGACCGTTACCAGACTCGTTGCGGAGGCAATAGGTGAAGGGGACGGCAGACGCGTCGGCGGAGTTGTGAAGGGGGCGCTTCTGTATTCCGGCTTCTTCGGTCTTCTGGCAACCCTGCTTCTGTTCTTTGGGGCAGACCTCATTGGCGAGAGAATACTTGACGACGCCCGCACGGTGCTCTCGCTCAGATTACTGTCGCTGTCCCTGCTACCTGTGTCCTTTGGCGCTGTGTTTTCCGGCTATTTCGTCGGTGTGCGTCGCGTCAGCTTCAATGCCGCGGCTCAGGTGCTGGCCCAGCTTGTGAAGGTTTGCGTGACCGTCTCGCTGGTGGTGAACGCATCAGGGAAGGGAACTATCGCGTCGGTGCTGGCCCTTTCCTTGGGAATCGTTATAACCGAGGGCGTAGCCTTCGTTATATCTCTGCTTCAGTTTCTTTTTGACAGACGGCTTCACGGTAACGGCACCGACAGTCCTCACTTAGGCCGGGTAGCTGAAATGGCCGTTCCTCTGGCTCTTTCAGCTTACGTTCGCTCGGCGCTGCTGACTCTCGAGCATATACTCATTCCCGCAAGGCTCAGGGACGGTGGCGAAAGTAGCTCCGATGCTTATGCACAGTACGGCATACTCCACGGAATGGCACTTCCGCTGATCCTTTATCCAATGTCGCCCCTGTCATCCTTTGCAGGGCTCCTGGTTCCGGAGCTTGCTGCGGCAGAGGGCGGAGATGCGCGAATGCGCCGCATAGCCTCGGAGGCTCTGAATACAACGATGACCTATTCTGCCGTCGCCTCGGTCTTTCTGCTTCTTTTCTCCGAGGAGCTGGGTTACGTGGTATACGATTCCTACGAAGCAGGGTATTACATATCCGTTCTTGCCTTTATAGTACCGATAATGTACCTCGATCACGTCACCGACTCTATGCTGAAGGGCGTCGGTGAGCAGGTGTTTTCAATGTGGGTAAATATCACCGATTCCATTCTCTCCGTTGCGCTGGTATGGGTGCTGATACCCCGCCTTGGCATTATGGGCTACGCGCTGGTGATCGTCATAATGGAGGGCTATAATTTTGCACTCTCCTTCCTTCGTCTGCGTACGCGGATAAGGTTCCGGCTTGAGCTTTTTAATTCCTTTTTTGTCCCTGCTGTCGCCGCAATACTTTCGGCTGTGCTCACCCGTATGCTCTTCCTGTTCGCGGGACGGGAGGCGTCCGCGGTTTTATTAGTGCTGAAAATCCTGTTTGCTCTGTGCGCCTTTGTGACGATCTTGTATTTGTACCGCGCCTGCCGCTACGGCTCTGTCGGGAGGACCGCCTGACATATTATATATAAATGTAGAAAACAAATAAAATAACCGCCTGCGCAAATTTTTTCTGCACGGGCGGTTTTTCTTTATAAATGTAAATTATTGTTATGATTTTTCCGGGTTTTATTCCTGAACGGCTTCCTCAGATGCTTCTTCACTGTCGGACTGCTCCTTGTCGCTGTCGTTTTCGCCGTCCTCGGTTTCCTGAGCTCTGTCGTCGACGATGCGAACGCTTTCAACTCGTCTGCCGTCCATCTCAACGACCTCAACGGCCAGCCCGAAGACCTCAAAGCTGTCACCCACCTCGGGGATCTTGCCAAGCGCCTCCATGACCCAACCGCCGACGGTGGTGTTGTCGGACTCCTCGTCTAAGTCAATGGTGGAGAAGAACTTGTCAATGTTTGCGCGACCGGATACAAGATATTCGCCCTCGGAGACCTCCTTGATTTCCTCGACGATCTCGTCGTGCTCATCCCATATCTCACCGACTATCTCCTCAAGAATATCCTCGAGAGTAACAAGACCTGCGGTGGAGCCGAACTCGTCGGTAACGATCGCCATGTGGAGCTGCTTTTCCTGAAGCTCCTTCATAAGCTCGTTTACGGGCTGAGAGACCGCGACGTAGATCGCAGGCTTCATAATATCGTCGATGGGTACCTCTGTATTATATGCAGTAGCGTAAAAGTCCTTGTAATAAAGTATACCGACAACGTTGTCGATGTCGCCCTCGTAAACAGGGAGCCTTGAATATCCCGACTCGGTGAAGGCGGCGGCAATAGTTTCCTTATCCGCCTCGTGAGCAATAGCGGTAACGTCGATTCTGGGAGTGAATATGTCGCCTACCTCAAGATCGCCAAATTCGATGGCGCTCTTAATAAGGTCGGACTCCTCCTTGTCGATGTCGCCCTCCTCCTCGGCCTCCTCGATGATGGAGATGAGCTCCTCCTCGGTCATACCCTTATCCTCGTCGTTTTTAGCGAGCTTTGCAAGAAGGTTCTGCAGCTTCTTGAGAAGGAAGGAGAAGGGAGTGAATATAACCTTGATAGCGCCGATGATCGGGGCAGAGAAGAGTACGAATTTCTCGGGAGAGTTCTTTGCCATGGTCTTCGGAGAGATCTCGCCGAAGAGAAGCACCACGAGGGTGATCACTATGGTGGAAACCGTAGCTCCTACGTCCTGGTTGCTGATAAGCGAGGTGAAGAGCAGCGTACCGAGAGAGGATGCGAGAATATTCACGATGTTGTTGCCTATAAGTATTGTGGAGATCAGCGTGTCGTAATCGTCTGCGAGCTTTAATACCTTCGCCGCCTTTTTGTCGCCCTTCTCGGCCATATTCTTCAATCTGATCCTATTGAAGGTGGAGAAGGCGGTCTCCGTCGCCGAAAAATACGCCGACATAACGAGACATACGATGATGATGACCAGATACACTAGATGAGGTTCCATGATTTTGTTGTTTTGAAAATACCTTTCATTCATTATTTATTACGCAAGAGCGTGCTTTCGCGGAAAAACAGCAAAAAAAGGCATAACCGTACTCCCAAAAGTGCGGCTAAGCCTGTTATTTCACATATTATACGGTGTCACCTGACAAGTGTCCCCGTCTGTGGCGTCGTCCATGATTCCTCCGGAAAATTCGCTCAAGGGATAACCCTCATTGCGTTATACAAATGACATTATATCACTTCACGTCGTATTTGTCAACCCTCTTTTTGTATTTTCATAAAAATTAAATGTTCTATTGACTTTAGCCGTCCCCTCGTGGTAGAATATTACGAAACTGCATTGTGAGGTGAATAGCTTTGATACGAGTCTGCGCCTTTACCGGTCACAGGCGCATTACCGGCGGTCATACGGGACCGCTTGTGGAGCTTCTGGATCGGGCAATTGAATACGCCTACGGGCAGGGCTGCCGTGTCTTTCTTTCCGGCGGTGCCGTCGGATTTGACACCCTTGCCGCCAGACGGGTGCTGAAATTCCGTATGACCCACCCCGAGGTCAGGCTGGAGCTGGTTCTCCCGTGTATAAACCAGGACGAGCGCTGGAATGACGTACAGCGTGATGCTTATGAATTTTTGCTCCGTAACGCCGATGCGGTGCGCTACGTTACCAACGATTATACCGACGGATGCATGAAGCGCCGAAACGAAATGCTTGCCGAGGAGGCTGATATCGTGGTCGCCTATGTCACGCGCCCGACGAGCGGCGCAGCTCAGACGGTCCGTATGGCAGAGAAGCTGGGCCGGTTGGTTTACAACCTTTATCCTTCGATAGAAGGTGCGAGAAAATGAACGTTTGTTAAAGGCTTTTCGCGCTCCGGGTTGCAGTCCGGATACCGGGGAAAAGAAAATTAAAAAAAATTAAATTTTTTAGTAAATTATTTCATAAAAGCTCTTGATTTTTCCAAAATAATATGGTATACTATGAGTGAAAATTTTGATGGACAAACCATCGAGAAAGAGGTACATAATGACAATCAATGATTTGATCAATGCAAAAGTCGATTTTGCAGGCATCGGTGCCTGGTTCACCGAGCTTTACAACAATGCGACTTCGCAGGGTAGCGTAGCGGCTATCTGGGATATGGTTGATGCATATCTCAAGATGATTCCCGCAGTTACCGCACTTGTTCTTCTTGCGCTCTCCTTGATTCAGGTGTTCGCGGGTAAGAAGCTTCTCACCCTTCAGAAGTTCGTTGGAGCTTTTGTAGTTGGCTTTGTATGCGGCGCATACTTTGTTTTCCCCTTGGTATCGGCCTTCCTTCCCGTTACCGATTTGATCGTGGGTCTCGTTGTCGGTGTTGTTGCGGCTCTCGTTTATAGGCTGGTTTACTTCCTTGCTTACGTTCTTGCAATCGGATATCCCGTATATTACCTTTGCATGATCGGCACCTTCACCCCCATGACTCAGAACAACCTTATGATGAGCGGTATAGTAGCTCTCGTTGCTATCCTTATCGGTCTCATCTTCCGCAAGTGGATCGAGATGCTCGGCACTGCTGCTCTTGGTGGCTACTGCACGTTCCTTTCTCTCGACGCCCTTCTTCTTGCAACCATCGGCGGCGGCTTCGATATGATCACTGTTACCGCTCCTTACGTTGAGATCGTTAAGATCGCAGTAATTGCTATCTGCGCATTCTTCGGCTTCGTCGTACAGGTTAAGACCAGAAGAAGATTTTAATCTGCATAAGGCCTTTGATAAGATGGCGCGATGCTCCGCTTGGGGGACGCGCCATCTTATCGGTTTTATGTCGTTTTTCAAAAAATGCCACACCTCGCACGGTGCGGCGAGGACGGATAAATTCTCAAGGTGAATAATATGAAAATAATCAGAAATTTACATCTTGTCGCCGTGCATGTTGTGAGTTGTTTTGCTTTGGCGAGCTGTGGCTCTAAGGTTGATACAGCGATCATATCGTAGAGGAATCTTGCACCGAGTCCTTCACCTCCTCGGGCCACGTTTGGGAGGTAAGGTATTATGTCGATCCCGATTACAATTACGTTAATCTATATGTCGACCGTTGCGTCGCCTACGTTTCGGATGGTGCCGACGAGGAGGCGGCTGAGGATGGCGAGGAGGTGCGCGATCCTAGCCATCTTTCCGTGGGTGCAACCATTTTGATCGGCGCCGTGATAACTTTGGTCGCCATATTCATCTATTGGCAGGCGATCGGTGCCGAAACCGCTCTGGGATTGAACGTTACGTACGCGCTGAACATAATTTTTATAATCCTTGCGTTCGGTTTCTACGTCGCCTTTGGTATAGGGCAGGGCATAGTTATGACCGTGTACTTGGCTATATATATCGGCGTGACGGAAGGAATTTTCAAGAGGTATTACGATCTTTAACGCTTGAAACAAACAATTGAAAGGTACATATTTTGCCTTATGGCGTGCTCCCACCCGACGGGGCACGCCGCTTTTTTTGTGCTGTTTTTTTGCAGACCGTACTGCTCCCACCCCCTTTTTATCAAATTATCTAAAAAACACTCGCCAAATATGTCAACTTTTTATGCCAATAGTTTGGTTTGTCGTATTGACTTTTGTAGTAATTTGTAGTAAAATATAGGATAGGATTATTATGTGCCGCCCGCGCGGCAGAATGGAGAATTGAATGGAACAGTCAAAGAAGCTGCAGCTCTCACGTATTGCGAATAATATTCGTATCAGCATCATCGAGGGTGTCTATAATGCAAAGTGCGGTCACCCCGGCGGATCACTTTCTATCGCCGATATCATGGCGTATCTGTATTTCGAGGAGTTGAACGTAGACCCCGCGAATCCTAAGATGGAAAACAGAGATAGGTTCGTCCTCTCCAAGGGACATACCGCCCCCGCCCTTTATGCAACTCTCGCGGAGCGTGGATTCTTTGATAAGGAGGAGCTGAAGACCCTTCGTAAGACCGCGTCGCGGCTTCAGGGCCACCCGGATATGAAGGGCGTTCCCGGCGTTGATATGTCCACCGGCTCTCTCGGTCTCGGAATTTCCGCCGCTTGCGGCATGGCTCTTTCCGCCAAGGCCTACGGTGCCGATTATCGCGTTTATACCGTTCTCGGTGACGGCGAGAGCGAGGAGGGGCAGGTATGGGAGGCTGCAATGTTTGCCGCTCATTATAAGCTTGACAATCTCGTTGCCGTGCTCGACTGGAACGGACTTCAGATCGACGGTCCTGTAACAGAGGTTATGAATCCCACTCCTCACGACGAGAAATTCCGTGCCTTCGGTTGGCACGTTATCTCCATTGATGCTCACGACCTCGACGCCATAGAGGCGGCCTTTTCAGAGGCAAAGACCGTGAAGGGCAAGCCCACCGTTATAATTGCAAAGTCCACCAAGGGCAAGGGCGTTTCTTATATGGAAAACTCCTGTGAGTGGCACGGTCAGGCGCCTAAGGAAGATCTCTACAAGGTTGCTATTGCCGACCTTGAGAAAATCGCGGCAGAGCTTAAGTAAGGAGGAAGTGGAAAATGGCAGATAAGAAAGCTACAAGAGAGGCCTACGGCGCGGCCCTTTGCGCCCTGGGCGAAAAATATGATTTCCTTGTTCTCGATGCTGACCTTGCGGCAGCTACAAAGACGGGAATGTTTAAGAAGAAATTCCCCGAGAGATTTTATGACTGCGGTATTGCAGAGGGAAATATGATGAGCGTTGCGGCAGGAATCGCCGCTACGGGAAAGACCGTATTTGCTTCGTCCTTTGCAATGTTTGCGGCAGGCAGAGCCTTTGAGCAGGTCAGAAACTCTATCGGTTATCCCCACCTCAACGTTAAGATCGGTGCGACTCACGCCGGCATTACCGTTGGAGAGGACGGAGCAACTCACCAGTGTAACGAGGATATCGCGCTTATGCGTACCATCCCCGGTATGACCATCATCAATCCCGCCGATGCTACCGAGGCCTATGCGGCTGTCGAGGCTGCGATCAATACCTACGGCCCCGTGTACCTCAGATTTGGCAGATACGCCGTTCCGGATATGACCGCTGCCCTTCCCGATTATAAGTTCGAGATAGGTAAGGGTATTGAATACCGCGAGGGCACCGACGTTACTATCGTTGCTACCGGATATATGGTTCACCTTGCACTTGAGGCGGCCGATATGCTCGCCGCTGAAGGTATTTGTGCCGGCGTTATAAATATCCATACCATAAAGCCCATTGATGCGGAGCTTCTTGCCCGCGCCGCTAAGAGAAGCGGTGCCGTCGTTACGGCAGAGGAGCACAACGTTATCGGCGGTCTTGGTGCCGCTGTCTGTGAGTCGCTTTGCCAGACGGCTCCCGTTCCCGTTGTCAGAGTCGGCGTGCAGGACGAGTTCGGAAGGAGTGGCCAGGTTCCCGAGCTTCTCGAGATCTACGGTCTCACCGCGGCTAATATCGCAGAGAGTGCAAAGCGTGCCATTGCACTTAAAAAAGCGTAAGCAACAGGGGGGGAGATGTAGGATATGAAAAGAGTATTACTGAAGCTTTCCGGCGAGGCTCTCGCCAACAAGACGCCGGATTTTTACGATAAGGATTTTGTGAATAAGGTAGCGGCCGTGCTTAAGACTGCCGTCAGCGAGGGTTACCAGCTTGCCGTAGTGGTAGGCGCCGGTAATATCTGGCGTGGCAGAGAGGGCGTCGGTATGGACAGGACTGCGGCAGACCGTATGGGTATGCTCGCAACGGTTATGAATTCCATATATCTGAAGGATGCGCTTGCGCGCGCGGGTGCTGATGCCAGAGTGTTCAGCGCGGTTCCTATGGCGCCCTTTGCGGAGCCTTATACTGCAGAGGCCGCGATTACGGCGCTTGAGGCCGGCAGTATCGCTATTTTCGGCGCCGGACTCGGTATCCCCTTCCTCTCCACCGACACTGCCGGTGCTGTGAGAGCGGCGGAGATCGGTGCTGATGCTATGCTTATGGCAAAGAATATTCCTTATATCTACGACGACGACCCCAATAAGAACAAGAAAGCGAAGAAGTATACGGAGGTAAGGGCCTCCGAGGTTCTCGCTAAAAATCTGAAGGCCATAGATTCTACCGCCACCGCCTTCTGCCTTTCCGGAAATATGCAGATCAGAGTGTTCGGCTTCACCGAGCCGGAGGCAATTCTTGCCGCTCTCAGAGGTGAGGCGCTGGGAACTGTTATTTATCCCGAATAAATTGCATAATATAAACACGACAAGGAGAAAAATATATGAAACTCGATACCAGAGATTATGAAGCAAGAATGAAAAAGACCATCGCCTCCTATTCCGATAACCTCTCCACCATAAGAGCAGGAAAGGCTAACCCCGATGTTCTTAAAAGAATAAACGTTGATTATTACGGCTCTCCCACGCCCATCTCCTCTATCGCAGAGATTAAGGTAACCGACGCGCGCACTATTATGATCACCGCGTGGGATAAGTCTGCCATCAAGGGCATAGAGAAGGCTATCCAGTCCGATCCCAATCTCGGAATCAATCCCCAGAGCGACGGAACTGCCATCCGCCTTATCTTCCCCCCGATGACCGAGGAGCGCAGAAAGGAGCTCTCCAAGCAGATCTCCAAGATGGGCGAGGATGCAAAGGTTGCTATCCGTAACATCCGCCGTGATGCAAACGATAAGGTTAAGGCAGACAAGAAGAATTCTGTTATGACCGAGGATGAGGCGAAGGCTTCGGATAAGAACGTTCAGGACCTTACCGACAAGTACATCAAGGAAATTGACAATATCACCGCATCAAAGACTAAGGAAATAATGGAGATTTAATTTCTCCAAAGCAGGAGCTTATTTTGGCGATATTCAAGGAAGAATCCATAAATACCCCCGTCGCCCCCGAGTCTGTTGCCATCATTATGGACGGCAACGGCAGATGGGCAAAGAAGCGTGGCTTGCCGAGAAGTGCGGGTCACGCGGAGGGGGCAAAGAACGTGCTGAACGTATTGCGTGTTCTAAGGTCGCTCGGCGTTAGGCACGTCACTCTTTACGCCTTTTCGACGGAGAATTGGAAGCGACCGAAGGACGAGGTCGACGCGCTGATGCAGATTTTCGAGCAGTATGCTGACGAAATAATTAAGAAAAGTGCGTCGGGTGAGATTGATTTCACTGTCAGATTTATCGGTGACAAATCTCTGCTTTCGGATAGCCTTCGCGAGAAATGCATAGAGGCAGAGCGCGTGACCGACAGTTACCCATTTGTGTGCAATATTGCTTTGAATTACGGTGGCAGGAACGAGATAGTCCACGCCGCCAATTTGGCTATTGCCGATGGGCACACTACGCTCGACGAGAATATCCTTTCCCGCTATATGTACACGGCAAAATCGCCCGATCCAGATCTCGTTATCCGCACGGGCGGCGACTTCCGTATATCTAATTTTCTTCTTTGGCAGAGCGCATATTCCGAATTTATTATTACAAGTACCCTCTGGCCTGACTTCGGGCAGGAGGAGGTTGAAAAATGTATTTTAGTGTTTAATTCAAGAAGCCGACGCTTTGGCGGTCTTGATCCCGAAGATTTCGAAAGTGAGGCAAATCCAGAAAACAAATGAAACAAAGACTTATAACGGCGCTAATATTGATTGTTTTTGCGCTACCGATTGTTATTTTTTCAAATTATATAGTATATCCTATAGTGCTTTCTTTGCTTGCGGCGAGAGCTGCATTCGAGTTTCTCCGCATTTTCGGAGTTGAACGGAAGCTGCTTGTAGCCTTACCGGCATATCTGTTTGCAATAGCATTTCCGCAGTTTGGCTATTTCGTCGAGGAAATCGGGTTTATCACCTATCTGGCTGTGCTTGCAGCATCGGTTTTCGTATATATGCTTCTCTTAATGGGAATCAGCGTGTTTTCCAAGGGGAATATACCGTTTTCGAGGATTTCGGAAATATTTATCACGATCACCTACGTGGTTGTAGCCTTTTCATCACTATCCCTGCTTAGATACATTGATAAAGAAGTTGGTGTATTTCTTATCGTTCTTGCGTGCCTTGCATCCTGGCTTTGCGATGCCGGCGCATACGCGTTTGGTATGATGCTTGGTAAGCATAAGCTTATTCCCGAAATAAGTCCGAAGAAAACGGTTGAGGGAGCAGTGGGCGGTATTGTTACGGCTACTCTTGCGCTTCCGTTATACGGTCTTGCACTCGACCTTATAGTTGAGAATATACAGGTGAATTACCTTCATCTCTTCGTACTCGGCTTCCTTCTTTCAATAGTTTCTCAGCTTGGCGACCTTGTTGCCTCGCTTATCAAGCGCGAGTACGGAGTCAAGGATTACGGCAGGATTTTCCCCGGTCACGGAGGAGTTGTCGACAGATTCGATTCGCTTCTCGCTGTAACAACC